>JACUTV010000015.1 GCA_014859645.1 Campylobacterales bacterium
AACCTTGCCAAGGTTGGGGTCGCGAGTTCGAACCTCGTTTCCCGCTCCATTTTCTTCTTCTTTTTCCTCCCTTTTTTTATGCTAGCAAAGCCGTTGGAGATTGCCTCTGAATATTGCGTGGAAGGAGAGCAGTTGTTGCTTTCTCATATTTCCCCTTCTTCTGACGCGGTGCCTTTGATGCGTTTGCCAAACAGCGCTACCTTTCAAATCCCTTTTTTACGCCTCGAAGCGCTCTTGAGTGAGCACAACATCACTAGTACTGACCGCTCGGGTGGCCTTATTACCTTGCGTCGCCATTGCGATATTTCCCATGATATTGATTTTTTGAAACACAAAGTACAAGAAGCCTTTGAAGATGCCTATGGGATGATTTCCATTCAAAACATCACCCTCGTGCCCCAATCTGTTCTGCCTGCGGACTTTAAAGAATACACCCTCGCGCAGGTACGACTCTCTAGTGTCAATATACGAAGTTCCCAAGGGACGTTTTCTGCTGCCTTTACAGATAAACAAGGATTGCGCCGCACCCTATATTTTCGATTTCACGTTGAGGCGACCTTGACAGGCTTTAAAGCAAAACATAATCTCCCAAACGGTAAAATCCTAACCCTTGGTGACATTGAGCCTGTGCGGTTTACGCTCGAATCGCTCCCCTCTTTGCCCTTGCAAGAAGTAAAACCAGATACCTTGGTGGTGAAGCAATACGTGCGCGAGGAAACCTTGCTATTGGAGCGTCAATTTGACGTAAGATTGCTCGTGCAACGGCGAAGCTCTGTTGAAGCGTTGATGCAAGACGGTGGACTCGTCATTGGTGTGCGCGCGCAAGCGCTTGAGGGCGGAAACGAAGGGGATACCATTCGCATCCGCACGAACGAAGGGAAAATTTTTAATGCACGTATCCTTTCTAAACATAAGGTGATAATCAAAGAATGAAACGACTCATTGTAGGGATTAGCGGTGCAAGTGGTGTAACGTTAGGAAAGCGTTTTGTAGAACTGCTTCCTAAAGATATCCACGTGTATGTGATTCTCTCTGAACATGCCAAAGTGGTGTTTGCGCGTGAAGAAGGTGTACAGTTACTGGACGATAAAGACATTGGCGCACCCACGGCTTCAGGCTCTTTTCAAACCGATGGCATGGTGATTGTGCCTTGCAGTATGAACACCCTTGCCAAAATCTCTTGTGGGATTGCCGACACCCTGCTAACCCGTACGGCTTCGGTGATGCTCAAAGAAAAACGCCCTCTTCTTTTAGCGCCAAGGGAAATGCCTTTTGGTACCATTGCCCTTGAAAATATGCACAAACTCTCCACCCTGGGTGTTATGATTGCTCCGCCAGTACTGGGGTATTATGCCAAACCTGAGTCTTTGGAGAGGATGGAAGATTTTTTGATTGGCAAGTGGTTTGATTTGTTGGGTATTCCCCATGCACTGTACCAAAGGTGGCAAGGATGAATTTGATTACAAGAGCAGTCTATCCTGGCACCTTTGACCCCATCACCAATGGCCATATGGACATCATCCGACGTGCCAAAAGCGTGTTTGAGGAAGTGACTGTAGCAGTGGCCATCTCCCAGGAAAAACGCCCCATGTTTGACATCGAGGCGCGCGTGGCTATGGTAAAAGCGGCCACAAGGGGAATGAAGGGTGTACATGTAATGCCCTTTGATACCCTTTTGGTGGAGTTTGCTAAAGAGATTGGGTCTCGGATGATTATCCGTGGGCTTCGGGCGGTGAGTGACTTTGAATACGAACTACAAATTGGGTACGCCAATGCTTCGCTGTGGAAAGAAGTGGAAACCATGTACCTCATGCCAAGCCTTCACAACGCGTTTATTAGCTCTTCGATTGTGCGTTCTATCTTGAAACACAAAGGCGATGTGAGCCATTTGGTTCCCCCTGAAAATGCAGCTTTTTTAAAGGACGGTGTGTATGTATGTGATCTTTGAAGGGGTAGACACGTCGGGAAAATCAACCCAGATTGCCCGCCTCAAAACCCGTTTGCCCCAAGCCATCATCACCAAAGAACCCGGTGGGACAAACTTAGGCATAGAGATTCGCCGCATGGTCTTGGAAAAAACCGAACCTGTGGATGAAACGGCGGAAATGTTTTTATTTTTAGCCGACCGCGCCCAACACTACCGCAATGTTGTTGCGGCACATGCGGACAAGCTTATTGTGAGTGACCGTGGGTTTGTTTCGGGGATGGCGTATGCGATGGCGAACCAAAAAAGCCTTGATTTGCCCTTGTTGTTGACCCTTAATCGCCTCGCCCTTGGAGGAAACTTCGCCGATAAGATTGTCTTTTTTAAAACCAATGAAGCCTTGATTTTAGAACGCCTAGGGCAAAAACACCACGACAGCATCGAAGCGCGCGGCATCGGGTATTTGTTACATGTACAGCGTCTCATGGAAGAGATTTTAGTGCGCCTTGACCTTCCTGTGTGCCACGTGGACGCGGGGTGGAGCGAGGAAAAGATTGAACAAACCATTGAAGGATTTCTTGTATGATAAGTGCATTGCGCGGGATGAAAGACACCCTTGGCCCAGAAAACAGTGTGTACGCCTTTGTGATTAGCGAATGCGTACGGTTGGCCAAAAATTACGGATTTGAGCTGATTGAAACACCGATTTTAGAAGAAACCGCCTTGTTTAAGCGCAGTGTCGGCGAAAGCAGCGACATCGTCGGTAAAGAAATGTATCAATTTACCGACAAAGGCGGCAACGACGTGTGCATGCGCCCTGAAGGAACCGCTGGCGTGGTGCGTGCCTTTGTGCAACACAAAATGGACAAAGCAGGCGGCGTGAAACGCTTTTTTTACCACGGCCCCATGTACCGTTATGAACGCCCGCAAAAAGGGCGGCTTCGCCAATTTCACCAATTTGGCGTAGAATCCTTTGGGGAATCAGACGTCAAAGAAGACGCTTCGGTGATTTTGCTCTTAGCAGAAATCCTTCGCGCCCTTGGCATCAAGGCAACACTCAAACTCAACTCCCTTGGCTGTCCCGCGTGTATGCCTGTATACCGAGAAAAACTCATTGCTTTTTTGGACGCCCAAGAAGGGTTATGTGAGGATTGTTTGCGCCGTAAAACCACCAATCCTATCCGTGTGTTAGACTGCAAAAACGAACATTGCCAAACCCTTTTAGCCCCAGCACCGCGTATTACGAATCATTTGTGCGCACCATGTAAAGAAGAATTTAGCGCGTTGCAAGGCCTACTAAAGGGGTTTAATGTGCCATTTGAAGTGGACAGTTCTTTGGTGCGCGGGCTTGATTATTACTCCAAAACAGCCTTTGAATTTGTCAGCGATGAAATCGGGGCGCAAAGTTCTATCGCAGGGGGCGGTCGGTACGACCGTTTGGTAGAGTTTTTGGACGGCAAGCCAACGCCTGGCATCGGGTTTGCCATGGGGATTGAGCGACTTTTAGAGCTTGTAGTAATGCCTGAATCCTCACGCGAGGGCATCTACCTTGGCGCCTTATGCGAAGAGGCTATCGGTACTGTTTACGCACTGGCCATCCAAAAGCGTGCCAGTGAAAAAGTGATGGTGGACTATCAGGCCAAAAGCCTCAAAGCCCATCTTAAACAAGCGGACAAAAAAGAGACGGCCATATTTGCGTGCATTGGCGAAGATGAGTTAAAAGAGGGCATGGTTTGGGTCAAAGATCTCATCACAAAAACGGAAACACGTATTCCACTAAAGGACTTTTAAGCATGGCAATGGGAAATTACGGATTAAACATTTGGGGTAGCAATAATTTTGTCATTGAAAACGGAAAGGTGTGTATCAATAAAGGGATGAAGCCTGCCTTGTATGACATCGTGGAAGAGATTCGCAAAGGGGATATCCGTGGCCCTATTTTGCTTCGGTTCCCCCACCTAATCAAAAAACAAATCGACACGGTATACAACAGTTTTCGCAAAGCAAAAGTCGAGTTTCATTACAATGGCGAGTTTAATGCAGTGTATCCATTAAAAGTCAACCAGTATCCAGGCTTTGTTAAAAACTTGGTAGAGATTGGAAAACCGTATGGCTACGGCTTGGAAGCTGGCAGTAAAGCGGAGCTGTTGTTGGCCATGAGCTACAACAATGACGACGCGCCCATTACGGTCAACGGCTTTAAAGACAAAGAGATGATTAACATCGGGTTTATTGCCGCGGAGATGGGCCACAACATCACCTTGACTATTGAAGGGCTTAACGAACTTGAGAGCATTATCGAAACAGCAGGAGAGCGTTTTGCACCCAAACCTAACATCGGGTTGCGGATTCGTTTGCACAGTTCTGGCATTGGTATTTGGGCAAAAAGCGGGGGGATTAACTCCAAATTTGGTCTCACCTCCACAGAACTCATCAAAGCGGTTAGTATGCTTAAAGAAGCGGGGCTTTTAGAGTATTTTACGATGATTCACTTTCATATTGGCTCTCAAATTACCGACATTAACCCTCTCAAAAAAGCCTTGCGTGAGGCAGGGAACATTTACGCGGAACTACGCAAGATGGGCGCGCACAGCCTTAAAGCCATCAACCTAGGTGGCGGTTTGGCCATTGAGTATTCTCAGTATAAAAACACCCTAAACCGCAACTATACCCTTGCCGAATACGCCAACGACGTGGTCTTTTTACTCAAAACCATCGCCAACCAAAAACAAGAGCCTGAGCCTGATATTTTCATCGAATCAGGGCGGTATATTGCTGCTAGTCATGCCATACTCATCGCCCCTGTGCTGGAACTCTTTTCCCAAGAATACACCGAAGGAAAACTCTTTTTAAAGGAAAAAAACCCTCCCCTTGTGGCGGAACTTTTGGACTTGTACCGTTCCATGAAGCCAGGCAATGCCCTAGAGTATTTGCACGATAGCATCGACCACATGGAGTCTTTGCTCACCCTTTTTGACCTTGGCTACATCGACCTTCAAGACCGCTCTAACACGGAAGTGCTAGTCAACCTCGTCATTAAACGCGCCGTGGGTATGTTGGGCGATAAAAACCTCACAGAAATCATGGACATCCAAGAACGGGTACAAGAACGCTACTTAGTGAACTTTTCCCTCTTCCAAAGCTTGCCAGATTACTGGGGGATTGGGCAAACATTCCCTGTCATGCCCTTGGATAGACTAGATGAAACTCCTACCCGCTCGGCTTCCTTGTGGGACATCACGTGCGATAGTGACGGAGAAATTGGGTTTAATCTTAACAACCCGCTGTTTTTGCACGACGTGGACGTGACAGAGCGCAACTACTTTTTAGGCTTTTTCTTGGTGGGGGCGTATCAAGAAGTGCTAGGCATGAGCCACAATCTTTTCACCCACCCTACTGAAGCGGTCATTCGTATTGAAGATAAAGACCCTAAGGGATATGTGGTTGAGGGATTATTAGAGTCGCAGTGTATCCAAGACATTTTAGAAGACATGGATTATGATGTGCGCGAGATTCAAGACAATTTGCACGAGCGCATTGAAAGATCGCCACTCATCGACGACAAGCAACGCAAACATATTTTAGGAGAGATTTATCTCTTTTTAAATGACAATGGTTACCTCAAAACCATTGGAAAAGAGGGAGAATGATGCAACAAACAAGCCTGTGGCAGTTAATTAGAGAAGATTTTTCCATGCCACTCAAAAACGACCCTGCCATTCGTTCGCGCGTGGAGCTTATCTTTAACTACCCTGGTGTGTGGGCGCTGGTAAATTACCGAGTTGCCCATGCTTTACATGTAAGGGGATTTCGACGTTTTGCGCGGGTGATTATGGGGATTACACAGATGATTACGGGGGTGGATTTACATCCTGGTGCCACGGTAGGAAGACGTGTGTTTCTTGACCACGCCGTGGGGATTGTGGTAGGCGAAACAGCGGTGATTGGTAATGATGTGCTCATTTATCAAGGGGTTACGCTTGGAGGCGTGAGCCTTGAACGAGACACTAAGCGCCACCCGACTATCTTAGATGGCGCGGTGATTGGTTCGGGGGCAAAAGTCCTTGGCAACATTACCGTGGGAAGAAATTGCCGTATTGGGTCAAACTCCGTCGTAGTCAGAGATGTGCCTGATGACTCCACTGCCGTGGGCATTCCTGCCCGCGTGATTGACAAAGGGCGCGACAAAAACCCTATGGCGCACAATAAAATCCCCGACATTAACAAAGAGCTTTTTGCTTACTTGGTCAAGCGCGTGGCACTCTTGGAAGAGGCAATCGTCAAAGATAACAAAGAGCTTCTTGCTAAAGATAAAGAATTGGATGAAATTTATCAATCTTTTATAAAAACTATCAAAGATTAGTAACTGTTTTGCTATAATTCCAAAATTTTACATGTAAAGGGAAGACCATGCTTTCACAACGTATTCAGGTACTATCTGAATCACTTACTATGGCCATCACCGCGCAAGCTAGAGAGCTAAAAGCGGCGGGCGAAGATGTGCTTAGTTTTTCTGCGGGTGAGCCCGATTTTGACACACCAAAAGTGTGCCAAGAAGCGGCGATTAAGGCGATTCAAAGCGGTTTTTCCAAATACACAGCAGTTCCTGGTGCTCCTGAGGTGCTTGAAGCGGTGTGTGTTAAGCTAAAGCGAGACCACGGACTTGAGTATAAACCTAACCAAATCCTTACCAACGTTGGGGCAAAACACTCTTTGTTTAACTTGTTTCAAGCCATTTTAGACGAAGGGGATGAAGTCATTATCCCTGCACCTTATTGGGTAACGTACCCAGAAATCGTCCTTTACAGCGGTGGCAAACCTGTGATTTTAGAGACGGACGAACAAAGTGGATTTAAAATCACCCCTGCTCAGCTTCAGGGGGCTATTACATCCAAAACCAAAGCCTTGATTTTAAACACCCCTTCTAATCCTACAGGTGCCGTGTATTCACGCAGTGAACTCGAAGCACTTGGCGAAGTATTAAAAGGCACCAAGATTTTAGTAGCCTCCGACGAGATGTATGAAAAGCTAGTTTTTGGCAAACCTTTTACAGCAGTAGCCTCAGTGAGTCAAGATTTGTTTGAACGCACTGTGACCATTAACGGTCTTAGCAAGTGTGCAGCGATGCCAGGATGGCGTTTTGGTTATACTGCATGCTCTATTAAAGAGCTTAACGATGCCATGAAAAACCTTCAAAGCCAAAGCACTTCCAATATTTGTTCACTGGTGCAAAAAGCGGCTATCCCTGCCCTTTTGGGTCAAGCGGATGAAGATATTGCTATGATGAAAAAGGCTTTTGAAAAACGCAGAAATATGGCAGTAGCTCTTTTTAATGCCATTCCTGGCCTTTCAGTAATGAGTCCTGATGGTGCCTTCTATCTTTACATTAACACCAAAGAAGTTGAACCTGATTCTATGAAGTTTTGTAAAGAGCTTTTGGCGGAAACAAAGGTAGCTACGGTTCCAGGAGCAGGTTTTGGCTGTGATGGGTATTTTCGTTTTTCGTTTGCGACCGATGAAGTGAGTATTGAAAAAGGGATTGCAAGAATCGCAACCTTCGTAAAGAACTACAAAAAATAAACTCCAAGCAGGAGGGGTCTCCTCCTGCTCTTTTTAAAAACCTACGCGTTAAATTTTGTTTTTGCATCCTCAAGGGCGTCGATAAGCTCTTGAAGATTTTCGTAAGGAATGTGTGCTTTCCAATCAGGCTCTTCGGTGTTACCTTTAAGGGAAATACCAATGCTTACCACAGGGTGTGAATCTGTGCCATAGGGCTCTTCAAGGTGTGAGATAGAAACCGATCCCTTTCGTGTTCCTGCTAGGGCAAAGGATGTTAGTATTGTATTTTTTCCGCTCATTTGTTCTCCTTATTCGTGTTAAAAAATTTTAAAATTTTAGCTTGTAATTTAAGCCAATCTTTTTGTAAAACAAGTGGGAATCCCCCGTAGGTCTTTCCACCTTCTAAAGACTTTGTAACCCCACCGCGCGCGGCGACGGTCGTAAAATCACCTATTTTAAGATGCCCGGCAACAGCACTTTGGCCCCCCATGATGACATTTCTCCCTAGAGTTGTTGAGCCAGAGATACCCGTCTGGGAGACAATAATACACCTTTCTCCAAGTTCACAATTATGGGCAATTTGTACCAAATTATCAATTTTGGTACCGCGCTTAATACACGTTGCTCCAAAAACAGCACGGTCAATGGTCGTACAAGCACCAATTTCCACATCATCTTCTAGCACTACGCTGCCTGTATGGTAAATCTTAATATGCTCACCCGTTGGTGTGTGAGCATAGCCAAAACCATCCGCACCGATGACAGCATTGGGAAGAATATGGCACCGTTTTCCAAGTTGCGCTCCACCATAAATCACGGCATTGGGGTGAATAATACACCCTTCTCCTATTCGCACACCATCTCCGATGTATGCCCCTGCCATTACAGTGACATCACGTTCAATAATAGCACCTTTTCCTAAAAAGACGTGGGGGAAAATCTGTGCACTAGCATCTACGCGTGCGGGTTCCCCTTCTAAAGAAGCAAGGGGGGTGGCAAAAGAGGCACTAGCATACGCCATGCTTAAATGGGGCGTGGGCGTGAGTAAGGCACTGCATCCCCTGGGGAGCGCGTCAAGATAGTCTTTAGAGACAAACACAGCTCCTGCCTTGGTGCTCTTAAGCGTGTCAAGATAGCGGCTATGGTCAATATAACTAAGCTCATCAGCTGAAGCTTCGGCCAGTGTATTTAAGCGAACAATCTCTTTATCTTCTCCAAAAAGTTCCAAAGAAAGGGAAGTAGCAAGAACAGAGAGTTTCATTTATACATCCAAGGCGACAGAGCCCCCCCGCACGATTTCGGTGGGGTTGTACTTTTTGATGGCTTTGAGAAAGTTAGTAACCCTGCTTGGGTCATCCACTACCATCGCCACGATAAAATCTTCACCACTGCTGGCAATGGTTCCATTGTACGCTTTGAGCATAGCATCAAGGCCGTCAAATTTTTCACTCAACGGAATCTTTACCATAGCCATCTCTTTTTCAACAAATTCACCCGATTCGATGACTTTGTAGGTAGGGATGAGCTTGTGTAGCTGTTTTACGATCTGTTCCAAGACCTTTGCATTGCCCGAAGTGACGATGGTAAGGCGTGAAAGATTGGTATTGGGGATGGGAGCGACCGTTAAAGAGTCGATGTTATACCCTCGCCCTGCAAACAACCCTGAAATCCGTGATAAAACCCCGTGTTCATTGAGTACAATGACTGAAATTACGCGTCTGGTTTCCATCATTAATCCTTATAATCTAACATCATATTGTATAGCGTTCCGCCCGAGGGAACCATCGGAAGAACGTTTTCTAGGCGGTGAACCTTTACGTCAATCATCGCAACACTCTTGCTCGCAATCGCCTCTTCAAGAGCTTTGTCAAACTCTTCCTTGGTTTCTACGCGACGTCCAAATCCCCCAAAAGCTTCCACAAGTTTCACGAAGTCAGGTTGCATTTGCAAGTCAGTGGAAGAGTAGCGTTTGTCATAGAAAAAGGTTTGCCATTGGCGTACCATGCCAAGAAAATTGTTATTTAAAATGATGTTAATGACAGGGATTTTACTCTCAACCGCTGTCATAAGCTCTTGAATGTTCATCAAAATAGACCCATCACCTGTGATATTGATGGCAATCTGCTCTTTTTGCGCCCATTTTGCGCCCATAGCCGCTGGCATTCCAAAGCCCATGGTGCCAAGTCCGCCACTTGTAACCCATTGGCGCGGGTAGGTAAAGGGGTAAAATTGCGCGGCCCACATTTGATGTTGACCTACGTCCGTTACGATAACGGCCTTATCGCCCAAAAGTTCTCCGACGCGCTCAATAACCCACTGAGGCTTGATGATTTCATTGGAATCTTCGTACCCTAAGGGGTGAATTTCATTATACCGAGAGAGCAAATCGCGCCAGTTTTGGTATTTTTCCGCTTTGATTTCTTCTTTGGCACGCGGGAGCATGGCTTCCAAAACGTTTTTCATGTCCCCTACGATAGGATAATCCACATCCACAAGTTTTCCAATGGAACTGGGGTCAATGTCTACATGGATGACCTTGGCATGCTTGGCAAATTCACTAAGTTTTCCCGTAACGCGGTCATCAAACCGTGGCCCAAGAGCAATCATCAAGTCCGCTTCGCTCATCCCCATGTTGGCCGCGTAAGAGCCGTGCATCCCTACCATGCCCAACAGCAAAGGGTCATCGTAACGCAAGGCGCCTCTAGCCATCAAGGTTTCAACCGCAGGAATACCCGTGAGCTTTGCAAACTCACGCACCAGTTCCGAAGCGCCTGAGCTGATGATGCCTCCACCTAGATAAAGGATGGGGCGTTTGGCCTGCGCGATGGCTTCGACTGCTTTTTTGATTTGCCGTACATTGCCTTTATAGGTAGGCTTGTAGGTTTGCATGACAATTTCTTTGGGGTATTCAAAGGTGCCAAGTTGCGCGGTGACGTCTTTGGGAAGGTCTACATGCACAGGTCCTGGTCGGCCAGTACGCGCGATGTAAAAGGCTTCTTTGAGGATGCGTGGGAGTTCGCTTACGTGGCGCACGAGGTAGTTGTGCTTGACACAAGGACGTGAAATGCCCACCGCGTCAATCTCTTGAAACGCATCGGTGCCAATCATCGTAATAGGTACTTGCCCACTGATGATGACCATAGGAATGGAGTCCATGTAGGCTGTGGCAATGCCTGTGACGGCATTGGTAAAGCCAGGTCCGCTGGTGACAAAGGCGACACCGACGTTTCCGCTTGCCCGTGCGTATCCATCGGCTGCGTGAACCGCAGCTTGTTCGTGTCGGCTAAGAATGTGCGTGAAGTACTTTTGCTTATACACTTCATCATACACGTTCATGATTGCTCCGCCGGGGTATCCAAACACTACTTCAACGTTTTCGTTGTGTAGTGCTTCAATCACCATTTGTGAACCGGTCATTTCCATCATGTTCTCCTTAAAAGTTGCCCTCACCTGCTCCAACAAGTGTGTAGATAGGTAAAAAGTGCGTCATTATAGCAAAAGTAAATTAAAGCAGTCTCACGCTAGCGGGTTATGTGCACTCTTTCACAAAGCGCTATGGCTACGCCTTCGCGAAGCCCATCATCGACCACAATCATCTCCAAAAACCCTAGGGTTTGCATCAGTTTTGTGATAATGTTAATTCCCGTAACAATCAAATCACTCCGTCGCACGCCAACCCACCTTTCACGCTCTTTTTCCTCTAAGGCTAAAAGCCGCGTTAATGCCTCTTCATAATCCTTACATGTAAGGCGTGTTCCTGTGATTTTTTCGTGTGCATACTCGCTGTAACGCATGCCGTGCAAAAAAGCACTCACTGTCGTTGGCGTTCCTGCGGTGGCGACGAGTAGCGAAGCCTTTGGCCAAGAGCGCGTGGTGTGTTTAATCTCTTCCAAAGAAGCTTCTAGCGTGCCCGAATCGCCCTCAGTAAGGGTGACAATGCCCAAGGGAAAACTGTGCGAAAAGGTGAAGTCTTGGGCTTTACATGTAAGCTCCAACGACCCGCCGCCTAAATCCATCAGCCAAAAGGATGACGCCTTTTGGTCTAAACGCGTTAGCGCGCTTTGAGCACCTAGGAGTGTCAATGCCGCCTCAGTAGTGCCATCGATGATTTCAAAGGCAAGACCTGTGTGCGCGTGAATAGCCTGAAGTACCGCCGTAGCGTTGCTCGCGCGCCTTAGAGCTTCGGTGGTTACACAACGCACGGGCAAGGTTTTAAAATCAAACACCTGCCCCGCTTCGTCCAGTGCTTCAAGGATGCGCTTTTGGGCGCTTTCGCCGATGTAGCCGTTGCTATACAACCCTTCGGCGGTGCGTACAATGCGCTCAAACTCCTTAACCCTTTTGCCATTTTCACAAGAGAGTTGCACGATACGCAGGGTATTGGAGCCTAAATCACACGCGATAACCTCACCCATAAACGTCCCTTTGAAGGTTCAAGTTTCGCTATAATACCCCAAATTTCTTCCCAAAGGCAAACCCCCATGCTCTTAGGTGTAAACATCGATCACATCGCCGTTTTGCGTGAAGCAAGACGCATTAATGACCCCGACCCCCTAGACGCGCTTGGCATCGTCAAACGCGCAGGAGCCGACCAAATCACCATCCATTTGCGCGAAGACAGACGACATATTCACGACGAAGATGCCAAGC
The DNA here is from genome assembly GCA_014859645.1 of Campylobacterales bacterium. Taxonomy (GTDB): domain Bacteria; phylum Campylobacterota; class Campylobacteria; order Campylobacterales; family Campylobacteraceae; genus Sulfurospirillum_B. The sequence goes on from JACUTV010000015.1 coordinate 12,134, forward strand.
GTATCGTGGCACTTTCTCCCTTGCCTGTAAACCTTGAATGCGCCATGGCACCCCAAATGCTAGAGATTGCCACCACCCTTTTACCTCACCGCGTCACCTTGGTACCTGAAAAGCGTGAAGAAGTTACCACCGAGGGTGGCTTGGATGTTAAAGGGTATTTTGCCCCGCTTAAAGAGGCCGTAAAAGGGTTGCAAGCCCATGGGATTGAAGTGTCACTATTTATTGACCCCACTAAGGAAACAGTGAAGCTCTCTCAAGCCTTGCGCGTAGAGTGGGTAGAGCTTCACACGGGGGCGTACGCAAACTTGTATGCCATGCTTTATGGAAACCTTACTTCTTCGCATCACAGCATCAAAGCCCTAGAACTTCCTCGGCCTACTTTAAAAACCTTACTAGAAGCAAGCCTTAAAGAGCTTGAAGACGCAGCCACTTTAGCCGCTTCCTTGGGGCTAAAAGTTGCCGCAGGACACGGGCTAAATTATCACAATGTAGAGGCTATCACGCGTATGGGTGCCATCGAAGAGCTTAACATTGGCCAAAGCATCATCGCCCGTTCGGTCTTTACGGGCCTTAAAGAGGCGGTTGTGCGTATGCGGGAGTTGGTTCGATGAAACTTGCCATTAGCCTTGGGGATTTAAACGGGATTGGCCTTGAGATTGCGTTGCGTTCTCACGAAGAGATTGCCCAGTGGTGTGAACCAGTCTATTGCATCGATCCTACAATGCTAGCATGGGGAGCGGCACTTTTAGGGCTAGATGTTCCCCAAACCATGCAAGTGCACCCTTGCGGGGATGTGTTTGACATCACCCCTGGACGCGCCACAAAGGCTTCAGGCAAAGCCTCCTATCATTCGTTTTTAAAAGCCCTTGGCCTAGTGCAAGCAAACAAGGCTGACGCGTTAGTAACCTTGCCTATTCACAAAGAAGCGTGGCACAAAGCGGACGTGCTTTACAAAGGCCATACGGACGCTCTGAGCGGACTTTTGAAAGAAGACGCCATGATGATGTTGGGGTGTGAAAAGCTTTTTGTGGGGCTGTTTACCCACCACATTCCTTTGAAAAACGTCGCTAAACAGATAAAGAAAAAACCCCTGACACACTTTTTGATACGCTTTTGGGAATCCCTACATGTAAGGCCTATTGGAGTCCTTGGACTTAACCCTCACGCGGGAGATGGCGGGGTGATTGGGCGGGAAGAGCGCGTCATTGCCAAAGCTATCGCCGCGGCTAATGCATACGCTGGAGAAGAAGTGTTTATGGGGCCGTTAGTGCCTGATACGGCTTTTACACCTCGTCAGTTGGAGCAGTTTTCCCACCTGGTGTGTTTGTATCACGACCAAGGGTTAGCGCCCCTAAAAGCCCTCTTTTTTGAAGAGAGTATCAACGTTTCTTTAGGGCTTAGCGTGGTGCGTACTTCGGTAGACCATGGCACAGCCTATGACATCGCCTACAAAAACGCGAATCCCTCGTGCAAAAGTTATCTTAATGCTATTCAAAGTGCCCTTGTGTTGGCGAGAAAAAGGGAGAATTTTACCGAAACTTAATTACAAAACGGTTACAGTTCTTTCTTAGTAAAGATTTGGGATAATATGCGCCAAGAAAACCCCTCTAAGGATGTGCATGTCCCGCGACAATCTTCTAGCGTTCTCCCTTTTTGCCGTTTCTACTGTCGGCTTTTTTGTTTGGGGGTATGATTATATCCCGTCTCACCATTTTCTCCTCTTTACTGTTGCTACCCTTTTTGGATTGTTCATGGCCTTTAATATTGGCGGGAACGATGTAGCGAACTCTTTTGGTACCAGTGTAGGAGCAAAAACCATTACCTTAAAACAAGCCCTCATCATCGCGGCTATTTTTGAGCTTAGTGGCGCTATTTTTGCGGGTGGTGAAGTGACTAAAACGATTCGCCAAGGCATCGTGCAAATGCCTTCTTCTGCGTTTGATCCCTTGCTTTTTGTACTTGTGATGCTCTCGTCCCTTTTAAGTGCAGGATTGTGGCTCATGATTGCCTCTAAACGCGGACTTCCTGTCTCTACGACCCATTCGATTGTGGGCGGGATTGTGGGCGGTAGTATCGCCCTTGGCTACGTAGTTACGGGTGGCGAGAGTTCTTTTTCGATGGTAAGCTGGGGAAAGATTGGGCAAATTGCTTCAAGTTGGGTGATTTCACCGATACTTGGGGGCGTTTTATCGTACATCGTGTACCACTACATCAAAAAAAACATTCTTACGCCAAGTGAAAAAGCGGCCGAGGTAATGAAGCGCATGAAAAAAAGCCGCAAAGCCTACAAAGAAAAATACGCCCACTCCTTAAAAAACAAGACCGATGAAGAGCAAATCAGAGAACTAGAGCATTTGGCGATGTATGACGACGAGGAAGAAAACAACAATCCACTTGATGAGACCGAATACCAAAAGCGCATCAAGGCCATGAAAGAGCGAGAAAAACAGGTGGACCCTTTTGCACCTCTTCGCCGTAATATTCCGATGGTTGGAGCCCTTGCGGCGGTTTCGGTCTCTTCTATGCTACTGTTCAAAGGCCTCAGTAATCTCAAAATGGAAATTAGCACCATAGAAACCCTTTGGATTATCTTTTTGATTGGCACAGCTGCTTTTGTGGTGAGTCTTGCGATTGTTAACATTATGGCCAAAAACGATGTAACAAAAACCACCACACGGATTTTTTCATGGCTACAAATCTTCACCGCTTCCGCCTTTGCTTTTAGCCACGGAGCCAACGACATCGCCAACGCCATCGGGCCTTTTGCGGCAGTCTTAGACGTACTAAAAACGGGAGCGATTAACGCGAGTGCGCCGGTGCCTTTTATCGCCATGGCTACCTTTGGAGTCTCACTCATCGTGGGACTTTGGTTTTTGGGTAAAGAAGTCATCGCTACTGTGGGGACACGTTTGGCGGAAATTTTGCCCGTGACGGGATTTTCAGCAGAACTTGCTGCAAGTTTGGTCATTTTGCTGGCAACGGCTTTTGGGATTCCTGTCTCCTCCACACACATCCTTATCGGTGCTGTGTTGGGCATCGGGATACTCAACAAAGACGCCAACTGGAAGCTTATGCGCCCCATTGCATTAGCATGGATTATCACCCTGCCTGCTGCTGGTATTTCTTCTGCTTTCTTCTTTTTCGTCCTCAAGAGCGTTATGGGATTATAGACCCCTTACATGTAAGGCAAAAGCGCACGCTTTTGCCTCGTAGGACTTTTTAACCCAAGACTTGCTACACTACCACCCTGCACTAACTAATCATAAGGAAATTTTATTGACAGCATTTTCACAACTCTCCCTTTGTCCTGCCCTTTTAAAAGCGGTCGAAGAGGAAGGCTATACCACCCCTACTCCCGTTCAAGCCCAAGCAATTCCGCCCATCCTAGAAGGACGCGACATGCTAGCAGGCGCCCAAACAGGTACAGGCAAAACCGCGGGCTTTACCTTGCCTATTTTAGAACGATTAACACGCCATGAATACCACAAAGGCAAACCAAAACTGCGCGTGCTTATCCTCACTCCCACCCGCGAACTTGCGGCCCAAGTGGCTGAGAGCGTCGTGACTTATGGCAAATATTTGCCTTTTAGAAGCACCGTTGTATTTGGCGGCGTAGGCATTAACCCCCAAATCAAAGCCTTGAAAACAGGCGTAGACATTTTAGTAGCCACCCCTGGACGTTTGCTAGATTTGCACGGCCAACAGTGCGTTGATTTTGCCAACATCGACACCCTTGTCCTTGACGAAGCAGACCGAATGCTTGACATGGGCTTTGTGAAAGACATCCGTCGCATCATCTCTTTGCTCCCCAAAAAGCGCCAAAATTTGCTTTTTTCGGCGACCTATTCCAACGAAATCAAAGCCTTATGTGAGTCCATCTTACACAATCCCGCCATTGTCGAAGTAGCCAGACGCAACACCTCCAGTGAGCTTGTGCACCAACGAGTGATTGTTTCAGATTGCGCGCGTAAAACGGCTCTTTTAGGCAAACTCATCCAAGAAGGAAAATGGAAGCAAGTACTGGTCTTTACCCGCACCAAACACCGCGCCAATAAAGTCAGCGACTATCTCAACAAACTAGGCATTAGCGCTGCGGCGATTCATGGCAACAAAAGCCAGGGGGCACGCACCAAAGCGTTGAGTGATTTTAAAGAAAGCAAGGTAAAAATTCTCGTGGCCACCGACATCGCCGCACGTGGGCTTGACATCGATCAACTTCCTCGCGTGGTGAACTTTGAACTGCCCAATATCGCCGAAGATTACGTGCACCGCATTGGCCGTACGGGACGCGCTGGAAACGAAGGCGAAGCCGTCTCTTTGGTGTGTATCGATGAATTTGACTACCTCAAAGGCATTGAGCGTTTGATTAAAAAAGTGTTTGAGCGAGAAGTTGTCGAGGGCTTTGAGCCTGACCCTTCCATCAAAGCCGAACCCATCGTCCAAGGACGTGGCGGCGGACAACGCCCACCTTCGAGCAACAAACGTCCTGCCGCAACGGGACGCAAACCAAGACGCTAGCGTGAAAATTTTGGTTGACGCAGACGCGTTTCCCAATGCTCTCAAAGAAGTCCTTTTGCGCGCCGTACTAAAGCGCAAGATTCCCACTATCTTTGTGGCCAATAAACCCATCTCCACACCAAAAGAACCTTTTGTGGAGATGCGGGTGGTGGCCCAAGGGGCAGATGAAGCGGATCATTACATTGTAGAGCTGTGTGAAAGGACTGACGTGGTTATCACCGCAGATATCCCTCTAGCAGACCGCGTGATTGCTAAAGGGGCGCTAGCCCTCGACCCGCGCGGTACGTTGTATGATGAGGAAAACATCAAGGGCTTGCTTGCTATGCGCAACCTCATGCAAGAGTTGCGTGATGGTGGACAAATCACGGGCGGCCCAAGCGCCATTGGCCCCAAAGACGTGCGGGCTTTTGCTGATGGACTAAATGGACTGTTGGGTAAAAAACGCGCTTAGAATGCTACTTTGTTGAAAAACTCCAACAAAACACACATCATTTTCCTTTACATGTAAGGAGTGTTTGCATTATTTGAATAGTCTCTTCGTCCAAAACCCCCTGTCTTATGCGTAAGGTTTCGATGATTTTTTCCCGTTGGCTTTGCGGTAGGTTTTGGCCAAATTTGACCTTCATGGTACGCTCGTTCGGCAAGAGGGCAAATACCGCTGTTTTTTCTAGCATCGCTTTATGCCCTTGGGAAGAAAGAGGTTCATGTTTTCCCTCGGGTTGGTGCTTTGCCATGAGCGCATTAAGGGCTGCAGCTTTTTCCGTAGCATCACTCAAAACGCGAATGGTTCCGTGAAAGATAACACTCGCAAAAAATTGGGTCGCAGGACACGCTAAGGTGGAGTGCGTTGCATAAGAAGGAACAAAAGCATAAGGCTTGACCACGTTAAAAGAAGCCTGTGGATTTGCCTCGATGAGGCGCATTTTTCGCCCCTCTTTAGCGCCATGAAATACTATACACTCGTTCCACCATGCAAAATTAACAGGTACGCCATAAGGCGCGCCCTCCTCCGTGAGAGAAAGAGTGCCGTAGTCGCAGGTTTGCATCAAGGTTTTAAAGATGCCCTCGTCCTTACTGTCAAACTCTTGACGTCGCAAAATTGAGGGAGGAGTTGGGGCTTCTTCTAAAAGCACAATCCACACTTGACCCCCTTTTTCTACGGTTTTGAGCTCCCCGCTGTTGATGCGCTTGATGACGTTAAATTGACTCATCTTGTGCATGCGTGCGTAGCCTTGAATGGAAATAGGTGTTTCTCTCATGGGGTTTATTCCTTACTGATGGCCATTAATTTTTCTTTACATGGTGCGTCGTTTACAAGGGTAATGGCTTCGTGATGGTGTTTGTAAGTTTTGTCGTAGTATTCCACAAGCAAAAGGGCGATAGTTGTGTCTAAATCACCCGCTTCAAAGGCAATGCAGAGGGCCTGTTTGGTTTCTTTGGAAATGAAGCGTGAGATTTTATCAAGGGCGTGGTAAAAAAAGGGTGCATCGATGGCTTCGTACTCTTTTTTGATACGCGCTACGCGCTCGTCTAAAGGCGCGGTGATGCGTATTTTTTTGCCTTGGTACATGGCGCGGTACAAAGAAGAAGGAAGCATGAGCTTGCCAATGCGTTTGCTCTCCCCTTCGATGAAACAAAAAGGGGCGTTTTCAACGCGTTTTAGTGCGCAAGCAAGAAGGTTTTGAAACATTTTTGTACTGGGTTGTGTCTGGGGTTGCCCGCCAAAAACCGACCCTTTGTGGCCCGCCAAGCCTTCTAAGTCAATCATCGGCGAAAGGTCATGTAACAGTTCCGTTTTGCCACATCCCGTGTTGCCAAAAAGGGTGATAAAAGGAGGAAGCACAGGAGTTTCAAGCAAGTTGACAACAACGTTTCGCACCCCTTTGTAGCCATGCTTAATGCGGTCCACACGGTAGCCAATCTGGTCTAAAATAAGACCAAAAGAAGCCGAACGCAACCCGCCTCTCGCACAATATAGAGCGATTTTTCCACCAGGGGGAACATGGGCGTGGACATAGGAAAGATGAGAAGAGACATTGGCGCAAATATACCCAGCTCCTAACACTTTTGCATAAAACTTTGACTCTTGTTTATACACGCACCCTACTTCGTGACGTTGGGCGTCATCTAGGGCAAACAAGTTGTGCGCTGTTGGAAAATGGGAGGTGGCAAACTCACTAGGACTGCGCGCATCGATGATTAAATCATACTGCGCGTATGTCTCAAAAAAGGCCTCAGGCTCGATGAGGCGCATTAGTATGTGGACATTTTAAAATGTTCTAAAGAAGCTTGTTTGAGGCGCTCATAAATGCCCTCAAAGGGGACACCGTGCACACGTATCTCTCCGATGGTGGTGATAAAGTTGGTATCTTTTTGCCACCTAGGGACGAGATGATAATGCACATGTTCAGCAATGCCAGCTCCCGCGCACTCACCCAAGTTCATCCCGATATTGACCCCTAAAACTCCAAAGGTTTCTTTGAGCATTTTCACGCCCGTGCGCACATGGGCACTCATTTGATCCCACACCACTTCGTCCAAGGTTTCGATGGCACTGGTATGTTCATAGGGAATAATCATAAAATGGCCCGGCGTGTAAGGATAGCGGTTCATCACCCCATAACAGTGGGTGTCGCGAAACAAAACACCCAAGGCCTCGTCGTCTTCTGGCGTGTCGGTAATGTGACAAAAGACACAGCCTTGCCCATTGCTCATAAAATATTCACTGCGCCACGGCGCGTACAATCCTTCCATCAGTCCACCTTTTTAAACGCACGTAGCGCTTCTTCGATGTTTGCTTGACGCATAAAATGTTCTCCAATCAAAAAGGCATCCGCCCCTACCTTGCTCAAATGGGCAATGGTTTCTTTGCAGTCCACCCCACTTTCCGCCACGATGATTTTTCCATTAGGAATAAGAGGCATGAGTTTTTCGGTGAGGTTCATGTCCATTTCAAAGGTTTCCAAGTTGCGGTGGTTGATACCGATGATGTCCGCACCTGCAAAAATAGCTTTGGTTAAATCTTCCTTGTCATGAATCTCTACGAGCGCTTCCATGCCAAGATGACGGGTGTATTCAAGCAGTTCTTTAAGCTCTTTGCGACTAAGTGCTGTGGCAATGAGTAGAACAAAATCTGCCCCATACACCAACGCTTCGACCAGTTGGTATTTGTCGACAATAAAGTCTTTGCGCAGCAGTGGCGTTGCCACATAGCGGCGAATTTGGGTGAGGTATTCTAAGTCGCCTTGAAAAAAATGGGGTTCGGTGAGGACTGAAATAGCGTTTGCACCGCCTCTTTCGTAACTTTGGGCAATGACAAGCGGGTCAAAATCTTCCCGAATCACCCCCTTGCTAGGGCTTGCTTTTTTGACCTCCGCGATGATGCGATAAGGCTCTTCTTTGGTTGCTTTTAGGTAAGGGAAAATATCGCGCGGGGGGTAGTTATTGTACGCCAAAGAGCGTCCTAGCCACTCTAATGGGTACTCTACTTTGCGGCGTTCTAAATCTTCTTTGGTTTGTCTTATAATCTTGTCTAAAATCATTCACTCTTCCTTATGCATGCGTTGATTTTTTCATAATGCTCTTTGACTTCAGGTTCATTGATGGTATTTAGAATGGACACCATGAGGTCGTGGGCTTCTTGGCATCGTCCTAGTTTGTAATACCCCCACGCCAAAGAGTCAATGTAATAGGGAGAATCAGGCTCTTTTACCAAAGCACGCTTTACAAGCGCCACGCCTTTGGCGACATCCACGTCGTGGTCAATGAGCAAATACCCGTAGTAGTTTAAGTACAAGGGTTCTTCAAGGGTTTTGATGACTTTTTCAAATTTTGCAGAGACAGAAGAGAGTAAGGTTTTTGTGATAGCGTCTTTGTGGTGTTCGTACTCATAAATGGCCATCCTTCCAAGGTAATTAAGCTCTCCTGAGTCCTCGTACGCGCGTTTGGCGACGTCGTGTGCTTTGCCAAACGCTTTGCGTGAGGCATGCAAATCCATGAGCATCAAAGGGTCGTGGTTGCTTTGATTTAAAAATGCAATAGCACCCGCAAAATCGCGTTTAAACAAAAGAAGTTCCACCACTTTGGCGGCGTATTGGTCTTCCTTTTGCCCTTCGTAGAGCATTTTATAGGTCGAAATAAGCCCATCAATATTTTTTGTTTTGCCGTAAATTTGCACCAAACGGTAGCAGATGGGCTTGGTACATCCGTTCATCCTTCGGACTGTTTCAAGGTAGGAGATGGCTTCGTTGGTGCGGTCAAGATGAACATCTAGCAAATCCACAATCGCTAGCAAGGATTCTTCGCTTTGAGATTCTGCATAAATAGAATCATAGTACTTTAGCGCAAGGTCGTATTCTTTGAGGTGAAAATGAATCGAGCCTAAAATCGTCAGGTTTTGTTCGGTTTTTTCCCGCTCTATAAGCCGAAGCATTTGCATTTTTGCTTCTTCAAAGGCTTTGTTGTTGAGTAAAACCCCTACATGTACACGCACCACATCCCCATCTTCTGGCGTGTGGGCAAGGGCTTTTTCCAGTAGGCTCTCCACGGGAAGCGCGGCAGAAAAGCCTATGTTTAACGCTTCTTTGATGTATTCGAGCTTATTAGTGCGGTCAAACAGTTCTTCAAACATATACAATGCTGTTTTTGCATCGCCTTCGTGGTACGCCACCAGTGCTTGAAGGGCCATTAAGTCTTCTCCCTCAAAACTGTAACGCGGTGGCGAAGGAAGAGGAACATCAGTTGTAGAAACAGCGCATCCTCCCAAAAAAAGAGTAGCAATTAGCGCGATAAGCAAATAATACCGGGACATTCTTTCTCCACTTCATCAATATGATGTTTAAAATAATTCCAAAACGGAAAGGTGCGACACTGGCTTGGTCTGACATCGTAAATACTGCACCCGCGTTTTTCAGTGTCAAAAAAGAGACAAGCCACCCCACTTTCGTGCGGAACCTCTTTGATACTAAAACGGTACGACTCTTTAAACAAATACTGTTCCACAAATGCCGCTTCTTCCATCTTTAAAAAGGCGGCAATTGCGCGGATTTCTTTTGGGCTTACCCAAATGTAACCGCTCTCCCCAATACAGCAATTGCCTTTACATGTAGCGCATGCTGTGGGGTCAAAAGCATACTCATACCCCTCTTGTTGCATCAGCATGAAACACTCACCGTCGCGGCTTTGCTAAAAATAGCTTGGGCTTGAGGCGTTGGGCCATCGTTGTCATTTACAACCAGTGGTGGCAAAATCTCACACAAGCTTTTAGAGGAGCGCTTTGCTTCTAAGAGCACCAAAGAAGCGGATTTTGACGCTTTTGGGTACACGCATTGTAACGTAGTCAAGGTAAGATGCGCGTCGTGAAGGTGCTGCATAATTGCTCCTAATTGTTTTGCATCATAGCAAAATAGCAGTTTGCCGTGGGGTTTTAGCACCCGTTTGACGTGGGCTAAAAAATCACCCAAGGGCAAATGGGTGTTGTAACGGCTTGTGTGCACATGCAGGTCTTGGCTTTTTTGGGTGCCATCATGGTAAAAGGGTGGATTGCTGATGATAACATCCATGGCTTGATGCCACGAGAGGGAGAGAAAATCCCCCTCTTCCACGCGCAATTCAAGGGCGTTTTCTTGCGCATTTTGCGCCGTCAATGCCACATTTTGCGCTTGAATATCGATGGCGTGCATAGTGCATTTAGGGACATCGCGCTTGATGAGCAGCCCTAACACTCCGCACCCACACCCCACATCCAACACGTCGCCGCTACATCCTTGGCGCAAGATGAAATCGTACAGCATCAAGGTGTCGCTGTTGTAGCGGTAGCCGTTGCTAGGTTGCAGTAAACGCACTAGCGGTACACTCGAATCACAAACCCGCGTTTGTTGGGCACCTCGACCAAATCCGAAGAGTAGCTCACCCTTGCAAGCCCATCAAAATAAGCTTCTATCAGTTTCCCACCCGTCGCGGCGCGCTCTTTTCCAAGCCCTAAGTTAGAAAGACGCGTGAGGCGTTTGATTTCCTCTTTAGGAATGCCCAAGCGCGTCTCTTGCTCTACGCGTTTTAGCGTGGCAAACCCGCCATCATCGACAATGGGAAGCACTTCAAAAAAATGGGAAGCTTCATACTCTTTTAAAAATTCTTCCACGCGCCCTTTACATGTAAGGGAGGCCTCATTGGTACCACTTTCCATGTCATCGCATGCAATTGACGCCAAAAGTTCGGGTTTTTTAAGCACAGCGTCTTTAAGGAGGGCTTGACTCTCCTTTTGTTCTTGCATCAACGCCACGTTGAGTTGCTCGATTTTAGCCTCATAAGCCCCTTCGCGTGCCTTGATTTCTTGTTGCAACACTTCAAACTCTTCTTTGAGTGCTAAGAGTTGTTTGTCTTGTGTTTGTTTTAGGCTGCCGTTTTCTTTTTGAAGCTTTTCGTGGGTTTCTTCAAGGGTTTTGAGGGTGTTTTTTAACCCTCCCATTTGCGCTTCTAGCGCAGCAATTTGCTGACGGTGTTTGGCTTCAAGGGCATCGATATGGGTTGTGGCCTTGGTGATAATCAGGCTACGCTCTTGCTCTAGGGCGATGATTTTTTCATTGAGGGTGTGGTAATTTTTTGCATGCTTGTCTTCGTTGCTTGCGAGGGCTTGGGTGATATTTCCCCCTGTTTTTTGCAACGACGCCTCTAGTGTTGCAATCTTTACATGTAAGGTTTTTTCCACGTTTGCTGCTTCTTCTAGGGCTTTGACCTGAGTTGCGAGTTGTTGTTTTAGCTCATCAATGTACGCATTTTCTCTCTCTTCGCTGTGCAAACTTTGAGATTTGATTTCTTCAAGGGCTTTGGCATACGCTTTGTCTTTTTGGGCAACCCGCTCTTGGGCGATGCGTTCAATCTCTTTGATGTTATCCGCAAGCTCTTTTTTTTGTGTTTCGAGGGTGCTAATTTGCGTTTGCACAACTGCTAGCGCCTCTTTGTGTCCTTCTTGAAGTTTTTCGCGGGCCAAGCGTTCTTGTTGTACTTTGCCTTCAAGTTCAATGGCTTGCGTGCGCAAGGTGCTGAGGGTTTGTTCATGCGCACTCATGAGCGCATTGACTTCACTGTTTTTTTGCGTAATTTCTTGATAATGGGCTTGTTTTAGCGCGCTCATTTCTTGCAATACTTTTTGCACTGCTTCGTTGTATTTTCGCTCTTGGGCTAAAATCTCACGGGTGTGATTTGTGAGAATCACGTTTTGTTCCGCCTCTTTTTCGCGTAGCATGTTGCGCAGTTGGTCGGTGTCATTTTTGCTCTCGCGCAAGGCTTTTTCTTTTTCATCCAGCAACGCACTCATTTTATCTTGGAGCGCTTTGTGCTGCTCCAAAAGATAACGGTTTTTTTCTGCCAAGGTGGAGTTGCTGATACGTTGTTCTTTGGTGGCGACACTGATTTCTTTATCTGTTTGCATAGACTGTTCGCGCAACTCTTTTTGCAGTTCATACAAGGTGTTTTCCAAGCCTACAATCTTGGTTTCATACTCCCGTGAAGCGCGCATAGACTCTTGTTGTAAGTCGTTGATGCGGCGTGTGAGGTCGTTGATGTTTTGGTAGTGCTGTTGCTCGGCTTGGTTCATGGTTTCTAGGTTTTGCGTTTGGAGTTTTTGACGCTCTTTATCAAGGGCTTTTTTTTCATCATTTAGCCTGATGGCAAGTTCCCAGTTTTTATTTGCCAAATCCAAATTGTCTTGAAATAAAAAGCGGTTTTTTTGGCGCAAGGTAAGCACTTGTGCTTTTAATTCCTCTGAAGTTCCTTCGATGGGCGTTTCTACTTCCACGGCAAGCTCTTTGGTTTGCGAAGGCACAACACCTAAAGAGGCAATGGCCTGAACGTCGTTTTTATGAATGTATTCTCGCTGAATATCCCCCGGCAAATCCTCAAAGCGCGTGAGCGTTTGAGGCTTCTGCTTGGCAACCGATTCGCCAGGAGAAATACTGTACATGTAAACCGCTCCTACTCCAAAAACAAACAACCCGCCCAATGCCATACTTAAGGCAATAACAGGCAAAGAACGCCCTTTATGCTCCATAAATTACCTTTGGCCTAAAATGTGCTCGATGATGTGATAACTGTGGTTAAGCGCGATGGCAATAGACCCGCCAGAATTGACAGCAATATCGCCGCTAATATACAGTCCAGGCACCTCAGTTTCGTAGTTGTCGTCAAAAATAGGGTGACCCGTCTCATCTAACGTAATGCCGCATTTTTTCAAAAAATCCACAGGCGTTGTGCCGCCAATAGCGTAAACAACGCGGTCATAAACCGTAAAGTTGCTATCAGTAAAATTCACACGCACCTTTCCTGAAGCGTTTTCAAGACTCTCGATGTCCACACCAAGGCGCAAACGCAATAATTCTTGCCCGTCGTAGGCGTAGAGTTGCTGTTCGTTGATGTCATTAAGACGTGCAAAGGTAGAGCGACGGTAGTTGAGTGTAACGGTGTTGGTTTTGGAAAGTTCTAAGGCGTATTCTGCGGCAGAATTTCCCCCTCCGACAATGAGAAGTTTTTCTCCTTGAGAGCAATTGTCGAGGTTAAAATTCACCAATTGTTTAATAGAAGGAGGAATGGTGTAATCGGGTTTATTGGGTTTGCCCATTTTGCCAATGGCAACGATGACATTTTTAGCCTCATAGCCCGCTTTAGTAGTCACGACTTGAAAGGAATTTCCTACTTTTTTGACGCTCTCCACTTCACTGTTAAAGGCGGTGTCGATTTCACCATTGTCTAGCAATGAGTCAAAATAATCCAGTGTACTTTCCTTGGAGCCATCCGCGAATTGTACACTGCCTTTAAGCTCGATAACCTGTCCTTTGTAGTCTTTATCTACGCGTTTGTTGTCTTTGTAAAATTTGCGAATCGTTTGGGAATGATTTTCTCCTTTTTCAATAAGCAAAACACTGTGCAACCCGCGCATTTTTGCTTCTACGGTCGCACTAATCCCTCCCGGGCCTCCACCGATGACGATCATATCATACACGCAATTCATTTGGTTCTCCTTGGATTATAATCGCTCCTAAAGCGTTAGAAAGATAGAATTTACCCACTTTTACATTAAAAAGGAAGAAAACGTGGATGCATTCTTGCAAAAGGCCAAATCTTTAACCTCTTTCTTGGCCACCATGGAGCCGCAACAAAAAAATACCCTTCTTTTAGCCATGGCAGACGCCCTTGAAGCCCACCATGAAGCTATCTTGGAAGCCAATGCCAAAGACATTGATGAGGGGATAAAAAATGCCCTCAGTGAGGCCTTGATTGACCGTCTTAAACTCACTCCCAAGCGCATCCAAGCGATGGCCCAAGCGGTGCGCGAAATTGCCGCGCTCAAAGAGCCTGTGGGGAGAGTATTGGAAGGCTGGGTGGTGCCTAGCGGGCTTCGTATCGAAAAAGTGAGTATTCCTATTGGCGTCGTGGCCATCATCTATGAAAGCCGCCCTAACGTTACGAGTGACACCGCCGCCTTGTGCTTCAAAAGTGGCAATATTTGTGTCCTCAAAGGGGGTAAAGAAGCCACCCATAGTAACCGTGCTATTGCTTTGGTACTGCAAGAGACCCTTAGGGTGCACGGCGTGGATCCAGCGTGTATTTCGTTGCTTCCTGATGAGACCCGCGAAGGGGTTGCCGCGCTCATTCGCCAAGACGCTTATGTGGACTTGATTATTCCCAGAGGCGGAGAAGGATTGATTCGTTTTGTTTCTCAAAACGCCACGGTTCCTGTGGTGAAACATGACAAGGGCGTGTGCCACACTTACGTGGATAAAGAAGCCAATCTTGACCAAGCCATGGAAATCGTCCTTAACGCCAAATGCCAGCGTCCCAGCGCGTGCAATGCTCTTGAAACCTTGCTCGTGCATAAAGAGATTGCTTCGGACTTCATACCACGTATCACCGCCGCGCTCATCCAAACAGGGGCGCAGGTACGAGGATGTGCACAGACGCAAGAATATATACATGTAGACCTTGCTACGTCTGAGGATTTTCACACCGAACACTTAAGCAACGCCCTTTCCATCAAAGTGGTCGCAGATGTTCAAGAGGCAATGAACCACATCACCACCTACGGTTCGTCCCATTCTGAAGCGATTTTGACCGAAAACTACACCACCGCAGAACGGTTTCTAAACGCCGTCGATGCCGCGTGTGTGTACGTGAACGCTTCCACGCGTTTTACCGACGGGGGCGAGTTTGGCTTTGGGGCGGAAGTGGGCATTAGCACCAATAAGCTTCACGCTAGAGGCCCCATGGGCATCAACGAGCTTACCACATACAAATACAAAGTCTACGGCAAAGGAAACGTGCGTGCGTGAACCCGTGCTTAGCATCGAGGGGTTGCGCTTTGGCTACTCCCCTGAAGCCTTGCTGTATGAGGATTTTTCCCTCACCTTACATGTAGGCGAAGTCATTAGCGTTGTGGGGCCAAGTGGTTCGGGGAAAACGACGCTGTTTGAGCTCATCACTGGCTCCTTAAAACCCCTTGGCGGAACCCTTACATGTAAGGCATTTTCCCAAATCTTTCAAGACCCCTATACCTCTTTTCACCCCACCTACACGCTCTTTGAACAAATGGCCGAAGTGGCGGATACCCAAGAACACGAACGGTTGTGCGACGCCTTGGGCCTCTCTCCTGTGCTCTTGCACCGCAAACCCCATGAGCTTAGTGGCGGGCAACTCCAGCGCGCATCGATTATTCGCGCACTGCTCATGAAGCCCAAGCTTTTGCTAGCGGATGAGCCAACTTCGGCACTGGATAATCTCATTCAGCTTGAAGTGATGCAGCTGCTTATGGGATTGTTGGATGACATTGGGATACTTCTCATTACTCACGACGAGACGCTTGCTTCGTGGTGCAGTGATTCTATCATAAGGTTAAAATCATGAAAAAATACATTGCAACTGCGCTGTGTGGCGTGCCTGTTGCGGTGATGGGTGAGGAAAATCCTCTTTTAAAACACCTTGTTACACACCCCCAAGAAGTGGAACGTGCTCTTGTGGTGGCGGGGTCTATCGGATTATTGTATGGGTTCATGGTGTTGGTGCGCCATTTGGCTTATCGGTATGCAACGCAGGTGGAAAACGAGGAGCGAAGCCAACGCTATTTTGCCATCAAAAAACTCTCCAACATCCTTTTTGTCATCCTTTCGGTGCTCATCATTGCCCTTGTATACACTAAGAATCTTGCGCAAGGTATGGCTGTTTTTGGGGTCATTGGCGCGGGTTTGACCATTGTACTCAAAGAGTTGGTGCTGAGCATGGTTTCGTGGATGATGATGATGGCAAGTTCGTCCATTCGTCTTGGGGATCGCATTAAGATTGACAAGGATGGCAAACCCATTATCGGGGATGTGATTGACATTTCTTTGACTAAAATCACGTTGTATGAGAATATTACGAATGATTCTATCACCGATCACAAAAAAGCGGGGCGCATTATCTTTGTTCCCAATTATTTTATGCTCACACACGATGTGTATAATTATACGCATTTGTCCATGAAAACCATCATCGACCTCGTTGAAATCAACCTTTCCTTTGACACCAATATCGAAAAAACAGAAGCAATTACCTTCGAAATTGTCGAATCCATCAGTGGAAGATACACCGATATGGCCAAGCGTCAGTATGATATGTTGAAAGATAAATATACCTTACGTAATATGACAAACTATCCGAAAGTCGTTTTTTACCCAAGCTTTAAGGGTGATGGTGTCACGATGGGGATTTGGTATGTCACCCCGTATCGGGAGATTTTGCGGTTAAAAAGTGAGTTGACGAAACAAGTGATTGGACGTTTGCGCGCGGAAGAAGATATTCATCTTATGTATACGGGGGCTTCTATGTACTTAGAAACCAGTGCCAAAAAAGAGGAACTGGTTTCTAAGCTAACGGGACACTAAGCGTTTAACCCAGAGGTATCACGCGCTTCTTTGAGCGACTGGGCAATCAAAAAAGCCAGTTCTAAGGCTTGATCAGCATTAAGACGTGGGTCACACTGGGTTTCGTAGCGGGAACCCAGTCCTTCTTCGGTGATGGCTTGCGCACCGCCCACGCATTCGGTGACATCTAGCCCTGTCATTTCCAAATGCACGCCACCAGGATAGGTTCCTTCGGCTTTGTGGACGTTGAAAAAGCCCTTTACCTCTGCCAAAATCTGGTCAAAAGCGCGGGTTTTGTAATTGGAAGAGGCTTTGACAGTGTTGCCATGCATTGGGTCGATGCTCCACAGTACATTGCGTCCTTCTTTTTTGATAGCGCGCAATAATTCAGGGAAGTTCTTTTCAATCTTATCTGCTCCCATGCGCACGATAATATTAAGCCGTCCTGCTTCATTTTCAGGGTTGAGCGCATCTGCAAGACGCAACAAATCATCTGCTTGCATGGTTGGGCCTGCTTTGATGCCGATGGGGTTTTTCACGCCACGTAAAAATTCCACGTGCGCCCCGTCCACATCGCGCGTACGGTCACCAATCCACAGCATGTGCGCCGAACAGTTGTACCAATCTCCTGTGATGCTATCTTGTCGCGTGAGGGCTTCTTCGTAGTTAAGCAACAAGGCTTCGTGGGAAGTGTAAAGTGCGGTTTGGTGCACGTTGGGCGTATTGGCCGAAGTGATGCCACACGCTTCCATAAACGCTAGCGTTTCCGTGATGCGATTAGCCAAGTGCGCATAGCGGTCTCCAAGGGCACTTTCTTTGACAAAGCCCATGTTCCAGCGGTGCACTTGGTGCAAATCGGCCAAACCGCCCCGTGAAAAAGCGCGCAACAGATTAAGCGTTGCGGCGGATTGGTTGTAAGCGCGAAGCATGCGAGAAGGGTCTGGGATGCGGGCTAGTTCTGTGAAGTCGATGTTGTTGATGATATCGCCACGGTAACTAGGGAGTTTTACGCCGTCTATCTCTTCAAAATCTGAAGAACGCGGCTTTGCAAATTGCCCTGCCATGCGCCCTACTTTTACCACAGGACAGCTTCCTGCAAAGGTCAAAACAACAGCCATTTGCATCAAGACTTTAAACATGTCTCGAATGGTATCGGCACGAAAATCTGAAAAACTCTCGGCACAATCGCCTCCTTGAAGTAAAAACGCTTTGCCTGCTTGCACATCAGCGAGTTGTTCTTTCAGGCTACGTACCTCCCCCGCAAACACAAGGGGTGGGATGGTAGAAAGTTCTGCTTCGACGGATCGTAGCGCATCCAAATCGGGGTAGGTAGGTTGTTGCTTGATCGGCATATTACGCCATGATGAGCGGCTCCATTGGTTCATTCACAATCCTCTTTTGGTCAAAATTTGCCCATTATAGTCAATCTTGACTTAAGAGTAGAAGTCCTTAACAAAGGTAGATTATTGGTCTTTGGTAGCGCTAGGGCCGAGAAAAGCCAAGGGAGATAAAATACTCCTTTGTGATGGCTGTGATGTCTATTTTTTCCAACCCTTGATTGAAAATGTGTGCCAAATGGCGGCCTTTTTCGTTTTTTTGAAAACAAGCATGAAGGTCTTTTTCTTCCAGTAGTTTGGAGTGAAACTGAAGCAGGTTGCCTTGGTCGGCAAAGGTACTGTCTGTGGCTAAAAAATAGGCTAAAACATCGCGGTCTATGATGGCAGCATCAATTCTTTCGGAGAGCACTTTTTTAATATTAAGCACATCACTCACGGACGCTTCCGTGCGAAGGAGGCCTTGATTTGCCATGGTATCAAACGCGTGGGTGTTTACATATCCTTGCACCGTCCCAATCGTATAATGACCCAAATCAGCGACACTTTCCCAAGCAAGAGGTTTGTTTTTGCGTTCAACCATGCCCAAATGGCTTTTTCCCATAGAGTGAGAGAATAAACACGCAGAGTCTAACTCTAACGCGCGGTATTCTGGCAAGTAGCCGTGGTATTCCTCTGAATTTCCTGCAAGCAACAACGCTCTTCTCCATGGGTAAAAATCCATTTCAAGGGTGTATCCCATAGCAGCAAATGCCCTTTTGGCAATCGCCACAGAAAGTCCTTGTTCAGGCAACTCTTTTCCACTATAAGGTGGCCACTCCAGTGAGGTCATTTTGATGGTTTGAGCACATACTAAAGAAACGCTCAAGAGGAATAGATTAAGGAGTTTCATGGGTGCCTTTTTGAGGGAAAAGCGCCTGGTTTCCCGATGTAGTACCCTTGTGCATAATCAATCCCCATGGCTTTAACTTTGGTGTAAATAGCCTCAGAGCTGATGAATTCTGCAATGGTTTCAATTCCTAGTTTTTTAGCAAAAGAGACAATGGTTTCTACGACGATTTGGGCATTTTTATCTGTGAGAATATTTTTAATCAGCGAGCCGTCGATTTTCAAAAAATCCACTTCAAGATGGATGATATTTTCAAAATTTGAATACCCGCTTCCAAAGTCGTCTATGGCAATTTTTGCTCCCATTTTCTTGACGTTTTGTGCAAACTCGCGCACCGTTTCAAAGTTGGAAATCCCTTCTTGTTCTGTGATTTCAAACACAACCCGATGCATGACGTTGTAACGCGTTTGAAGTTCCTCTAAAAAAGCATAGATGTATTCAGACTCAATATCCCTGGTGGAGAGGTTGATAGTTACATCGAATTCAGTGTCACAAAAGGCCTCTAGTGCTTTTTGGATGATGGTTTTTGATAAGGTATCGTACGTGCCCGTATGTTTAGAGATGGCCAAAAAATCCAAGGGATAGTAGAGTTTTCCTTCTTCATCTTGGATGCGCATCAACGCTTCGTATTTGACCACTTTTTCTTGACGAAGGCATTGTATGGGTTGAAAATGAGGAAAAACAAGATTGTCCGTAATGGCATGTTTGATGATTTTTGTGATTTTTAAGTTGGTGCCGTATTCTTCGATGACGGGTAAATTTTTACTAAACACAACCAATTTTTGTTTAGTCTTTTTGGCGTAACCCAGTGCTGTCATCGCGGCAACCATAGGCTCATTGGCACTGCTATCTGCCATACCAGCACTCATAGAAAGTACAAGGTGTTCATCGCCAAAACTTAGCTCTTGGTTTTCAAAATCATCTAAAAAATGTGTAATAGTTTGTTTAAATGCTAGGGCGTTAGCAGCGTAGTTTTTGTAGCTCAAAATAGCAAACTCATCGCCACTCAACCTATAAACGCGGTAATCAAGCGGGTCGAAAAAGCGGCTCAAAAGCTCCGCGGTTGATTTTAACACATGATCGCCCGATGAAATGCCAAGGTAGTTGTTGATTTCTTTAAAGCGGTCAATATCTACGATAGCAAGTAAAAACTGTTGCTGTGAATCTAGGTCATACAAAAGGCGTTGACGTGAGAGCAGTTGGGTTAGTCCGTCGTAATTTGCCCGCTTATTGAGGCGGTTAATGAGCGTAGCAATGTGCTTGTGAAAATAATGCATCAACTTACCAATCTCATCTTCTTCTTTATAGTAAGCGTGGTCGATGGTGAGAATTTTTTCTTCACGGAATTGTTTCATTTCTTCAAGCATTTTGTAAATAGGAGTGATGACATTTTTATTAATCTGTGTGGCAACAAACATCAAAAGAAATGCCATAACAAAGAGCGAAAGGAAAATTTGGACCCCAATACTTGAAAGAGTGGTGGTTTTGAGTGTTTTTTTAAGCTCGCTGGTATTTTCTGTGATTAATGCTTGATTAGCACGCATTTGCTCATGGATGGGTTCAAGGGTATAAGAAAGGTTTAAAATCCCTATTTTGTTATCTTTATAGCTAAGCTCGATTGTTTTTGTTTTACATGTATTGTTAATGCTTTTGTCGATTCTGGCCACTTCAGTGAGCGAAACGGTGTCCAATACCGAGAGCGTACAAAGCCCTTCATGAAGCATAAACTTTTGCGCTTTTTGTAAGATTGCCTCTGTGTCCACATTGTAAAGATCGTACGTTAGGATTTGGGCAATTGTTTCGATATAAAAATCTAAACTTTGTTCATACAGCTTAAGTTGAACGCTTTGGGTGTTTTGAGAGTAGTGTTGGATGTGTTCTAGAGAACTTTGTTCTACTTTTTTTTCAAGGAATTTAGTGCCAAAAAGCTGAAGAAGGATAAGTAACGCCATCATAGAGGCGATTGCTAGGGATATGACAAAAATAAGTTTAAATTTAATAGACTCTTTGTCAAACACAGCTTTCTCCCAAGTAAACATGTGCGATTATAGCCAATTTTCATTACAAAAAAGGGACAACAAACGAAAGGATTTTGTAACGCAAATCGCGCTACAATCCTCTCAAAAAAAGAGTCCCCTTGAACACCCTTTCTCCAACTGCCACCAAGCACGGCGTCTTGTATGCACTCAGTGCTTTTACCTTGTGGGGACTAGCACCCATCTATTTTAAGTCTCTTGCGCTTGTTCCGCCTACGGAAATCTTACTGCATCGGGTTGTGTGGTCGGTACTTTTCCTCTTTTTTATCTTAACCCTTAAGCACCAACTTCACACCATTGTGCGTTTTATTGCCAACAAAAAACTGTTGGGAATGTTAGCGCTTTCTTCCTGCCTTATCGCCACAAACTGGTTGATTTTCATCTGGGCGATTAATAATAACATGCTCATCGAAGCCAGTCTTGGATATTACATCAACCCGCTTGTCAACATCTTGTTTGGGTTTTTGTTTTTAAAAGAAGTACCCACGCGTGCCCAAAAAGTGGCTATTGTTTTGGTGTTTGGCGCCGTTGGCTTTGAAGTCTACACCCTTGGGTCCTTACCTATTGTTTCCCTCGCCCTCGCCTTTTCCTTTGGCTCCTACGCCCTAATACGTAAAAAAGTGGCCATCCCTTCCCTTCCAGGACTGTACATTGAGACGGTGTTGCTTTTTCCTGTGGCCCTAGGCTACCTTGCTGTGTTAACTTACCAACACACAAGTGCCTTTTCCTTTTCATTTGACACGCCAACAACGTGGCTTTTGATGCTTGCAGGGCCCGTTACTGTGGCGCCTCTTTTGGCCTTTGCCTCGGCAGCTTCAAGGCTACGCTTAAGTACTATTGGGTATTTTCAGTACCTTGCGCCCACCATCAACCTACTCTTAGCCGTGCTTGTGTATAATGAACCCCTTTTACAAGGAAAAATCATTACCTTTTCGCTGATTTGGACTGCCTTGCTCCTTGTGAGCCTAGAGTCATACTATCGGCGAAAACAGACAAAGGACTCTTAAATGCAAGACTTTTTACCCGCTATTGTTGTCGCAATGGCTGTTGGGTTTATCATGATTAAACAAATTGGGAAAATCACCCAACGGCTTGATGCCAAAGGAGATTCTACTGGAACCCAAGTGTATGCTACCTTTGCGGGCATTGTGCAGGAGAGAATCCGTGCTATCAAAAAAGATATTGATACCTCCAAAGAAACCCTTGAGCCCCGCTATATTCTCAAAGAAGGGGAAAACGAAGAAAAAGCCCTTGAAGAGCTTTCTGACATGATTCGTAAGCTCGTCTTTTTCGAAACCATGGGCTCAAAGCGTGATTCAAGAGAAAGAGTTGAAGGGGAAATGTTTGCAGTACTTAGCGAACTTGACTCTTTTGTAAGCCAAGCAGTTGAAAATGGTGAAGCATTGGCAGATGAACTGCGTGAAGAACTCTTCAGTGTTTATGAAAAACTGCAAAAAGAGGGGTAAATAGCCCTCTTTTAATACGCGTTTGAAGCAAAGCTCCAAACGCTACGCTAACACTGAGTTCTCTTCAGCAGAGGGCTCACACACTTCGGTGCTTTAGGCCTTCTCGTAAAACCTATTTTGCAAGAAGGCATTTAAAACGTCTCCGTAAAATCGTACCCGCCTTTAGTGAGGTTACTGCGCACTTCTTCTTGGTGCGTTTCGCCTTTGGTTTCAAGGGTGATGGTAATGTTCGCATCCCCATAAGAAAGTGTCGTAGAGGTGCGGTCGTAGTCGATTTTGATGATGTTGGCATT
>JACUTV010000240.1 GCA_014859645.1 Campylobacterales bacterium
GTTCGCTTTGCCAGTAGAGGTAAATGGTGCGTAAAGAGACCGTCAACGTCGAGGGTGTGACGATGGCGATGTGCTTTTTCAAGGCGTATTCGTACAAAGTTGGGTCTTCTTGGACTGCTAACGCAAAGGCGCCTTCAATAGGGACGAACATGAACACGTACTGAAGCGTGCCTGCTTCGTAATGGGTGTAATCTTTAGACTCTAGGGTGTCGATGTGGGCGCGAAAAGCACGCACGAGGGCTTTACATGTAAGGGTTTTTTCTTCGGGGGTTTGGGCGCGGATGAAGGCATCGTAGTCCACCAACGAGACTTTAGAGTCGATGATGATGCTGCGCTTGGCGGGAAGCTTAATGATGACGTCGGGACGTTTAGTGCGGCCATCTTCTCCGCGGTAACTCTCCTGGGTTTCGTAGTGCACGCCTTTTAAGAGCCCTGAGTATTCCAATACGGTTTCTAAAATCATCTCACCCCAACTGCCTTGGGTTTGTTTTTTACCCTTGAGGGCTTCGGTGAGATTTTGGGCTTCTTGGGTGATGGCAAGCCCCGCTTTGGCGACGAATTCGATCTCTTTGGAGAGTTTGGCCAGTTTTTCCGTGCTGGATTCTTGAGCGCGCTCGACACGTTGTTTGAAGGCATCGAGGTTTTCTTTGAAGGGCTTGAGCAAGGTGTCGAGGGATTTAAGGGAAGTTTCATCGAACTTTTTGAGTTTGTTTTCAAGGCCTTCTTGCATGATGGCGTGGAGTTTTAGGGAAAGCTGTTTTTCCTGGGTGGCAAAGCTTTCTTGGAGCTTGGCATGCGCTTCGTTTTGGGCGTGTAGTCTGGCTTCCAAGGTAGCGTTTTGGGTGCGCTCATGCAGTAACGTAGCCGCCTGTTCGTCTTTGGTTAACGTTAGTTTTTCCTCAAGGGTTCTGATGCGTTTTTGGGAAATGAGGAGCGACCACAGGAGGCCAAGCACAACGAGAAAACACAGAATGATGGCAAAGAGTTCAGGGTAGGTCATAACCCGCTAGGCCTTGCTTGTAATGGCTTCATCCCCACGGATGAATTGCATCAACAAAACAAGAAAAACAGAGAGAATAAAACCCGTCACGGCACCAATCGTGATAATAAGTTGTTTTTTGGGTGTATTGATTGGCGTGCTTCCGACGCTAATCTCTCCGATTT
>JACUTV010000115.1 GCA_014859645.1 Campylobacterales bacterium
CTCATGCCCACGTGCGGCAACAGTGCGACTTTTCCTTTTTGGGTTTGCACAGTTGGCGTGGTGAGTTGCGTAATCATGGCACTCACGCTTCGTGCCCACCCGCTCTCAAGTGCCCCTTCGTAATCGGGCGTGTTGACATACACCACAGGCAAACTAAGCCCGCTAGCAGCACCTTTGATGTCGTCTCCCTTGGTTTCAGTCAGACCCGTAGTAAAAAGTCCGATAAGGGCGGGGTTTACTTTTTTGGTGATGTTTTCTACCGCTTCAGCGATGCCTTTAGCGCCTCCGTCCAACACGGCGGTGATGTCCGTCACGGCGGTGGTTTGGATGGCGATAGGGTCTTGAAAATGGCGAGTAAAAAAGACTTTAGTAAAAGACGCACACCCTTGCGCCCCGTGCATGAGCGGCATACACCCATCCACGCCCAAAAACGCCAAGGTCGCCCCCATGGGCTGGGAAAGCTTGAGGGGGTTTACATGTAAGGGTTTTGTTTGCATTATTGCTCCCACGGCGCCCTCCTTCCTACCACGTCAAATACGGGATTTTCGATGGCTTTGATGACATCATGGGCAAGATTTACAAGGCCGTTGTACGCCCCGTAAGAGACCTTTTTTTCTTGATTTACGTCCACAAAAGCGACCCGCTGTTTGATGGCGGTGTAAAGGCTACGACCCCCTGCAAGCAAGAGGTGTGCGCCGCGCTCTTTGATGAGGTTAGCTTGTTCGGTGCCGGGGTTTTCCATGAGCACCCCGTTTTCTCCGAGGTATTTTCTGGCTTTTTCTTTGTCTTCTTCGGTGGCTTTACGCACGCTAGTTCCCACTACCTCAACGCCCAAATCTTGGAGCGCCGAAGCAATCGACCACGACTTGTTACCGCCTGTGTTTAAGACGGCTTTTTTGCCTGTGAGTTTTGCTTTGAAAGGGAGAAGTTTGGCTTCCAAAAGGGCTTCTTCTCTAGCTACAAGGGCTTTGGTTTTTTCCATCAAAGCGTCATCACCCAAGGCATGGGCGATTTGAAGCAAGGCATCGCTGGTGTCGCGCTTGCCGTAAAAAGAGACGGAAATGTAAGGAATCCCATACTCTTTTTCCATGCGCTCACACACGGCATTAAGGGACTTGGCACAGACGATGACGTTGAGTTTTGCGCGGTGTGCGGTGCGAATCTTTGCCACACGACCATCACCACTAAGGGTAGAGAGAACGCGAATGCCAAGCTCTTCAAGTAGCGCGGCATACTGCCACATGTCGCCCGTAACGTTGTACTCACCGACGAGGTTGATGTCATAGGGCGTGGAAAATTGGGGTTCTTTGGTGCCGATGAGATTTTTAAGGACGTCTATCGCCCCAAGACGAGAACCTAGGTTTTTGCTTCCTACGAATCCGGGTGCATGCACAGGCACGACGGGGATGCCATGCGTCAACGCCGCTTCTTTACATGTAGCGTTTACATCATCCCCCACCAAGGCCGAAACGCAGGTGGTGTAGACAAACACCGCTTCAGGCGCATACGCTTCTACGATGTACGCGATAGCCTTGGCAAGGCGCGGTTCGCCGCCAAAGATGACGTCATTAAGCTCCATGCCCGTGGTAAATCCCATCTGGGTAAAATCACGGCCTTCCACGCTTGTCTTGGTTTCACGGGTTTCCCACGAAGCACCCAGACAGGTCAGCGGGCCATGCACCAAGTGGGCCGCGTCCGCGTAAGGAAACAGGGCAATCTGCGCGCCTTCAAAGGCGCATCCGCCCGTGGTAGCCCCTGGGGTTGGGCGGCTACAGGTGGGCTTTTTAGAAGCGACATGGGTGCATGTCTGGTCGATGGGTTTGTCTGCTAGCTGCATCGTCGCCTCCTTTTGTTTACATGTAGTGTATCCCAAGATTGAATAGTTTTTATTCACCCTTATGAACAAAAATTAATCAATCCAAGAAAGAAAAGGGGTTAGTAACTGTACCAACCCCTCTCTCAAACGCTCTAGCGAATCAAGTCAAAGAAAAAGTCTGTCTTAGCGATTTGCTTGGTCTCTTCGTCCATGACATCCAAAATTTTGTTGGTTGTCCATGTCAAAAGGTTCAACGCCCCTTCGTAACCGCTGATGCTGTAGCGGTGCAAATGGTGGCGGTCAAAAATCGGGAAGCCGATGTGAATCAGTGGCGTTCCTGTGTCGCGCATCAACTCTTTGCCGTAGCTATTGCCGATCATGAAATCAACAGGTTCGGTGAAGAGAAGGCTTCGCATGTGCCACAAGTCTTTGCCTGCCCACACGTTGCATTTGTCTTTAGCAGGCGAGGTGTCCAGAAGCTCTCGCATCTCTTTTTCCCAGCCAGCAGGTGCATTGTGGCACAAAACATGAGTGGGTTCTGCGCCCATTTCGAGCAAGAACGCCACCATGCCTAACAAAAAGTCAGGGTCTCCCCAGATGGCAAACTTTTTGTCGTGAAAGTACGGGTAGCTATCTTGCATCGCATCCACCAAGCGTCCGCGTTGGAGGCGCAAGGAGGCGGGCACTTCTTTGCCACTCAGGCGGCTAAGCATCATGACAAACGCGTCTGTGCCTTTGAGGCCGATAGGATTGGCAAACAAGGTTTCTTGTTTAAATTTGCTTTTGACAAATTTCATGGTCTTTTTGGTGGCATACTTTTGCATAGAGATGGTTGCTTTAGCATTGCCTAGCTCTTTGCCTTCTGCTAGCGTCGTGCCGCCTGAAAACATTTCGTATTTGCCCGCAGGAATGTCCCACTGGTCGGAGTGGTCTGCTACGGTGACAAACTCCATATCAAAGGCACCGACGATGGCTTTGACTTCGCGAATGCTGCCAAGGTACGGCTCAAAGCCAGGGATGATGTTGATGCGCTCTTCTTTTTCCTCTTTTATGTTTCCTTCGGTCAAGGTAGAGATGATGCTAGAAAGCATGCTGTCATACCCTGTGATGTGCGACCCAACGAAAGAAGGCGTGTTCGCAAAAGGAATGGGCGTTTCCGCCAAAAGCTCTGGCGACTCGGCTTTTGCACTGAGCACGAAAGCATTAAGGTCATCTCCGATAACCTCTGCCATACATGTCGTGGAGACGGCGATCATCTCAGGCTTGTACAAGGCTTTACAGTTAGCCAAGCCTTCTTTCATGTTGGAAAGGCCACCAAATACCGCTGCGTCTTCTGTCATGGAGTCAGATACACAGGGAGTTGGCTCTTTAAAATGACGGGTAAAGTAGGTTCTAAAGTACGCCACACACCCGTGACTGCCATGCACATAAGGCATGGTTTTTTCAAAGCCCAAGGAAGCCATGACCGCCCCTAGAGGCTGGCAGGCTTTGGCTGGGTTGACCGTGATGGCTTGACGTGCTAGGTTTTTTTCGCGGTAGTCCCATGTTTTGGTCCACTCGCTGACCTCTTGCACCTTGGCGGAGTCACACGCTCCGCACATGCCTTCAAATTCTTTTTTGGCCTCAAAAACAGCTTGGTATTCGGGCTTTAAAAACAGCTCTTTGCCGTTGACGATTTTTTCTACGCTTTGCATGGCTTATCCTTTTAGTTGTTATCCCAAGGGGCTTTGGAGTGACTCCAAACAGGCGAGTTAATCGCCAAATCCATATCCTTGGCAAAGATGGCAAACCCATCGTATCCGTGGTAAGGCCCACTGTAATCCCATGAGTGCATTTGTCGGTAAGGCAAGCCCATCTTTTGGAAGACGTATTTTTCTTTAATCCCCGAAGCGACCAAATCTGGCTGCATCTTTTTCACAAACGCTTCCAATTCGTACTCGTTCACGTCGTCATAGATGATGGTCGAACGGGCAATCTCTTCGGTCGTTCGTTTGTAGTCATCATCATGGGCAAACTCGTACCCTGTGCCGATGACTTGCATTCCCAAGTCTTCGTAAGAACCGATGACGTGGCGTGGGCGAAGGCCGCCGACAAAAAGCATGACTTTCTTGCCCTCTAAGCGTGGGCGGTATTTGGCAACGACTTCGTCGTACATTTTTTTGTACTTGGCGATCACTTCTTCGGTTTTGGCCTGAATAGACTCGTCAAAGAAAGCGGCGATCTTGCGCAAGCTCTCATCGGTGCGGCTGGGGCCAAAGA
This sequence comes from Campylobacterales bacterium, assembly GCA_014859645.1. Taxonomy (GTDB): domain Bacteria; phylum Campylobacterota; class Campylobacteria; order Campylobacterales; family Campylobacteraceae; genus Sulfurospirillum_B. Next base: position 4,076 of record JACUTV010000115.1, read on the forward strand.
AGTTGTACTCCATCCAAGGAATCCCGTACTCTTTCTCCATGTGGCGGCTGATGTAGTTCATACTACGGTAGCAGTGCAGGAGGTTGAGCTTGACTTTAGGCGTCATGGCCATCTCTTTAAAGGTCGCATCCCCGCTCCACTGAGCAACAACGCGAAGACCCATCTCTTCGAGCAAAATACGTGAACTCCACGCATCGCCGCCGATGTTATAATCCCCGATGATTGCTACGTCATAAGGCGTGCTCTCGAGGTCTTTAGACGCCGCGCTAAACTGAGGAAAGACGTAATCGCGAATGGCGTCGTTAGCGATATGGTGTCCCAAAGACTGGCTTACGCCACGGAACCCTTCGCAGTTTACAGGAATGACGACCTTGCCTGTTTCTTTGGTTTTTTCCTTAGAAACCGCGCCGATGTCATCCCCGATGAGGCCGATGGGGCACTCTGACTGGATGGAAATGCCGTTGTTGAGCGGGAAGAGCTCGTTGATCTCATCTAAACCCTTGTTAAGCTTTTTATCCCCACCAAACACGATGTCTTTTTCTTGAAAATCGGTACTAAAGTTCATGGTCGTAAAGGCATCAATCCCTGTGGTGCCGATGTAATAGTTTCGGCGTCCGCCTCGGCTGTATTGACCGCAACCAATAGGGCCGTGGGAGATGTGAATCATGTCCTTAATGGGCCCCCAGACCACCCCGCGACTTCCAGCGTACGCACATCCACGTTGGCTCATGACGCCTGGAACGGTTTTTTTGTTGCTGCGTACCCCGCCACAGGTTTTGGAGGCATCATCCTCAGGAGTGCCTACACCTAGATGCTTTGAGCGGTTCTTTTTAGCCTTTTCTGGATACGCATCCAAGACTTCCGCAAGCGCGCGACGTTGTTGTTCTTCGAGTGTTTCTAGTCCCATTTTCTCTCCTTTTTAGACAAGCTCTAGCTTGAACAAATCCATGCCATCAAACAGTTTGCACATTGCCTGTGTTTCGGGGTCGGTGTCGAATTTTTTTGACAACGCACTCATTTGGTAGCGGTTGGTGTAGATAAAATACTTAGAACCCTCCGTGATGTGCGGGTCTTGCATGGTGTAGTAGCTGATGAGCGACTTGCCAAGCACGGTGTCGGTTTTGTCGTACACCACTTCGTTTTCAAACTGTTTTCCGTGGGTAAGTTTGATGGCCTTAACGCCGCTTACACCCTTGATGGACTCTTCCATTTTCTCGATCACCAAGTTGTCGTCTACTTTGTTTCCCATACTGGCAGGAAACTGAAATCCCATGATAAACATTGTGTGCTCCTCTACTTAAGCTACGGCGGATTTGCCGATGTTTTCTGCGTCAACCGCGTCCTCAAGACCAAACTCCATCAACAAGTCTTCCAAGTCGTCCATCTCAAGTGGCGTTGGAATCACTTTAAAGTCGTTGGCGACGATTTTGCGGGCTAGCTCTTTGTACTCTTTGGCTTGGTCGGACTCTGGGCTGTACTCAACCACGGTCATACGGCGAATTTCTGCATTTTGAACGATGTTGTTACGTGGCACAAAGTGAATCATCTGCGTGCTAAGGCTCTCAGCCAAAGCATTGGCTAGGTCATACTCACGGTCTGTCATACGTGCGTTACAAATAAGACCTGCAAGACGTACACCACCGGTGTTGGCGTATTTTAAAATCCCTTTGGAGATGTTGTTGGCGGCAAACATTGCCATCATCTCACCACTCATAACGATGTAAATCTCTTGGGCTTTTCCTTCGCGAATCGGCATCGCAAAACCGCCGCACACAACGTCACCAAGAACGTCGTAAGAGACAAAATCTAGGCCGTCTGCATCGTACGCACCCTCTTCTTCGAGGAAGTTAATCGCGGTGATTACCCCACGACCTGCACAACCAACTCCCGGCTCTGGACCGCCTGATTCGGCGCAGTTAATCCAACCGTTTGGCGTTGTTTTACCAAACATGCCAGCACCTTCTTGAAGTGCGTCTTCAAGCTCCAAGTCTTCCACAGAACCCAAATCCGCAGCAAGCTGCAAGATGGTGTTTTGCTTTTTTTCGTGCAAGATAAGGCGGGTAGAGTCCGCTTTGGGGTCACAGCCCACAATCATAATGTTCTTGCCAAAATAGTGCGCCATCGCCGCGAGCGTGTTTTGAGACGTCGTGGATTTTCCGATACCACCTTTACCGTAAAAGGCGATTTGTCGTAACTCTGCCATTGGTTGCTCCTTGGGTTGATATGTTTCGCCTTACAAGGTTGCAAGGCGCATTCCAAGAAAAAACAGCTAGATTTGGGGGTTTTGCAAGCTTTACATGTAAGGGTTGCGACAATGTATGACAAAATTGTCGCGGGAATGTGTGGGGGTTTGGT
>JACUTV010000241.1 GCA_014859645.1 Campylobacterales bacterium
TGAAAGGTTGCTTCGGTGAAGACCATGCCTTTTTGGGCAAGGGTTCTAAAGACGATTTGGGCGATTTCATTGGCCATTTTGACGATGCCGCCGCCCTCTTTTTTGGAGCCTAGACTTTGGTGTTTGTGCTCATAGGTTTCCATGATTTCGCTTTGGCAAATGCGCTTTGATGAGGTGTTGTCAAAGACTTCGCTCAGCGTCGCTACCTCCAAGCCCCACGTGGGTGAGATGCGAATGCCTCGCGCCAAGGAGCGCACAAAGGCGAACTCTCCCGAGAGGATGTAGCGAAAGCTTTTGAGGTATTCTAAATAGCTGTGTGGTCCGAGGGTTTTTTCGATAGAGGCAATAAAAGGCGTCAAAAAAAGCCGTGTGGCGCGTCCGTGAAGGCGGTCTGTGACCCTAGAGTAATACCCTTTGTTGAACTCTAAATCCAGTGCAGGATGGATGATGGGGTAAAAGAGCCTCGCCACCACTTCGCGGGAGTAATTGACAATGTCGCAATCGTGCAAGGCGAAGGCGTAATTGTCTTTGTCGGTCATGCCGTAGCCTATCATGGTCCACACATTGCGCCCTTTTCCGGGGATATTGAGTCCGTGAAAGCCTTCGCGTTTTAGGGTTTTGTAGAGTGCTTGAACACGGGGGCCATCGTTCCACACCACGTCCACAGGGACATTTAGGTGACGGATACGCGCTTTCACATCGGCAAATTGCGCGGCGTCGGCGCAATCAAGCCCTAGGATGATTTTTTTCAAATAGGTCACGTGCCGCAACTCTTCCAAGATAGTGGTCATGGCGGGAGTGTCAAACTCACTATACAGGGCGGGTAGTAAAAGCACCATGCCGTGGTACTTTGCAAAATGGCTCAACTCTTCTTCCAAGGAAGCAAGGGAGCGGTTTCCGAGTTTTTGCAAGGTAGTGATGGTGCCGTTTTGGTAAAAATCTGCCATGGATTACTCCTTTAGGGCGATGAGAATGTCCATCACGTTGGTGCCCGTGGGGCCTGTGGTGATGGTACTTTGGGTGTGGGTAAAAAAAGCGTACGCGTTACATGTAACCAAAAAATGGTCAATATCAAGGCCAAGGGCGCGCGCCTTGCCAAGCACCTCTTTGTCCGCATACGCCCCC
>JACUTV010000116.1 GCA_014859645.1 Campylobacterales bacterium
CGCGCACGGCTTTCCCGTTGTCAAGGGTTTCGGCGATGGCTAAAGCTTCTAAATTTGCTTCGATGGCGTCGGCTATTTTATTTAAAAGCGTGCTGCGCTCGATGACGGAAGTGAGTCCGTAAGATTCAAATGCTTTCTTTGCCGCCGCAACCGCAAGGTCAACATCGGCAGTAGTAGAGCGCGGGATTTTGGTAAGCAGTTCGCCGTCTACGGGGGAAAGATTGTCAAAGTACTCACCATTAACAGGTGGAACCCATTCGCCACCAATAAAGTTTTCGTAGCGGGGTTTGTAAGTTGGTTTTGTATATGCCATTGTATACCTTTCTGTACGTGAAGTAATTAAGATAAAAATTATCTCTTTTGTGACTGTAGTCCTTTAAGGATTAAGAAGAAAGATGATAAGAGTTTTAATAATTGTTTTTAATATTTGAAAGAGGTTCTCAACAAAAAATTCGCAATTATTCTCGCTGTAGAAGAGATTTGAGGTATTTTTCTATTTAAAATTTACCCGCCATCTCTTTGAGATAGCGGGTAAAACACGCTTAGTTGACCGCCCCTTTTTCATACCATTTGCGTAGCCACGCATCTAGCGGATACATGAATTTGTAAATGGCAGGAACCACAAGCAGTGTCAAAATAGTAGAACTTAAAAGCCCCCCAATAATCGCTAACGCCATGGGCGCATTGGACTCATGCCCCGCACCTCCTCCAAGAGCTAAAGGAAGCATCGCCCCGATCATCGCAAAGGTGGTCATCAAGATAGGACGTAAGCGTTTTTCTCCCGCTTCAAAGAGCGCATCATCAATGCTTTTTCCCTCTTTAATGGCACGATTGGCAAAATCAACTACCAAAATGGCGTTTTTACCTACCATGCCTAAGAGTAAGATGATGCCAATCATGACAAACAAACTAAAGGCATTTCCACTCAAATACAAGGCAAGAATGACGCCAGTAAAAGAAAGAGGCATGGAAATCATGATAATAAATGGCTGAACCACCGACTCGTACAACGCGGCCAAAATCAGGTAAATCAAAATAACCGCCAACAGTACCGCCGCCCCAAAAGCTTTGTTGGTGTCTTCTAGGTTTTCTACGTCACCTGTGTAGCGGTACGCATACCCTTCTGGTAAAAATTCAGGCATTGCTTCGTTGACTACCGTAACGATTTTATCCAAAGAAGTATTGAATATGTTGGCGGTGACTAGCACTTTACGCTCCCTGTCAAAGCGGTTAATGGAAGCTGTTCCTGTACCTTCTTCTAAGCTAAGCAAACCCTCAAGCATCACAAAATTGCCCTCACTGTTGCGCACTTGGAGCTTTCTTAAATCTTCCAGTGAGGCTCGGTAATCATCCCCATAGCGCACGGTGATGTCAAATTGGCGGCCGTTGTCTTCAAAGTAAGAAACCGCACTGTCGCTAGAATACGCGGAGGCTAAAACTGAGGCAATCTCTTGTGCGCTCACCCCTACCCTTTGGGCATTTTCACGCAAAATGGAGACTTTGATTTCAGGTTTTCCACTCTCGTAGTCCCTATCAACATCCACAATGCCTTCGGTTTGCTTTAGCACGTCCATAAGTTTTGCCGAGATGGTGTCAAGTGTATCAAGGCTTTCACCTGTAATGACCACTTGCACGGGCGCAGTAGCGCCACCTGTGTTAAAGTCGTCCACTTTTTCAACTAATAAAGTCATACCACTAAAGGCTTTGAGTTTTTCGCGGTAAAATTGGATGATTTGCTCTTGGGTGCGCTCTCTGCTTGCTACGGGTTTGAGTTTGGCGTAAATTATCCCCTTATGGATTTCTTTGGCTGCGTTATATCCAATGGAAGAGATGGAATAAGTAATGTCTTTATCGTCTTTTAGCAGTGCATCAATGGGTGCTATGTTGGCTTTCATAGTTTCAAGATTGATGCCCGCAGGTGCTTTGATAGTGATTTGAAATTCGCTGTTATCTTCCATGGGTAAAAAGTTCATACCCACACTTAAAGAGGTGGAGGCAACAAGAATGCCAATAGTTGCTATGATACTAAGCATTTTAAAACGCAAAATCACCCGCAAAAGCACTACATAGCCCTTGTCGATGGCTTTAAAAATAGGCTCCGTGGCGTAGTAAAATTTACTCTCTTTCGCACTTAATACCCTCGCTCCTAGACTGGGGATGAGCATCACTGCCACAAGGTAAGAGATGACGATGCCTGCGGCCACGGTCATGGCAAAGGAGTTAAAAAACATCCCTACGATGCCATCCATAAACGCCACAGGAATAAACACGGCCAACAATACCGAGGAGATGGCTAGGATGGAAAAAGCCACCTCTTTAATGCCCTCAAAAGAGGCTTGAAAAGGGGCCAGTCCCTCTTCCATTTTTTTCATAATATTTTCAATGACGACAATGGCATCGTCAATAAAAATACCAATAGCCAAGGTTAAACCAATGAGTGTTAAGCGGTTTAAGTCGTAGCCAAGGGCGTTGATGATTGCAAAGGTTCCGATGACTGAGGTGGGAATAGCAAGGGCTGAAACAAGGGTGGCGGTGACATTTCTAAGAAACACAAACACGATGACGATGGCCAAAAATGCCCCAAAAATGAGGTCAAAACGGACATTGTTAATATTGACCATGATCTTCTCAGACTGGTCTTGCAAGACTTTAATCTCAAACTGATCCCCTGCTAGGTGCTGGAGCTTGGGAAGGGTTTCTTTGACACCGTTGATGATAGTCAAAGAGTTTTCACCTGTGATTTTTTTGACTTCTAGTGTCACACCGCGTTGGCCGTTGTAGGAAGAGTAACTTTTTGCGTCACTTAGGCCGTCCGTGATGGTCGCGACATCTTTAAGCCTGACGCCTGGTTTTACCAAAAGCTCGCCTACCGCTTCAACGCTTTTTGCGTCTCCTTCGGCTTTGATGATGATTTCTTGGCTTTGATTTATCATCTTGCCAGCACCTTGCTTGATGTTTTGCTTGGCGATAATGGCACTGATTTCCGAAGAGCTTAGGGCGTATTTTGTCAGTAAAAAGGGGTCAAGAAAAATGCGAATTTCGCGGTCTTGATACCCGACAATAGTTACCTCGCCTACGCCCTTGATGCGTTGGAGTTGGGCTTTGAGTTTTTCATCGGCAAGGCGCATGAGTGCTTTGCTGTCCTCTCCTTTGTCGGCGATAAAAAGGCTGATGACAGCCCCCGAAGCACCAAGTTTTTTGACCACAGGTTTTTCGACTTCATTGGGAAGGTCGAGGGCACCGATTTTATCGCGTACGTCGTTGGTCGCTTCGTTGAGGTCTTTGGTGAGGAGAAATTGAATGGTGACGACACTGAAGCCTTCGTAGCTTGTAGACATGAGTTTGTCGATGCCATCCACGCCCGAAACGGCTTCTTCGATTTTGTCGGTGACTTTGGTCTCTACTGTGGAGGGGTCGGCGCCGTTGTAGGTGGTTTGCACCGTCACGACAGGGAAATCCACGTTGGGAAAAAGGTTGATGGGCATGGTGTTGTAGGCCATTAACCCAAAAACAATAAAGGTCAAAACGCCCATCAAGGTGGTGATGGGTCTGTTGATGGCTAGTTTATACATGGGCTATTCTACGATGATATTGCCCTGGCCAAAAAGTCCAGGGAGGAGGTTTGTGGCTTTGACTTCGGCTTGCATTTCGCGGGTGCTTGAAAGTATGGTTGGGTAAATTTTACTAATCACCCCTTCGTACGTTTCCTCGCTGCCATCGACCCTGTAGACGAACTTTTGCCCTACGGCGACGTTTTGCCAGTACTTTTCGTCAAATTTGAGTACCAGTTTTATGTCGTGTGTGCTCTCGACCGTCAACAGTTTGGTTTGTGAGCCTAGGACAATGTTACCAAGTTCTGTCATTTTTTTCGTCACGACCAAGTCGTAAGGGGCGCGCAGTTCGGTTTTTTTGTACACAATCTCTTTGCTTTGCGCGGTTAAGGCTTTAATATCTTTGTCGTAAAGATAATTGTCCATCTTTTCTTTATCGATGACATCGGCGATTTTAGCATAACGCGCGTAAACTTTTTGGGCATGTTCGGCGTTTTTCTTGGCGATTTCATAGGCGTTTTTTTCCTCAGCATTGACCAAAGAGAGCAACAAATCGCCCTTTTTTGCCTTGTCGCCAACGTCTACATGTAAGCTTTCTACGACACCAGAAAGAGAAAGTCCTAGCTCTGAGCTACGTTCACTCACCACATCAAAAGTGGCGTAGATTTCCCCTGCGATGAGGGCTTGAAACATCAACAATACGGACAGAAAAACTTTTTTCATTGAATAGCTCCTTTAATCTCTTCGCCCATTTCATAAAGCAGGACGGCTTTTTGGTATTCCACTTCGTTTAAAGCGGTTTGGAGTTGCGCTTGGGCATTAAATCTATCACTTAATGCGTCAAGGTACGTGACATTGTTCACGATGCCTTGTTGAAATTTCTTTTTGACTAAGGCGTAAGTTGTCTGAGATGCGTGCAATTTGGCTTTGTTGGCTTCGATTTTGGCAAGAGCGGTTTGGTAACTGTTGCGCGCACTTTGATAACTCGCCTTAGCCCTGTGTTTTTCGTAGGCTAATTCACTGCTTTTGGCAAGGTAGTTTTTTTGTGCCGCTTGTACGGTTGCGGCGGTTGCGCCAAAGTCAAAAATGTTCCAGCGAAGGGAAAGTTGGACGGTATTTTGGTCGTCTTTGTCGCTTTTCCATGCGCTGTTGGCATAGTCGTACTTGAAGCGTGAGTAGGTATCTTCGAGTGTGATGGTTGGCAAGTGGGCTGATTTGGCAATCTTTGCCTCTTCTTTGACGCTGTGAACGTTTTGTTCGAGGGCTAGGATGTCAAAACGTTCGCCTTCTTGTGTTTCTTTTAAAACAACCCGTGAGCCCTGAGTGACAGTTACGCGTTCTCCCGTTAGGTATTCTAGGGTGTTTAGGAGGTTATTGAGCGTGTTTTTGAGGGTCAAGAGGTCCACATTGGTCTGTTCGATGGTGGAGATGATTTTTTGAAGTTCATCTTCGGTGGCCACTTCAACGCTGAGAAATCTCTCCAAACGGTAGCGTTCTGCCAAGAGTTGTTCTTTTTTTTGTTCGGTTGCTTCAAGGCTTGCAAGGGTACTTAGGTAGTTAAAATACGCATAAATAACATCAAGTGAGACCGAGTTTTGCACCGATGAGAGCGCAAAAGTGGCAGATTTGACAAGGGCGTCTTGCTGTGAAAATTGCGCCCCTCTTTTGCCGCCATCGTACAGCGTGAAAGAAAGCGTTGCGGACCCTGTACGGCTTTCTTCGGGGGTGAGCATATTTTCTTCTTTGTTGTAAGTTTGGTTTGCACCTAAACTTAGACTAGGCAGATAGCCGCTTCTAACCGCGCGTGCATTTTCTTGGGCTGATTCAAGTTGATAGCGCGAAGATTGGACGTAGTGGTTTTGCTCCGCTAGGTTCAAAAGTTCGCTTAGGTTTCCCGAAGCGAAGCCAAAAAGTGGCACCAATAAAATAAGAGAGAGTATTTTCATGATACACGCCTTGTGCATTGGTTTAGTAAAAATGTGATGTGCTCAATAAGAAGGGCTTGTGCCTCGTGAAAGTCCATGTTGGAGGCTTTTGCGCGTACCAACACGCCTTTGAGCAGGAGCATAATGCTGGTGGTGAGAAGCTCGATATTCTCAGCGACAAATTCGCCTTTTGCTACGCCTTCTTCTAAACACGTGGAGATAAAATCAAAATCTTCTCGAAAAAAACTTTCAAAATATTCCGTATAAAGCCCTGTCTTGTCGATAAGTATGGCGCTTATAAAATGCTGATAGAGCCTGTAGACTTCTTCTTTGTTTTCCTCTTCTTGGCATTCGCTAAAGTTGAAAAATTCTAAAATTCTTTCTTTAGCGCTCATGGTTTCTGTGACGCGCTTGGCGTAGGCCTCTTTGTGGCGCTTGGCGATCATGTCCCAGATGGCAAAGATAATCTCTTCTTTGTTTTTAAAGTAAAGATAAATCGTCCCTTTGGCCACCCCTGCACTTTTGGCGATGGCGTCTATGCTTGTTTGTTGGATGCCCTTATCACAAAAAAGCGTGATGGATGCGCGGGCAATGTCGTTGCGTTTTTCTTCTTTGTCGATGATGCGTGCCATGATTCTCCTTTAATGACTGACGGTCATTCATTCGCGAAATGATACTTTTTTGGAATATCTTTGTCAAGAGAAAAAAGGCTTACATGTAAAGAAATTTGCGGATGGTTTGGTTGTTGTTTTCTTACATGTAGAGGTTTTTTAGCTGTTTGTGGGGTTTACATGTAGAGGGTAGATAGTTTTGATAGCTTCTTTTGTTCAAAGTTTATCGAT
>JACUTV010000242.1 GCA_014859645.1 Campylobacterales bacterium
AAATCGTCTCTTCTTCCTCCTTTCTTGTTCTTGGTGGGGCTGGAAGTATAGGTCAGGCCGTGACTAAAGAGATATTTAAGCGCAATCCTAGAAAACTTCATGTTGTTGACATTTCGGAAAACAACATGGTGGAGTTGGTGCGGGACATTCGTAGTTCTTTTGGCTACATTGACGGGGATTTTCAGACGTTTGCTCTTGATATTGGGAGTGTGGAATACGATGCGTTTATCGAAGCGGATGGGAAGTACGACTATGTGCTAAACCTCTCGGCTCTTAAACATGTGCGTAGTGAAAAAGACCCTTTTACGCTGATGCGCATGATAGAAACCAATATTTTTAATACCGACAAAACACTGCGCCAGTCCATCAAAAAAGGCGCCAAAAAATACTTTTGTGTCAGCACAGACAAAGCGGCAAATCCTGTGAACATGATGGGCGCGAGTAAGCGCATTATGGAGATGTTTGCCATGCGAAGGTCTAGGGACATCACTATCTCAATGGCGCGTTTTGCCAATGTGGCTTTTAGCGACGGTTCGCTGCTTCATGGGTTTAACCAACGGCTAGAAAAACACCAGCCTATTGTCGCTCCCGATGACATCAAACGGTACTTTGTCACGCCACAAGAGAGCGGCGAACTGTGTTTGATGAGTTGTGTTTTTGGGGAGAATAGGGACATTTTTTTCCCAAAATTAAGCGAACATTTACACCTGATTACCTTTGCAGATATTGCGGTAAAATACCTGCATCAAAAAGGCTACGAAGCCTTTACATGTAAAGATGAAAATGAAGCCAGAGAACTAGCCAACACGCTTCCAGAAAAAGGAAAATGGCCCTGTCTTTTCACGCCTAGTGACACCACGGGCGAAAAGGACTTTGAAGAATTTTTTACTGAAAATGAAACACTGGATATGAAAAGGTTTTCAAACCTGGGCGTCATTAAAAACGAAGCCGTGTTTGATGAGGCAAAGTTAAATGCTTTTGAAAAAACCATCAAGGGCTACAAGCAAAAGCTTGCGTGGACAAAGGAAGAAATCGTGCGAGAGTTTTTTAAGCTTATTCCCGATTTTGCGCACAAAGAGACGGGTAAATACCTTGATGGGAAAATGTA
>JACUTV010000117.1 GCA_014859645.1 Campylobacterales bacterium
AAAAATATTTGGCGGGTATGATATTTATACACATAACGGAACAAAAAAGGCAACAGTAGGGCTGGAGAAATATATAAGTGAATTGCAATCTTTGGGTGTGGGGGAAATTGTAATTAATTCTATTGACAATGACGGTGTCATGAAGGGTTATGATGTAAGTTTAATAGAAAAAGTCAAACCTTTGGTTGAGGTGCCCATGACAGTTTTGGGTGGTGCAAGTTCGCTAAATGACATTAAAACGTTAATTGAAAAGTTTGGTATCATTGGTTGCGCAGCAGGCAGTTTATTTGTTTTTAAAGGCAAATATAAAGCGGTTCTAATTAATTATCCAAGAAGCGAAGAAAAAGAAAAATTAATTCAAGATAACAAAATTGAGGTTATGCATGTTTAAAAATAAAATACTTTTAATTACCGGCGGTACTGGCTCTTTTGGAAATGCCGTCCTGCGTAATTTTTTGAATACAGACATAAAAGAGATTAGAATATTTTCCCGTGATGAACTAAAACAAGATGACATGAGAAAAAAATACAACAATGATAAATTGAAGTTTTATTTGGGGGACGTGCGGGATGTGAACTCTTTGGACGATGCGATCCGAGGAGTCGACTATATGTTTCATGCAGCTGCTTTAAAACAAGTGCCATCTTGCGAGTTTTATCCGATGCAGGCTGTTCAAACCAACGTTGTTGGCACTGAAAATGTACTTAATATGGCAATCAAGCACAAGGTTAAAAATGTTGTTGTGTTGAGCACAGACAAGGCGGTATACCCCATAAATGCTATGGGTATAAGTAAAGCTATGATGGAAAAAGTTGCTGTTGCGAAAAGTAGAAACCTTGACGATAAGGAAACCATTATATCTTGTACAAGATATGGGAATGTTATGGCTTCAAGAGGTTCTGTAATACCACTTTTTATAAACCAAATAAGAGCAGGCAAAGATATAACAATCACTGATCCAAATATGACTAGATTTATGATGAACTTGGATGATGCAGTTGATTTAGTGATGTTCGCATTTAAAAATGCTAAAAATGGTGATATCTTTGTGCAAAAAGCACCAGCTGCGACCGTGGGGCTACTTGCAAATACTTTGAAAAATTTGTTAGGGAAATCTGAACATAAGATAAATATCATCGGCACTAGGCATGGTGAAAAACTCTACGAAACACTTCTCACAAGAGAAGAAATGCTTCATGCTGTTGATATGGGCGGCTATTATAAAATTCCAGCCGATACAAGAGATTTGAATTACAATAAATTTGTTGAAAGTGGTGAAAAAATAGTTGCGGAGGCGGGGGAATATCACTCCCATAATACCAAGCAGTTAAATGAAAATGAGTTAAGAAAGATGCTAATGAACTTAACTGAGATTAGGGACGATCTAAAAGCATTTGGAGTGATAATATGAAAGTTCTAATCACTGGAGCAAATGGATTTATAGCAAAAAATTTAAGAGTAACATTAAATAAAATGCCTCAAATTGAGGTATTGGAGTATACGAAAAATGATACGGTGGAGAAACTAGATAGTTTGATACAGGAAGCAGAATTTGTGTTTCATTTGGCGGGAGTGAATCGCCCGAAAAATGTGAATGAGTACTATGAAGGCAATGTTAACTTAACACAGCTGTTGGTAGATACTATCAAGCGACACAATAAAAATATCCCAATACTCTTGTCTTCTTCTGCTCAAGTAGGAAATGGTAGTGAATATGCAAAAAGTAAAGAAGACGCAGAAAAGATTGTAGAAAAATACTCAAAAGAGAATAATGTAAGTTGTTTTATTTACAGACTTCCAAATGTATTTGGAAAGTGGTCGAAGCCAAACTACAACACTGTTATTGCAACATGGTGTTACAATATAACAAGAGATATACCGATACAAATCAATAACCCTGAAGCAGAATTATCGTTAGTATATATTGGAGATGTTATTCATGCTTTCATAAAACATCTTTACATTACGCAATCAAAAGAACTTTATTTTGGAATAAATATTGTGTATAAAAAAACATTAGGAGAAATTCAACAACTTCTTTATATGTTTAGAGAGAGTCGAAAAAATCTGCTTATACCAAATATTGCAAAAGGATTTGAACGAATTCTTTATGCCACCTATTTAAGCTTTTTGCCGACTGATAAATTTTCGTATAAACTTAGTGGACATGAAGATGCGAGAGGGACATTCTTTGAGATTTTAAAAACGCTTGATAGCGGACAGCTTGGCATTTCTACCACAAAGTCAGGAGTTACTAGAGGAAATCATTACCATAATACGAAAAATGAAAAATTTTTAGTGATAAAAGGAAAAGCTCTTATAGAATTAAGAGATATATTTAGTAAAGAGATTATTCAATACAATGTAAATGGAAATGACTTAGAAATAGTAGAAATGATACCTGGCTATACTCACAATATTACAAATACAGGTGATGAAGAAATGGTGCTTTTGATTTGGGCAAATGAAAACTATGACCCTAGCGCCCCAGATACAAATTTTATAGAGGTCTAAAATGATAAAACAATTAAAAGTGATGACAATAGTAGGCACAAGACCAGAGATTATAAGGTTGTCAGCTGTCATTCAAAAACTTGAAGAATCAAGTGCCATAGAGCATACATTGGTGCACACTGGACAAAACTATGATTATGAACTCAACGAAGTTTTTTTTAATGATTTTAATTTACGAAAACCAGATTATTTTTTAAATGCGGCAGGCAGTGGAGCTAGCGAAACAATAGGGAAAATCATAATTGCTATTGATGAAGTTTTCGAAAAAGAAAATCCAGAAGCAGTTTTAATACTGGGAGATACCAATAGTTGCCTTTGCGCAATTCCAGCAAAAAAAAGAAAAATACCTATTTTCCACATGGAGGCAGGAAATAGATGTTTTGACCAAAGAGTTCCAGAAGAGACAAATAGAAAAATAGTTGATCATGTCGCTGATATCAATCTTGCCTATAGTGATATTGCAAGAGAGTATCTTCTTCGAGAAGGATTGTCGGCCGATAGAATAATCAAAACAGGCTCTCCTATGTTTGAAGTAATCAATAAAAAATTAGATGATATAAATAATTCTAAGATTTTAGATGAACTAAAATTAAATAAAGGTGAATATTTTGTAATTTCAGCCCACAGGGAGGAAAATATTAGTTCCGATAAAAACTTTTTAAATTTAGTAGATACCTTAAATACAATTGCAGAAGTTTATAAATTTCCCGTCATAATTTCAACACATCCGAGAACTAGAAACAAGATAAACGAATTAAATATAAAATTCAATTCGCTTATTCAACTAATGAAACCACTTGGATTTAACGATTATGTAAAACTTCAAAAAGATGCGAAAGCTGTTTTGAGTGATAGTGGAACAATCAGTGAGGAATCTTCAATATTGGGATTTCCTGCATTAAATATAAGAGAAGCGCATGAACGACCAGAAGCCATGGAAGAAGCGAGTGTAATGATGGTTGGGCTTGAAAAAACAAGAATACTTCAAGGTTTAGAAGTGTTGGCGACACAAAATAAAGAAACTTTAAAAAAAGCTACAGATTATAGTATGCCCAATGTATCAGAAAAAGTTTTAAGAATTATTTTGTCATATACTGATTATGTCAATAAAACTGTTTGGAAAAAATATTGAAAAAAAAAATTCTTATTGTGACGGAGTGTTTTTACCCTGAAGAATTCAAAATAAATGAATTAGCACTTGCATGGAAAAACAAAGGTTGTGATATTGACGTTTTGACAATGGTGCCTACATATCCTAAAAGTGAAGTTTTTGATGGATATAAAAATAAATGGTTCCAAAAAGATAATTGGAATGGGATTACTATTTATAGAGTAAGGGCAGTTGAGGGATATCGGACCAGTTTATTTAAAAAACTTTTAAAATATTTTGCTTTTATGTTTATGGGTTCAGTTGTGAGTCTGAGAATTGGAAAAAAATATGATTATATTTTTGGTTTTCAAGTGGGGCCTCTTACCGCAATGGTTCCAGCAATCATTTTAAAACAATTCTATAAAAAACCAACAACCCTATGGATTCAAGATATTTGGCCCGATAGTGTTTATGCGTACGGTTTTAAAAAAAGTAAAATACTAGAATTCCTTCTTAATAATTTGGTGAAATATGTTTATAGATGTACTTCAAATTTTGCTATATCTGCAAAAGGTTTTGAAGAAAAAATATTGCCCTATTTGGAATCAAAAAAAGAGATTTTATATGCTCCAAATTGGGCTGATTATCTAGATAAAGATTTGGAGAAGTTTGAATTTAGTGGTGATGATAAAATTCATTTTACTTTCGCGGGAAATATTGGAAGTGTCCAAAATCTTGAAAATGTGATTGAGTCTTTTGGAGAATTGGATGATGGGTATTTAGATAAAGCCCAATTAAATATTATAGGCGATGGTTCACATTTAGAAATACTAGAAAATATTGTGAAAGAAAAAAGATACAAAAATATTATATTTTGGGGAAGAAGGCCAAGGGAAGAGATTTATAAATATTTACACGCTAGTGATTATTTAATAGTTTCTTTAGTAGACAAGGAGATTTTTGCATTAACAGTGCCCGCTAAAACTCAAACGTATATAGCAACTAGAAAGCCTATTTTGGCGGTCATAAAAGGTGAAGCCGCAGAGATGGTGAAAGAAAATAACCTGGGACTAGTCGCCTCCCCAGACAATCCAGAAGAAATAAGAAGTATTTTTAAAATGGCAATTTTGTTAGATAAACAAGATAGAGCAATCTATGGACAAAATTGTGAATTTCTAACAAACACAGTATTTAACAAAAAAACCATTGTCGATAACTTGCTAGAGCTAGCAGAAAGAGGTTAATGTGAAAAAACTATTAATAACAGGTTCAAATGGTTTTGTGGGAAACTATTTTAGGAATGAACATGAAAGCAAATACAGTATGGAAACCTTTAGTTTTTTAAAAGATGATATTGGCACCTTGGATTGTACTAATATAGATGCCATTTTTCACCTCTCCGCGTTAGTGCACCAAATGGGTGGTGCGAGCGAGGATGAGTATGAAAAAGTCAATGTCGCGCAAACTTTGTATCTTGCGCGAAAAGCCAAAGAGGCGGGTGTGGGGCAATTTGTCTTTATGAGTACGGTCAAAGTGTATGGCGAAGAGAGTGATGAAACATACACGGAATATTCTACATGTAAGCCTCTAGATGCCTATGGGAGAAGCAAGCGCAAGGCCGAAGAAGAGCTTTTGAAGCTTGAAACTGAAAACTTTAAGATAAGTATTATTCGTACGCCTATCGTCTATGGTGCTGGCGTCAAAGCTAACATCCAAAGCCTCACACGCCTCATCCAAAAACTCCCCGTTTTGCCCTTTGGCGGCATCCAAAACAAACGCAGTTTTGTTTACGTGGGCAACCTGTGCCATCTTGTCAATGAAGTCTTGCTGCAACAAAAAGGTGGCATTTTTCTTGCCAGTGATAATGCGCCCTTAAGCACCACGCGCCTTTGCGAACTCATCACTCAAGGCCTTGGCAAAAAAGTCTGGCTCATTAAGATTCCATTTTTTGAAACTATAGTGAAAAAGCTAAAGCCTGCCATTTACCAACGGCTTTATGGCAATCTCGAAGTAGACAACACTGCCAGCAAGAACATGTTAAATCTTAAAAACCCCTACAGCACAGAAAAGGGCATCAGGCTGATGCTGCAGGATGAGGCCAAGTAAACACCTTTTTAAGCCCCAAAACACTATACTTCCCCTTTATCTTACTAAGGAACAACCATGAGCGAAACCTCAAGACCCACCTCCCAAGAAGACGAAATCGACTTGCGAGAACTTTTTAAAACCCTTTGGGACAAAAGAGTATTTATTGCCCTCTTTACATGTAGCGTAACGGTGTTAGCCATTGTTTATGCGCTTTTTCAAAACCCAACACCCATTTACAAAGGGACAGTTTTTGTTGAAATTGGAGAGATTCAAAGCGAAAACTTCCAAGCAAGTCTGCTAGAGCGCCCATCAAATTTGGGAGTGATTTTAGAGCGCGAAAGAGGTGCGCAAACAGCTATTCCAAAAGGAAGCATTAGCGTTCTAGAGGTGCAAAAAACAGGTGTAGATGTTTCACGCATCAAAGAAGAACTGGCTAGTGTTGTAGAATTTATCATGCACAGACATCAGGAAAAAGCTGCGTTTCATGAAAATGTCATTATGACAAAACAAATCGGAGAGATTAGCGTCGGAAGCACGCCAATCAATACACCCAAAAAACAACT
>JACUTV010000118.1 GCA_014859645.1 Campylobacterales bacterium
TAAAAGCGATAAGTGAGTTTAACGCCGATTTCTCGGCCTTCACGAAGGATGGTTGTGGTGCCGTTGAAGTAAGCATTCTTGGCATCGTATTCTGTGTCAAAAAGGTTATTGGCGTAAAGATAGACATCGTAGTCCTTGGTTTCATAGCCTACCTTTGCGTGCACAAGGGCGTACGCATTTTGTGCATAGGTGTTAGCCTTATCAAAATAGGTTTTGCCGTATCCGTTGATGTCAAATCGTGTAAAAAGGCCATTTCCGTGTCGATATTGCGCTCCGATATTAAAGGTATAGCGGGGAGCGTAGGTTGCGGTATTGCCTTTGTAGTCTCCTGCATTGTCTGAAAAGTCATCGTACGAAGTATCATTTAGCCCGCCGCTTGCGAAAAAAGAAAGATGTCGGCTTAACATGGCTTCCATTTCTAGCTCTACGCCCTTGGATGTGGCTTTTGCAGCATTGACGATGTAGACCGTACCTGCTGTTGGCGTTTCTTCTACTTGCATATCCCTTATGTTCATGTAGTAAAAAGCCAGGTTGAGTTTGAGGGTGTTGTCTAAAAATACCCCTTTATAGCCCAGTTCGTACGAGACGAGGTTTTCTTCGTCATAAGCTTGTTTGCTTGCAGGCGCAAAAGGATTAAACCCGCCAGAACGGTACCCTTTGGCAACTGTCCCATACAGCATGCTCTCTTTATTGAAGGTGTAGTGTAAAGAGAGTTTAGGGGAGACGTTGTTCCATCGCTCGCTAAGATGGATATTGGCAAGGTTAATGTCCATATTTTTCTTTTCAACATCGTAGCGAATGCCTGTATTGAGTGTCCATTTTTCGCTTAAGGGGTGTATAACGTTGGTAAAAAGTCCTAGGCTTTTTTGGCTCAAATCTTGAGGCTTGGCGTTTGCCCCTGTTGGATCGGCGAGGGTGATGACTTTGGTATACAAATCATAATCCCCCTTGTCAAGGTAGACGCCAGAGACGACCCTGGTGTCGGCAAATTTTGTTTCGTAGCGAAACTCTTGCGAGAGACTCTTGTAGAGGTTATCTTTATAAATATGTTGCAGGCTCATGGCACTCAAATCCGCATCAACAATCGCCTTATCTTGATGCTCTCTCCATGTGGTAATGGACGTGATTTTTGTGTCGCGATCTAGCGTATAGTCAACGCTTAACGCTGCGCTTGTGGTCGAAGGCTTGGAGGAGCTTGGCAGGTTGGAACTGACTTCTTTGGCCGTACTTGTTGCCCTAATCCAATCGTGCGCGCCATTATCATTTTTACTTTTTGAAGCCACTAGTGAAATGTCAAGATTTTCTTTGGGCGTATAGCGAAGCGTGATTTTTCCCGCATCGTTCTTTTTAGAGTTCACATATGTGTTGGTGAGGGTGTTTTTTATATAGCCATCTTTTTCATTGTGTTGGTAGGCTATGCCCAGATAAAACACATCTTGCAAAAGTGGCCCTGAAACATTAATGCCGTACAGGCGTTTGCCATCGCTTCCTAGTGTGCTAAAGAGCTTGCCTCGTGCCTCGTTGTCGGGTTTTTTTGTAATAACATTAATCACACCCGCTTCAGAATTTTTACCATAAAGTGTGCCTTGCGGCCCTCTTAAAACTTCAATACGCTCGATATCTTGAAGGGCGTCAGCATAGCCAAAACTGTTCATGGTGGGCACTCCATCCACATAAAGACTCACGGGCGTCGAATAAGAGAGAATATTGGCACTTAACCCCCGAATGGAAGGCGATGTTAACCCTTGTTGGCCTGTATTGTAGAGCATTAAGTTTGGTGTGTATTTGGCGATGTCATCTAGTGTTTCGATGGATTTATCTTCTAGGGAAATGTCGTTAAACACAGACATGCTAATGGGCACATGTTGGGCATTTTCAGCACTTTTTTGTGCCATGACGGTGATGCTCTCTAAGCTAGTGGTTTCTGCAATTGCTGCGGTGGTGCATGCCACAAGGAAGGCAGTTATTGATGCGCGGTTCATGGGCGCTCCTCTTTGGTAAGTGCGCGCACAAGTTTTTTTACATGGGGCACGATGAGCAAGACAATAGGAAAGGCTATGGCAAAAGCTTTCCAGTAGGCTTGGAGCCAAAGAGAGATAAAATTAACTACCATGCCAAGATTGAGCCATGTAACGACGAAGCTCATTAACCCCGACATAATGACGGAGAAGATAAATGAAAAAAGCAAACCTTCGTATTTTCTAGAGACCATTCTTTTTCCTTTTTAACCATGAATTTATGGAGAATAGTCTATTATTTAAATAAATGATATTCAATATCAAAAATATTCTAAACGGCTTCATTTTCTATTCTAAAAGGAAAAATCGTGCAATATTTGACGTTAAAAGACATCATGAAAACAAGCTTTGATGCAAAAGAAGCTGTTGTGAAAAACAGTTTTCCTCGTGAAATTGGTACGGATTATATGGAGCAAATCAAGCTTCAAGAGGACCTTTTTTTCTTGAAAACGGAGTACCATTTCTTGCAATCAACGCGCATTGAAGCAAAACAAGAGGAGCGAAAATTTGTCATGACCTTTTCTTTAAAAGGAGAAGGACGGTACATCAATGCTAATGACCACCAAATCATTCCATTCAAAGAGGGGTTTACAACCCTTTCCTTATTGGAAAAAACAGAAGGATTTAGGGAATTTCAAGCCAAGGAGATTTCGCAAGTAAGACTTATTTTGACAGAGCGCTTTTTACTGCACAACCTTAAGGAGAGTGTAAAGCAAGGGTATCTTGATGGGGATTCACATCAACTCAATCTTGTCAAATTTGCACCCACGCCGCTGTCTTCGCAACTACTGGTAAATGAAATGCTCAATTGTCCGTTTGAGGGGGAGTTGGCCTCTTTGTATTTGCAAGGAAAGGCCCTAGAATTGCTCTCCTTGGAAATGGGCCAATTGGCAAAAAAAGAGGAAAAAATCACCCTTGATGCGTACGACAAAGAGAAGATTTATCAAGCAAAACATCTGCTCCTAGAGGCCATGCACAACCCACCTTCTCTCGCGCAACTGGCAAAACGTGTGCATCTTAATGAGCAAAAATTAAAAATGGGATTCAAGCAAGTTTTTTCCATGAGCCCCTATCAATTGTTGCTAAAATATAAGATGCAACAAGCAAAAAAAATGCTAGAATCTGGCGAATTTAACATCAATGAAGTTGCCCGCATGTCTGGGTATAAATTTGCTAATAATTTTACCAATGCGTTTTATAAAGAATTTGGCGTTTTGCCAAAGGCGCTAAAAAAGCATTCTTGTTTTGTTTCAACGTGCAAAAAATGAGGAGTTGTGTGGTGGCGGGTCGAGTCTTGGAAAAATGTATAGATTATTTTGACCTCATCGAAGTGGTCACTTCAGACCAAAACCCTTTTGATAGGGAGAGTAAGGTTGCCAAGGTTAAGCCAGAATATGGCGAAGGCTCTTTTGTGTGGCGCGACGCGGGCAATGGCATCGCTACCTCGGCGTATGCCTATGTAGTAAAGCGCCCCATACGCTTAACTATTTCTTCTAATGTCGCTGGGGCTGTATTGATTTTTAATTTAGGGTGTGCCTTAACGCATATTTTTCAAGATGGAAAATCCTATACATGTAAACCTCAATCCTTTTTCATTGGGTTTTCCTCAACATGCTTTAGAGCAGAGGCTCCCTTGCGTGAAAACGTTGCTTACCATACGTTTTCCATTGGAATCAAAGAAGATTTGTTTTTAAAACTTGCGCACAAACTCCCTTTGGCTGTCGAAAAAATGCGCGAGGCAAAAACCCACGGTTACGCCTTTCTCGAAGGTGGGAAAATCGACCCTTACCAACGCGAACTCATCACCGCTTTTTCTAAAGAACACAGTACCGACCCACTGGTGACCCTTGGCCTTGAATCTAAAGCAACAACCTTGATTTGCCACACGCTTGAACACATTGGTAAAGTCAAAAACACACCCTTTGACCGTGACAAAATCCGCTCACTCGAGCGCGCACAAAGGGTGATTTTAAACGACTACGCCAGTGCGCTTTCCATCAAAGAAATCGCCCGCAGGTGCGCCACTAATGAATGCTACTTGAAAAAAGACTTCAAGGCGTACTACGGTTTGACGGTACACGATATGCTCCAAGCCCGTCGCCTTGAAATGGCTAAGCATTTTTTAGAGGAAGGCTTAGAAGTTAAGGAGGTGACCAGCAAGGTCGGCTACAAACATGCGGGCCATTTTAGCAAACGTTTCGCACAAGCTTATGGCCTTTCTCCTAGCGTGTACCGAAAACAACTCTCACACTAACGATTTTTCCCTTTTGTGGTTATTTTATTCCTTTTTCTGACTTAAAATGTATTGATAATCGCAATCAATAATGGCACTATTCTCCGATTAGTTCAACACAAAAAGGATGGATATGCCACAACAATCACTTTGGAAAATCAGCATCGCTGCATGCTTGCTTTTGCCCTCCCTTGTTTTTTCAGACCAAAACACCGTAGTAGAGCTTTCAGAAGTTTCGGTTACGGGAGAAAAAATCAGCCGCACACTTCAAGAAACCACTACAGCAGTCAGTGTTGTAGGCGAAGAAACAATCAACAATTTAGCAGCCAACTCCATCTACGAAGCCGCCTCCTTGGTGCCCAACATGGTAAGTAATCCTTCGGAGATTCCTGCTATTCGCGGGGTGAGCGGCGCAGGTGCTTCTATCGGAGGATTTGCGATCTCAACAGGCGCAAGGGCGCGCATCAGCACAACGGTTGACGGCATCAGCGAAGGGTGGAACGGTCAACGGTACATGGATATTGGGGCGTGGGATGTAGAGCAAATCGAAGTGCTCCGCGGAACCCAATCCACCTCACAAGGGCGTAATAGCATCGGTGGCGCGGTGGTGGTAAACACCAAAGACCCGACGTTTTACACCGAAGGAGCGGTGCGCCTTGGCTATGAAAATGAGGAAGACAAAGCGCTAGTGGGCGCGATGGTTTCGGGACCTGTTATCGAAGATGAGTTGGCATTGCGGCTAGCGGCTCAGGGCACCTACGGCCATAGTTTCATCCGCTACAAAGGCACGAGCACGCCATGGGATCCTTCGGAAGTCAAGCAAACCAATGTGCGAGGAAAGATGCTGTGGACACCCAAAGACATTGACGGGCTTCGTGTCAAAGTAACAGCGTCGCACCGCAAAAACGAGGGCGGGTACATGAACGAAGTGACCGACCCTGATTATGTTTTTACTGTTGGAATTCCACGCAATCTTGTGCGCTATACAGACAGTCGCACCAGTGCGTTGAGTACGGATGTGGAGTATGAGATCAACCCCGAACTTATGCTGAGTATTTTAGCGGGCGTGAGTGATTCGCAAACCACCTTTGAACAAGCTCCCTCGGCGATGAACATGGACTTGGATGAGCAAAGTGCTACGGCTGAAATGCGTTTGCATTACACTCCTTTTGAAGGATTGGTTAGCGGGATGGCGGGCCTTTATTGGTATGACCGTAAACAAGATTTGGTCATTACCCAAATGAGTGCGATGGCAGGAGATGATAAAATTAGCACGGTGGCCTTGTTTGGAGAAGGCGCTTATCACGCCACAGACAAACTTGATGTGATTTTTGGAGGCCGCATTGAGCGTGAGCACCAACAGCGTGATGTGCGTATTGTTGCGGGCGGGCACGTGGACGCTGATATTGCCGAAACAATGTTTTTACCCAAAGTTGGGTTGCAATACGCCTTAACACCCGAACATACTTTTGGCATCAACGCGCGCAAAGGCTATACCCCTGGCGGCGGCTCTTTTATGTGGGATACGTATGAGTATTATGAATTTGACAAAGAAGAAGTGTGGACGTATGAAGCAACGACGCGTTCTGTGATGCTAAACAAAACGCTAGCACTCAACACAAACCTCTTTTACAATGAATACGACGGTTATCAGGGCATCCTTGGCACAGGACTTGGCCAGCGCTTTGTCAATATTGGTAAAAGCAAAAGCTATGGCTTTGAAGCTGAAGTCACTTACCTTGCCACCTCTAGTTTAGAGTTGCACGGTGGGTTTGGACTGCTAAGAACCAAAATCACTAAACCCGATAAAAGCAATTTTGCATCTAAGGGCAATGAGCTCAACCATGCGCCGCATTTTACGGGAAATATTGGCTTTAAGCAGTACCTGCCTTTGGGGATTTTCTTTGGCAGTGATTTGAATTATGTGGGCGAATACTACAC
>JACUTV010000243.1 GCA_014859645.1 Campylobacterales bacterium
ACAGAGAGTTGTTTGATGGCATAAGACATTACAGGCTCCTTTTGTCGATGACGCGCACGGCTTTGCCCATGCTACGCTCAATACTGCGTGGTTCCACAAGTTTGACTTTGGCGTTGATGTAGAGGTTGGAAAGTAGGGCGTGCTGGATGTGCTTTTGGAGTTTTTCTAGGGCACCTAAGCTGTCCATCGGCATGGCTTCGGTCACTTCAACCATCACTTCAAGCACGTCAAGGTAGCCCTTTTTGTCAGCAATGATTTGATAGTTTAGGCTAATCTCATCGATGGACGAGAGTACATGTTCGACTTGGGAGGGAAACACGTTGACGCCATTGACGATGAGCATGTCATCCACGCGTCCCATCACGCTGTGCATCCGCACGTGGGTGCGTCCGCATCGGCATGGGGTTGGGTCAAGGGCCGTGATGTCGCCCGTGCGGTAGCGGATGATGGGCAAGGCTTGCTTGGTGAGGGAGGTGATGACAAGTTCACCTTTTTCGCCGTATGGTAGCACTTCGCCTGTTTTTGGGTCGATGATTTCAGGGTAAAAATGGTCTTCAAAAATGTGCAACAAGGGGGATTCTTTGCAACTGTTGGAAACGCCTGGGCCGATGATTTCAGAAAGGCCGTAGATTTCGTGGTAGTCGATGCCCCACACCTGCGCCACCTCTTTTTTTAGTCCCTCACTGGTGGGCTCAGCTCCAAAGATGCCGCATTTGAGTTGAAAATCTTTGTGCAAATCATACCCTTCTTCTTTGGCCGCTTCCGCCATGTGGAGGGCAAAAGAAGGGGTGGAAGTAAGTACGGTGGCACCAAAATCTTTCATGAGCAAGAGTTGACGCGACGTGAAACCACCCGAACTTGGTACGACCGTAGCCCCCACGGTTTCTGCGCCATTATGCACGCCAAGTCCACCGGTGAAAAGGCCGTAACCGTAGGCGTTGTGTACCGTGTCTTCGGAGTTGACGCCACACATGGTAAAGACCCGCGCCATCACTTCATTCCACACGTTCATGTCAGAACGCGTGTAACCTACGACGGTGGGTTTGCCTGTGGTGCCGCTAGAACTGTGGATGCGCACCACTGCGTCTTG
>JACUTV010000119.1 GCA_014859645.1 Campylobacterales bacterium
TCATTGTTTTCAAGCATCGCATTAGAATTTTGACGCAATACGTTGATGTTCATCTCCACTTCTTGGGTCGCTTTTTGGGTGCGTTCTGCCAGTTTTCGCACCTCATCAGCCACGACCGCGAACCCACGTCCGTGTTCTCCCGCACGCGCCGCTTCGATGGCCGCATTAAGTGCTAGGAGGTTCGTTTGGTCGGAAATGTCTTTGATGAGTGCCATCACATTGCTAATCTCATCCACGTTTTGATTGAGTTGTTCCGAACTGGTGCGCGCCCCATGAACCATCTGAACAATCTCATTGGTGTTCGCAACAATCGCGCCCGTGCTTTCTTGCACGCTGTGGATAGTGCCCTCTGCGGTTTCGTTGATGGTGTTGATGGACTTAATACTTTCGATGTTGCCGTTAATGCTTTGTTGTAAATCCTCACCATCATAAATCACGCCACCCACAAGGCGGTTGGCAAGGGAAGTAAAGAGAGTGGATTTTTTCAAATTGTTTTGGGCTTCTTCGGAAGCTTTATTGGCGCGCTTTGCCTCTAGTTTGGCTTCTTCTGCGATGGTTTGCACCTTGTCTAAAAGCCTATCAAAACTGTCTGCAGCTTGGCCAATCTCGTCATTGCTTTCAAAACTTAATCGCTCGGTTAAGTTCCCAGAACCACTGCAAAGTTCTTTGGCAATGCCATCCAAGCGCTTGATAGGAACCATCACTGTTTTGTGAATCGTCCACATCATAAATGCTACCACCAACAGTAATAGCGCCACAATAAACCCTAACTGATAGGCAAGAATCTTGGACGTACTGGTGATTTCTGCTTGCACCAAAGCGCTGGATTTAGCAAGTAGGGCATGGCCGACAGTCTTGCCTGCGACATCAACAATAGGAAGGGCGACACTAAAGTAGTGTTCATCAACCACATAAGGGGAGGTGATGGCTTCTTGGAGGCTAAAGGCTCCCCCAAACACATACGCTTCAAAGGCTTCATCGATGCGCTGCGAACTAGAAAGGGGGTGCCCATCTTTGGCTTTTTTGGCATTGGCAAACAAAGGGGCATGGGCTTTGTCTAGAAAGTACAAAAACTCTACCCCTGCGTTTTTCAAAGACGCTGCGAAGTTATTAATCCCTCCATCAAAATCCAACACTCCAATCAACCGTCCTTCGTCGTACAAAGGAAAAACACTCTTAAACCGTAGGCCATTGGCCGCTTCTTCAAAGGCCACCACGGGTTTTTTGGTTTTTAGTACTTCTTGGTAGGTTTTAGAGCTGGCGTAACTTTGCCCAAAACTTTGAGGGTTCCAGGATTTAAAGTACGAAACAAGCTCAGGAGTAAGGATGTGGACCGCCACGGCACGAAACGGCGTATTGTCTTTGTACAGCTGTCCGATATTGGCAACAATACTTGTAAGCGCTTCACGGTCGTTACTGGCAAAGGCGCGCACAATGTCTTGATTTTTTGCCAATTGCATGGCGTTGGTGAGCCACACGTCATCTTTTGCTTGGATTTGCTCTTGAAGCATGACGTTTAAAAACTGCTGCTCCTTGGCATACACCTCGCCTTTCATTTGGTTTACAAAATATTGGCCTGAGAGCACGGAGGCTACAAAACCAAAGGCACCTGCGAGCACAAAAGGGATGAAAATCTTTGACGCTAATGAACGGGTTTTTGCCATTTTTAGTCTCCTTTATATTATTCTAATTTAGTCTCTTTGAATATTATTCCAATATAGGTCACGTATAGGTCACGTATAGGTTATTCTAAAATAAAGGAGCTTAAAAAGGGATGTTTTTGAAGAAATTTGACGAAAAAAAACAATAATTGTGCCATGCTCTCTTTTTTTTAAGAAGAAGCATGTTGTGTCGTTACTGTTGCATGAAAGGCATCTTTACTCATGGGTTTTCCAAATAAGTATCCTTGAAATTCCTTACATCCACTACGCTCCAAACGCTCCCGCTGCTCGGATGTTTCGACTTGCTCGGCCACCACATTCATCTTGGCATTGTGCGACAAGGTTAGTACCGTTTGTAAAATCAGCGCCGCATCTTCTGAGGCGTCTTCCATCACCAAGCGTCCCACCTTGACCTCATCAAAAGGAAGGGAGCGTAAATGGCGAAAGGAGGCAAGACTATTGCCGTACCCGTCAAGGGAAAACCGCACACCCATGGCAAAAAGTTGTTCCATATTGGCCTTCATTTCTAGCGCGTATTGCAAAAATGTTGCCTCTTGCACATCCAAACGCACTCGCCCAAGCCCTTCGCCAAACCCCTCAAAAGCTTTGGAAATCTGCGGTACGAGGTATTCGCTACACAATTGCTTCTCTCCCACATTAATGCTTACATGTAACGGTTCAAGGGCAGTATGTTTCCACCCTTGCATCTCTTTGGCTACTTCTTCAAAAACCCATGCTCCCAAGGGCTCAATCAAACCCGTTTCTTCGGCAATCATCAAAAACTTTTTGGGCACCAAGCATCCAAGCGCGGGGTGATTCCAGCGCAAAAAGACTTCCGCCCCTACGATGATTTCTTGGGCGTTAACCTTAGGTTGATACAACAAAACAAACCCTTTTTTCTCCCTAACCCCGCGGCGCAACGCATCTTCCAACTGCTCCCGCTCTCTGGTTAGCTGGTGCAAGGCATTGTCGTACACGTACGTTTGGTCTCGTCCTGCGTCTTTAGCCTCGTAGAGTGCGATATCTGCACGCTTTAACACTTCTTCTTTATCTTCCCCTTGAAACAAAGTTGCCCCGATGCTCACGGTGGCTTTGTACTCTTTTTCTTTGAGCATATACGGCGCATTGAGCGCGTCATGTAGGTTTTTTGCTAAACGCTTTACATGTAACGTCGCTTGCGCTCGGTCATTGTCCAATCCTTCCAATACCACCACAAACTCATCGCCGCCAAAGCGCGCAACCATGTCACTTTCGCGCAACGTTGCTTGAATACGGCTCGCAACGTGTTGCAAAAAGACGTCACCAACATCATGCCCTCGCGTGTCGTTAAGAAGTTTAAATTTATCTAAATCCAAAAATAAGACCGCCGCATATTTGCCATAGCGCTTGGCAAACAACCGTGCGCTCTTAAGGCGCTCTTCGAGCAACCGACGGTTGGGAAGTCCCGTGAGTACGTCAAAAAAAGCAAGGGAATGAATCTTATCTTCGTGTTCTTTGCGCGCGGTAATATCTTGCTTGATGGCAATAAAATGTTCTATCTTGCCCAACCCATTGACCATGGGCGTAATGCTCAGCTCTTCGCAGTAAAACGTTCCGTCTTTTTTGCGGTTAATGAGTTCTCCATGCCACGGCGTGCCTGATAAAATCGTACTCCACATGGCCTCATAAAAGGTTTTGGCTTGCTTCCCCGAATAGAGTAAATCTTTTGGTTTTTGTCCCAACGCTTCCCCAGTGCTAAACCCTGTCAACCGCTCAAATGCAGGATTTGCCCACTGAATCACTGCCTCTTGGTTTGTAATAACAATGGCATTAGCGCTAGCCTCAAGCGCCTGCGTGAGTAAGCGCATATGTTGTTCGCTTTCTTTGCGCGCCGTGATGTCATAAAAAGTCACCACCATCACCGCTTCTTTTCCCTCTTGGGCCAAAGGTTTAGCTTGGATTTCTACCGCAATCTTTTTCCCATCCTTACATGTAAAGCATTCTTGGTCGCTTGAAAAAACGTGGTGTTGCATAAGGGCACAGCGTATGGACGAAGTGGCTTTTTGAGAATGCATAGAAAACAGCAAGTAGACTTCTTTGCCAAACATCTCTTCCTTGGTGTACCCTAGCAAGGTACACGTTGCGGCATTGACATCCACAATCACACCACTTTTATCCACCACAAATACCCCTTCCGCAAGGGTATCATAGAGGGTTTGGATTTTTTCATGTTGCGCCCGTGCGCGCCTAGCATGCCGTTGCATTCCAAACAGCAATACAAAAATTACTCCGCCCCACGCGCCACTTAGCCCAAGCACCAATCCAAAATCTTTCCACAATTGCAAGGGAGTCATGTCGTATTGGTACGAGAGAAAAAACCCTTCAACGCCCCGTTTCCCTCTTCCTAAAGGCAAAAGGGTCACGCCATAAAACGCCTCTTTTACCCGCGCATAGACACTAAAGGATTCCCCTTTTTCAAGCCCATCACGAAAGGCGGTGTCGCGAGAAAGGGCCACACTAATAGCCCGTGTTAGCTTTATTTCTTCTTCAGGCTGGTTTAAAAATGCCCCATGAAACACTTCTATCCCAAAACGCCCATGGAGCGGAATGGGCGTATACGCATGCTCTTCGCGTAACAACGCTTCTGCGATGGTCGTATCCACCACAAACGCATACCTGCGCGAGGGATCAAGCTGGTACAACGTGCGCAAAAAGGAAGCCGCAGGCACACCCATCTCTAGGGTTCCTACAAACACTCCTTCACTAAAGAGTGGGTAAATAAACCGGTACCCAAAAAAACTTGTACACACTTCAAACCCTTGGACGCTTTGCTGTGTTTCGTGGGCATAACGCACCAAGGGGCGCGTTTCAAGTAAAGAATCGCTGTGGCGGTGCGGAGCGTGAAAACGCAGCAACGTGTGACCGCTTGGAAGGTGAAATTGCACGTGGGAAAGGTTGCTTTTTTGGAGGATTGCATAGGTCTCCCCAAGGATGAGCAAGAGTTCATGGCGCACCTCATCACGCAGGGCATCTGTTGGAGCCTCCGCGCCGCGTTTGAGCAAGGCCAATACCGCAGGTTTTTGAATCTCCATATCCAACACTTGCTCTGCAATAAGGGCGTACATTTGCACACTGCTACGGTACGCTAACTCAAAGGTACTTTGGCTTTTTTCCAATTGGTTTTTTTCTTGCACCACGCGGTTGTGGTTCAACCAACCAAGGGCCACCGCTCCTGCAAGTAGCACCATCGCCACATGGGTTACCCCTGAATACATTTTGCTCTTAAGCCAATTCACGCTACCGCTTCCTTTATTCTGTGTCATTGAGCCTCAAGGAGCAAATTTGTGCACCAAGAAGGTTGTGTATCTTTACATGTAAGAAACTATTGTTTCCAAAAAAAAAGGGGGGGTATCTTGCTTGCCATTAAAAAATTCCGTTGATTTTAACTAAAAAGAACCTTCTTCACACGCAAAAAGTCTCAAAAATATCCCTTTTCTTTGTACTCTTTACCAAAAGTGACATATTTTTCCTGCAACGCTTGCCTAATAGACGTAAGGAATATGTTTGCGCGAAGCATTTTTTCGTCTTTGGGTTATAATTGGGTTATAATAAATACTCGCTTTTCCTAGCAGAGTTCGTGTAACACATCAAACGCAAGCGTGTTTCGCGTTTTATCTCCAGGTCTCTTATCTTTTAGCCAAAGGAGTGGCGATGTTTGCCCAAAAGCTTTCCAGGTGGCATTTACTCAGTTCATGGTTCATCATCTTTACCATTGTCATTTTATTTGGTTCACAACTGGTATTTACCCAATACCAAAACCTCGAAAGCGAAATCACCCAGTTTAAAACCCAAGAACTCCAATCCCGCATACTTCTCAATAAAAGCGCCATCACCCAAGCCATCACGTACATCGACCACAAACGCAACGAAACAAACGCCGCTTTTCGGCGCATCCTCAAAGAACAGACCGAAGCCTTTGTCGCACTGCTGTACGCCTCCAAAGCACCTATCACCCTCGAAACAGCGACACGCCTAGCAGAAGGCTTTACGCGCCACCACGACATTGCGTTGCATTTTCACGCTACCACTCTTGACCACGACCTTGAAGGCTACCATGTTAGTAAGGAAGAAAACGAAGTGGGGTATTTGCATTACATTCCTGAACTCAATGCCTACGTGTTGGGCCACCAACGCCTCTCCTACTTTGAAGAGCGTGTGAAAAAACAGATTCTTGAAACCTTGCGCTACATCCGTTTTGGCAAGGAAAACAGCGGGTATATTTTTATCATGGAGCTTTACAATATCGAGGGAGGAAAAGCATTTGCCAAGGAAATCCTCCTCCCTATTGACCCAACCAAAGAAGGGTTGCTTATTGACGCAGACATGGAAGATGAGCTTGGCAACCGCTACCGTGAAGACTACCTTAAACAGCTCAAAGAAAAGAATTTTGCCATCACCCGTTACATGTACCCCAT
>JACUTV010000120.1 GCA_014859645.1 Campylobacterales bacterium
GTTATGGCTGTGGCACGTGTCCTGCGTGCGTGTTGCGCAAAGCGGGATGGGAGGAATACGTGAGGCTCATGACGTAAGCCTCACGGGAGAAAATTTGACGTTATAATCTGTTTTTCATGAACGTCGCGTAGAGGTCTTTAAAGGCGTCTTCGCTTGATTTTTCAACGCTTTCCATCCTTGTAATCGCCCTGTCAAAGTCTTTGGCGTTGGCCCAAAGGTCGATAGCTTCCTTCACGCCGCTGTGTACGTTGACGTGGTCTTTGTCGAGTCTTTTGAGCATTTCTGTTTCGTTTTTTACCTGCTCTTTGTTAAGCACAAACCATTTGCCAAACCTGCATTCGTGTTCATTTTGAAGCGCGGAAGGCTTTTCTCCGTGCATAAAGGCTTTATAGCCTAAGATTTTGAACAAAATGTGGTCTGCTTTTCCATTGCCGATGCCGATTTCAATAGTGATATTTTTAGTGATATTTGAGATTCTCTCCGAGTTGGAGATGACAAAATCCAACTCCACAAAGAAGTTGTTTAGGTTTTGGTCTATTTGCGCACTATTGGTGCGAAACTTCTCAGCCATTTCCAAGATTTCCGAGGAATTTTGTTTTAATTGACCGATGTTGATTTCAACCTCTTGGGTCGCCTTTTGCGTGCGCTCCGCCAGTTTGCGCACCTCATCTGCCACTACCGCAAAGCCGCGTCCGTGTTCGCCCGCGCGCGCCGCTTCGATAGCAGCATTTAACGCTAGGAGGTTCGTTTGGTCGGAGATGTCTTTAATGAGACTGATGATTTCGCCTATGGCGATGACGCTGTTGCTTAGCGTTCCTGCCCCATCTTCAAGCTGTGCTGTTTGAACAGCAATCTGTTCCACGCTCGTTGCGACATAGTTTCTTTGGGACTTTACGTTGTCTATACGCTGGCCTGTTTTTGCATTGAGCGTCGTTGCTTCTTCGAGAGAACCGACGTTGGATTGCATAATCTTTTGCAAAAAACCCACGCCATTTTCATAAGAGCTCATCATGAGATCAAACGCTCTTAATTTACCCTCATCCTCAGGGGTCATTGCTTTTTTGTCTTGAAACGTTTCCTCGGCGTTTTTCATGGCCTCTTTCAAGGAAAGATTTTCTTGTCCTAGGGCTTCATTTTTTCGCTGAAGCAACTCTATCTTGTGATTTAGTTCATTGCTGTTACCAAAAATTCCCATTTTCATCCTTTTTTTAGTATAAAAACAAATCTGTGCCTGTGTTTTTTACGTGTTATCTTTACCCAAAAACTCCTTTTGATTTGCGCTATCGACAATGAGTTTTGCTATCTTGTCAACGACCATTGCTGCTTCATGGGTCTGGGAAGATATTTGCGTATTTACCTGCACGGTAGAATTCACAACGCTAATCGCTTGGTTAATCTCTTCGATTGAGGTGCTTTGTTTCATGATAGCATCGCCGATATCGCCAATGGACTGGATAACCAAGTTGACACTTGCGTTTATCTCATCTAAACTTTTTTGAGTTTTTTCGGCCAAATCCCTAACACTCTCCGCCACCACCGCAAAACCTCTTCCGTGCTCACCCGCGCGCGCCGCTTCGATAGCGGCATTTAACGCTAGGAGGTTCGTTTGATCAGCAATGTCTGAAATCATGTTGATTACAGATTTAATCTCGGAAGATTGTTGCACGACTCTTTTTGTCTTTTCGGCCGTATCAAAGATAGAAACACTCATCTGATTCATGGCGGCCGAGGTTTGTTCTAAGGAGGCTGCGGAACTTAAAGAACTGCTGTTGAGCTTGTCTACATTTTCAAGCAAAATATCTGAATTTTTATCAAGCGTAATGCCATTTTGCTTGTTTTCCATAAGAATTTGCGTGATAGTGGCTTGGAGTTTGTTGATGTCATTGACGAGGTTTTCAAACACGCCACCTGTTTCGATGCCCTCCACCACAAGCTTTTTGGTGTAGTTGTGATTGGTGTATTCCTCTAGCAAAACGTTGATTTTCAAAAACCTGTCTTTGAGGTTAGCGAGTGCTACGTTGATGGTAGTTTTTAGTTGCATAAATGCAGGGGTATTGCTAGTGGCTTTTATCTCTTGAGAAAACCAACCGTTTACAACCCTGTTCATGACAACCTGAGCATCTGCGATAAAGAGATTGTCTTCCTCAACATGTTTTTTAATCATCGCTATGTTTTCATCAATGAGTTTTGCCATCTGCCCAAACTCATCTTTCGAGTCAATACCAATGGGGTTAACCGTCTGGGTTTTTCTGTTGAGGTAGTCAAAAAACTCCGCAAGTCCGCTGTGGAACCTTTTGAGTTGGGTTACAATCAGTTTGGATACCACCTGTGTGGCCACAAAAACAAGCACGATAGACGAAGACAAGAGAATAATAATAAGCCTAAACATATCTGAGACCATCTGTGAAAAGGAGTGGTCCATGCCAGACGCTCTTTCTCTATTGGCTTCTTGCCATTTTAAAAGCCCTGCTTTCAAATCCCGCCACTCTTTCGTAAACACCGAGTTATCTTCGCGGGTCAAGTGCTCACCGCTATTGACTTTGCTTGTCAGTTGGCTTAACACCCGTTGCACAGATGCGTAGAGCTTCTCTATCTCAAACAGTTCAAATCCGCTACACGCTTCGCAAGAATCAGAAGAGAGCCTTGCTTGTTCCACCAAGCTAGCCAACGCCACTGATGCTTCTAGGAAGTTTTCTTTTGCCTTTTCATCATCAGGATTGACAATAAAACCTCTGAGCGCATTGGACACTTGCAAGCCTTGTTCAGAAGTTTTTGTGACCATAACAGCTATGTCAGATATTTTCCTCGTTCGCTCATAACTCTTTTCCAGTTCACTCATGTCGTGATAGGCAAAAAAAATCACAATACACATAAACACGATTGTTATCACCGTAATAAGACTGATTTTTAGATTTAACTTTAAATCGTGAAATTTCATTTCATCCCTTTCTTCGCGTTTTAAAATATTTCTCAAATTCATCTGCACTCATCGGTTTGGCAAAATAATACCCCTGCACCTCATCACACCCGAACCCTTGTAACACGTCTAGCACATCCTTCTCCTCCACTCCCTCTGCTATTGATTTGAGGTTAAAACTTTTTGCAATTTGCACAATGGTGTTGACAATACTTGCATTCTCCTTGTCTCTAACGATGTCCTTCACAAACGACTGGTCGATTTTGAGCTTATCTACGGCAAACCGCTTCAAGTAGGCCAAACTAGAATAGCCTGTGCCAAAATCATCTATCGACAAAGAGATCCCTAGTTCTTTGAGGGTTTTGACGGTTTTGAGAATGTTTTCAGCATCGTTAATCAAGAGAGATTCAGTAAGTTCAAGTTCAAGATACCTAGGGTTAAGGGCGGAAGTTTCCAATGCGCTTTTAACAACTTCTACCAAATTGCCGCGCTTGAACTGCACGGCGGAGATATTCACAGCCACGACAATATCTTTGCCGTTTTTGTTCCAAAGGGAAGCTTGCCTGCACGCTTCGTGCATCACCCACTCTCCGATATCTATAATCAACCCGCAAGACTCAGCGACCGATATGAAATTTCCAGGAGGTATCATGCCAACATAAGGATGCGCCCATCGCACCAGTGCCTCTGCGCCCACTATTTTATTGGTAGAGAGGTCGATTTGGGGCTGGTAGTGCAAGAGAAATTCTCTATTGTGTATTGCCCGTTTTAGGTCATTTTGTATTTGGAAAAGTCCGATTCTGTCGTGTGTCATTTGATGGGTGAAAAAGCAATAAGTGTTTTTGCCATTTTCTTTTGCTTTGTACATGGCCGCATCGGAGTTGAGCAAAAGTTCTTCATAGTCTTTACCGTGCTGAGGGTAGATGGCGATGCCTATGGATGCTGTAAGGGAAAGCACTTTGTTGTTGATTTCAAATGATTTTTTGAATTTTTGGATTATCTTATTTACGACGATGATGACTTCATCGGCATGGTTTATTTCTGGGATGATGAGCACAAACTCATCACCACCGTGCCGGCTTAGGGTGTCGCTTGAACGCGTACAGCGTTGCAATCTTTGTCCTACGGCTTTTAGTACCATGTCGCCCACTACGTGGCCCAATGAATCGTTGATGGTCTTGAACCCGTCTAAGTCGATAAACAAAAAGGCAGATTTTTGACCGTTGCGTTTTGCATTTTCTATGATTCGCTCTGCTCTGTCTTTAAGTAAAAGGCGGTTTGGCAGTTCGGTCAAAATGTCATGGTGCGCCATGAATTCAACACGTTTTTCTATAATATAACGTCCCGTCACATCCCTGGCAAGTGCTAGGAAGTTGCCCGTTGATCTTTTGGCCACAGACAACTCATACCACCGCTCGCCATCGGGGTACTTGATGCTATAAATCTCTCCAAAGGAAGTCCCTTTTTTCTCCGCTTCCTTGATGGCCTTGTGGGCTATCTGTGCGGATTCGGGCGCTAGGACATCATTAATCTTTCTGCCCAATAAATACTTTTTTTGACTGGCAACAAGCGCGTTATCATGGGACCAAAAATTAAGATAAGTTCCCTTTTTGTCCACCTCAAAAAGCAAATCAGGGATGGCATTGATGATGCCTTCGGTGAGTTCGACGGATTGTTTTAGCTGTTGCTCGCTTTCAAGACTTTTGGTAATGTCATGCCCGATGGCAAGGACTCCTGTAGTTTGACCATCTTCGTTTTTTTCAGCTACCAAGTGCAAGTGGTGGGCAACTTCACAGGAGTCTACATGTCGCGTCCACCTCACCACAAATGCATCATTTTCTCCACTTTTGAACACCTTCTTGATTCTTCTTCGGTATTCATCAAGATCCATATTTACCATCTCAAAATAAACATCCCATTGGAATTCCAGCTCACTTGTTAGTATAAGTTCTCGTGGGATTCCCGTTTGCTTTGCAAAAGCTGCGTTAGCGTAGATGCGGTGTGCGTTTTCGTTGTATCGCATGATGATATTAGGTGAATTTTCCGCCAAGGTGCGAAATTCTTGCTCTTTTTTAACCAACAAGGCTTCTTGCTTTCTTCTGTTTTCTGCCTCTTTTCGCAAGATTTCATTGGCTTGTTCGAGTTCAAGAGTGCGCTCATGAATACGCTGTTCGAGGGTAGTGTTTAGAGATTTAATCTTGTTTTGCACAATGACACGCTGCGTGATGTCTTCCACCAATGCCAAAACACAATCAACGTTTCCATTTTTTTCCCGCACGCACGTTACTGCCAAGTTCGTAAACACTACTGCGCCGTTTTTATGTACGAATCTTTTTTCCAACATATACTCGTCGATGGTACCGTCCAACAGAAGATTAAACCGCTCAATATCTGCTTGCAAATCTTCAGGATGAGTCATGTCGGCCCACGTCATTGCCTTAAACTCGTCAAGAGAGTATCCAAACATGGAGCATAATTTATCGTTTACCTTAAGCCACCCTTTTTGAGGTGAGGTGATGGCCATCCCCACAAGCTGGCGCTCAAAAAATAGTTTAAACTGTTCGTTTATTTTTTCTTCTTCATATTTTCTACCCGTAACGTCCCTCGCCGTCGTCAATACGCCTTTGATGTTTCCATCCACATCGTATTCTGGCGTCGCACAAATAGAATACACGTACCCTTTTCCATCAAGGCCAGTAAAGTCAAAATCCCACTCGTCCCCTTTACATGTACGGATAACCTCTTCAAGTCTTCCTTGAAACGCTTTTGCGTAAGACTTGATGACCGAGGAAGCTTCCACAGGAGTTTTGTTCAAAACGTCTGTGGCGAGCATCCCGTTTATCCTCGTCCATTCTGGGTTTACGTAGGTACGCTTGCATTCTTTGTCATAACATGCGATAGCATCGGGGAGGTTTTCTGCGAGGTTTAAGTACTCTAAGTGGCGGGTACGCAGTTCATTTTCTAGGATTTTTCTACTGCTAATGTCGATGATATTGACGATTCTTTGCTTGACCGTATTGTCTTCATCTTTAATAAACGTCACATGAACAGACACAGGCACTCTTGAACCGTCTTTCTTAAGGTGTAAGGTCTCAAAAGATAAATTGTTGCGCACATGTTGAATATTTT
>JACUTV010000121.1 GCA_014859645.1 Campylobacterales bacterium
CTAAAGCAGTAGGCAATATCTATCAGCAAAGATACGGAAATCTACAAAACAATGTTCAGTCGCTAGGCATCCCCAGTGGAACTATAAACAGAAACCTTGATTGGGGAACCTTGTATCATCACACATTAAAATATCTCCACGAATCCGCAGATATTTACGACTATCTTTATAGACAGTATCAATTATCTACCTTAAGAATGCTTGTGAATGGTGGACCCGATGGAGAAAGCCAATTGGCACTCACAATGGCTACTGTTTTTGAATCCATAGAAGACGGAGTGAGGATTTTAGAACAAGGACAAAAGCGGGCAGTTCGCAAAGCGTTTTTTAACTGGATTCTTTTTGCCGGCACTATGCTTGACCCCATGGCCGATGATTCTTTTGCAAAAGAGTATTTTGCCGAAGAGGGGATTAGTCAGGAGTGGGAGCGCGTGAAAAAGTTAATTGAAATCGTAAAAAAAGAAAATGGAGGTAAGTGAAGATGAAGAAGATTATTTTAGGCTTGATTTTAGGCGCAGGGCTTTTATTTGGGAATCAATTGTCAGATTCTTTTGTGAGCAGTGTAAACGGAACAATCGCAAAGTGTAATGACGCTCAGGTATACGTCTCAAACGGGCGATATGATACAGCAATTTCTTATCTTTACAAGGCACTTGAACTAAGGGAAGAGACGGTGAGGCTTGCTGTTGAAGAGTTAGCAAAAAATGAGCCTATGCACGAGACGATTATGCTTTGGCATTCAGTCATGACGCACTTTCCTATTTTTAATCAAATTTGTGCCTTGGCGCTAGGGGCAAACAATAAAAGTGTGATTAATGAGTGTTTCGCAAACCTCGACAAAATAGAGGATGTGGACAAGATACCTTATGAGGATTTTAAGCGTGAGTTAAGGAAGAATTTTAATCCTATTGATGTATTAACTGAACATATGGGTGTTTATTACGGGAATATGGGTGATGTTAAAAAAGTAGGTGAGCTTGCGAAATATTCTCTAACGAACTATCCACATGAATCAAGCGGGTGGTACTTGACTGGTAAATATCTAGCCAACCAAAAATACACTAAAGACAACGCTTGTTTTAATGTGCTTGCAACAAAAAAAGCGTATGAGCTTGGTGCAACACAAAAAGAGGTGAAAGAGGTCGCA
Organism: Campylobacterales bacterium; assembly: GCA_014859645.1. Classification (GTDB taxonomy): domain Bacteria; phylum Campylobacterota; class Campylobacteria; order Campylobacterales; family Campylobacteraceae; genus Sulfurospirillum_B. The sequence continues at coordinate 1,148 of JACUTV010000121.1, forward strand.
ACAACAGAGCACAACCTAAAGGGTTGCAAGTCTCTTGAAGAATATGCAAAACTCTTTTTACAAAACGGTATTTAAAAATGTTAATAAAGGGGAGGAAGTAAAAAAGCTTCCCCCTCTTTACCGGCAAAGCTAAAAAGTGTTTTGCAATGAGCCCTGATTTGTTTTTCTCTCCTGTGTTGGTATTTGCAGGGCTCTTTGGAGAATAAAATAGTAAAAGGATAGCAGATGGTAGTGAGCGTAAATCTCGATACAAAAAGCGACACTGCATTAAGTGAGCTCGCCAAAGAACACGGCGTAAGCAAAAGCGAAATGGTGCGTCAAATGATAACTAAAATGGAAGAGCTGAAAGAAGACTATCGAGAGCGAAAGATGAAGAGAATGGAGCATGTTTTGGAGAGTTTGATTTTGAGCATAAGTGACGTGAAGATGGGCCAGAAGGCGCTTTTTCAGGCCGTGGTGAGTATCCATGAGCGCGAAATACGGGAGATAGTGGAGAAAGCCGGTAAAGAGGGAAGGGATGATGCCCTGATTCGGTATATTTTGAGGGAGGGGGTGTGAGTATGGCAGATTCAAAGATGAAAAAACAAAAACGTAAGGGATGGAGCGTTTGGGAGCCACACCGTGAAAAAATAGAGAGGTACATCACGATGGGAGTGAGTGTACCGAGCATAAAGAAAATACTATGCACGGAAGAGGGCGTGGATGGGAGCGTACCTAGTTTATACAAATGGCTATACCGCCAGAATCCTAATTGATTCTATGCGCTTTAACCATGGCTATAGGCATCATTTCTTCCAGTGTTTTAAGGGTGGTAGAAGGGTTACCGATAAGGATTTTTATCTCTTCGTCGTCCATCCTTAAATCAACATGGTCAATAATATTTTCAATTGTTTTTTTGTTAAATTCTGGTCCAAAAACAAACCGGTGAAAAGGTGTAATGCGAATAGCTTCAATCAATTTTTCTTTTGGGTTTTGATTTTCTACTTTTTCTAAATTTTGCAGCACGTAATATAAAAACAATAGAGGTCTAGCATATAGGCCATCCGCGCCAGCCTTAGAGAAAAATCCTAAAAAACGACCAAGAGGCTCATAAATACCTAAATTCTGCATTTGAAATTTTTGCGCAACAAGCTCAATTAATTTTTGCGCCAAGTACTCTTGTGCTCCTTTTTCGCCCAGTAAAGCTTCGAAATCATTCAAAATTTCATTTTTTTGGGTTCGGCCAAGCAAGACATAATCCAGTGAAAAATCCTTTTTTTGAGCCAAATCGTAAATTTCTTGAAGAGGAATTTTTTCCCTCTGTTTCCATGTAGAAATTGTGTTTTGCTTCACATCTAAAAATTCTGCGAGTTCTTTCTCATTTTGAGAATTTAAGACCCCTGATAGCCTGTTTAAAATAATTTCTGTCATTTTTTGAGCCTTTTTGAGAAAAAATATATAAAAAACATTGACTTTTTGTTCGCAATCGGGTATAATTAATGTACGAATTGAGAAAAAAATCGCAAGGAGAGAAAAATGAGCCGACCAAGCCACCATTTTTTCTCCCCCGAAGGGGAGAATACCACAACCGAGTTTAAGTCGCAATTAAGCCCCGTAGAAGAGCTTCAAAATGCCTACTTTGGGGGGTCGCCGGACCTTCGCGCCCTAGTCACGCGATGGAGCGAGGGAGAGGCGTATATAGCCCGCACGCTCACGGACGAAATAGCGGTAGAGCAATTCGTCCGTGACATGCTGACCAAAAACACCACAAACCGCTCAAACTGCGGCATAAAAGCAGCACTGCGCGACCTGCAAAATGGCGAAAAAAAGCTAGTAGCAAAGCGCATAGCCAGTTATGCGCGATTGGGCCGTGATGCCCATGCAGGCGCGATTGCAGGCGCTACTATACAGGCGCATGAGGCCGAGTTTGCGCAGGAGCAAGAGCTTTTGGGGGCGGCGCAAAAAACTGCGTATGAAGTCGCCGTAGAAGCTGGACTACCCCTTGCGCTGGAAAAAACGCGGAAAAAATATGTACAGGTTAGGCTAGGTGGGGCAGAGTTTCACGCAGCGCAAAAACTGCCATGCAAGCCCGAAAACTACGTGGCTCAAGCCCAAAAAACCGCTAGCTTTCAGCAAGCGACGCTGTTTTAGGGGGTGCGATATGAATGATTTACATAATATTAATATTGAACGTGCAGTTTTGAGCTCAATTTTTTTCAACCCCGCCCAGTTTGAAGAGGTGGCAAGCCACCTCAAAGCGAGTGATTTTTACTTGCCCGCACATCGGTATATGTTTGAAGCAATGGAGGCGTGCGAACGTGAGGGTTTGCCTATTGATGATGATTTTGTGCAGGAAAAAATGGGCAAAAAGTTCGACGAAAATGCGATGCTAGCAATCCTCACCACCAACCCGCTTCCTTCCGTGGGGGCGTATGCCAATGAAATAAAGAAAAAAAGCGCAATGAGGGCTACGTTCGAAGCCCTGCAAAAAGCTCAAGAGCAAGTGCTAGAGGAGAATGACCCTTTCGTCGCTTTTGAAGTTTTGAGCCAAAAAATCGAAAAAATACGCAATGGCACGGGTTCAAAGTGGGAAGCAAAAATCAAAAGTTTTAGCGATTTTCAAAAAAAGGAGACTGAGTTCTTCTGCCGAAATTTCATCCCAATCCCAAGGGGTGCAATCAGCCTGCTGACCGCTAAGGGCGGGGGGAGCAAAACCATGGCTAGCCTGCAATTGCTTATTCGTTTTTTACATGAAAACCCCGAAAAAAAGGCGTTTGGATGGTTTAGTGAAGATAGCGAAGGAGAGCTAGAGGGGAGGGGTGCGCAAATTTGTCAAATGCTAAATATCAGCCCGAAGGTGTTAAAGAGGCTTAAAGCAATCGAGAACAGCGAAGTAGTTCCTCACTTCACCAATTTTGAGAAAAAGGCGAGTATGACAGAGGAGTTTTACGGCATCAAACACACTTTGAAGCCCTACGACCTCATAGTTTTAGACCCACTTATTGCTTTTTTTTCAGGAAACGAAAATGACAACGCACAAGCCCGGTTTTTCATGAATCACTTGAATTCATGGGTGGTAAAAGAGCACAAAGCCATGGTGATTATTCATCACCATTCAAAAGACAAGGAAAACGGAGGCGCAAGGGGCGCTAGCGCGTTTGTGGACGCGGTGCGCCTGCAATACACTATCGCGGGCGACACAGAAGATAACCGCCACGCGATTTTTGAGATCGTGAAAGATAACTGGGGCGTGAAAAGTGTTATGGGTGGCGTAAAAAAGAAGGTACAGGTGTGGTTGAAAGAAATCGTCACCGCCACCAAAGAAGTGGTGAAAAATGTCGAAGTAGTGGTGTATGACGAGGCCAAGCCCGATTTTAGTTCCATCCCAAAACTAGGGGGCAAAAAATGAACCCCCCGATAAAAATAAGCACGCATGAAGTGCGCAACGGCATATTTCATGGTTTAAGCAGGGCTATACCCCTGCGCAAACCCAAAACAGTTTTTTATGACGAAAAAAGTGGATTAAAAGTGGATGTTCGAAACAAACATTTAGGCCAAAATCATCGTGATTTACTTGATTTTTTTTGGATGAATAAGGGTGGATATGGTAATACTTTTGCATTGAGATTTAATGAAAGTTACCTATTAAATCAAATAAAATTAAGCAGAAGTGGTCGGAGTGTACAACTTTTGCGCCAAAAAATCCTAGACCTAGTTGACACAAATATTCATATTATCACGCCTAGAAAAGAATATGTATTTGGGATAATAAAATATTACGAAAAAGATATAAATGGTGACTATATCATTATTTTTGATGAAAAATATGTTGCTTTTATGAATGAGAATGAACATTATTTTTGTGACAAAGTAATAATTAAAAAAATAATTGATGAAGAAAATGCATTCATAAAGGCTGTTTTACGCTTTGTTTTTTCGCACGGATTCGTCAATATTGATGTTCAAAAATTGCTTGATATTTTCATAGGTAATGAAAACGAATCTCAAAAAAGAGCACAGAGAAGAGCAAAAAAAGAGCTTGAAATTTTTTGTGAAAAAAGTAATTTTGCGGGGTTGAAATTGAGTAAAAATGGCTACCTGCAAAGGCAAAAAAAGCGGACAAAAAGTACACACATGTCAAAAACGCCAAGGAGCCCTAAATGAAGGGCTTAATCGCATTTTGGGCGGACAAAAAGTACACATGTCCCGGACAAAAAGTACACACTGTTTGTGTTGCTTGCAAAGCCCGTATTTTAGGGGGTTTCATGCAAAAAACGGACAAAAAGTACACGCACCCCCCTAAGATATTAAACCCCCTAAAGGGGGTTTTAATAGGGGCTAGGGTTTTTTTAGGAAACCCGCCCCTAAAAAAAATTCAAAAAAAACAAAACGACGCGAGGTTGAAAAATGACACAAAAAATCGAAAAAAAATACTACCGCCTGCATGAGCTTTGGCACTTTTTGGGTTTAAACCGTAGCCAGTGGTATAGGTCTCCCCTGCGTCATGCACTCCAACCCGTGTACATAGCCGGCCCTCGCACCCCACTTTATGATATTACACATGTTGAAAAAGTTATCACTGAAATGACGGATGAGGGTTCAGTAGCGAAAGTCGAAACTGAACAGCAGGAATGAGCTTAATGTACTTTATTTTGTACTTTACAAATCATCATATTTTTTATAATCCCACAAACAAGGGGAATTGTGCTATAAGTTCAATTCCCCACACTTCCACCATATATTTTTATTGTAGATTACTATCTGTGCTAGATT
>JACUTV010000244.1 GCA_014859645.1 Campylobacterales bacterium
AAGAGAAGGTTGAAGGACAACTTGGACATGCTTTTGTGGAAGTTGACCCCGACCTGTGCGTGGAGTGCGACTGGTGTATCACCGCGTTTAAATGTCCGCCGATGCATTATGACGAAAACGGAAAAATGGCCATCGATCCTTTCTTGTGTGCGGGCTGTTCGTCGTGCTTGGATGTCATCTGCCCAGTGGATGCATTTGTTGAAAAAGAGGAGGTGTAAGGTGAAATATCAGATTGTCATTGCGGGCGTGGGTGGACAAGGTGCGGTGTTTTTGGTCAAAGTGTTAAGCATTGCCGCTTCGTTGGCGGGTCAAAAATGCCTTGGTACCGAAAACCACGGCATGAGCCAACGGGGTGGTTCGGTGTCGTGCTATGTTAAACTGGGGGATTTTTATGCTCCTGCTATTGATAAGGGGCAAGCGGATTTGCTCATCGCCCTTGAAGCCACTGAAGCCTTGCGCAACCTACACTACCTCAAACCCAACGCGGGCACAGTGATTGTCAACGCTACTTCTGAGTTTCCTGAGGTAGCGTACAAAGTCTATCACACCGATGCCTTTTCAAAAGCTAGAAACAAAGCGTTTCCTATTGATGCGCTCAATGTCTATATGCTAGGGTTCACCCTCGCCAAAGACCCCAATTTTCCCTTTACATGTAAAGAAATCGAACAAGCCATTACTAAAATGAATCCTAAATTGGCAGAGAAAAATATCAACGTCTTACACCAAGCCATCAATGACGCGAAGGCCAAAGCATGATTTGGTCCAAAGAAGAAACCCTGCCTCGTGAAGCCTTGCACGCATTACAGTTTGAACGTCTCCAAGAAACCCTCATGCGGGTATATCACAATGTCCCCTTTTACCGCGAAGCCTTTGAAGACGCGGGCGTAGTACCTAAAGACATCCGCTCTATGGCGGACATCTCCAAGCTGCCTTTTACTAAAAAACAAGATTTAAGAGACAACTACCCCTTTGGGATGTTTGCGGTCAAGCAAGACGCAGTGGTGCGCATCCACAGTTCTAGCGGCACCACAGGCAAACCCACCG
>JACUTV010000245.1 GCA_014859645.1 Campylobacterales bacterium
AAGAGAAGGTTGAAGGACAACTTGGACATGCTTTTGTGGAAGTTGACCCCGACCTTTGCGTAGAGTGCGACTGGTGTATCACCGCGTTTAAATGCCCACCGATGCACTACGATGAAAACGGAAAAATGGCCATCGACCCCTTCTTGTGTGCGGGCTGTTCGTCGTGTTTGGATGCCATTTGTCCTGTGGATGCGTTTGTTGAAAAAGAGGAGGTGTAAGGTGAAGTATCAGATTGTAATTGCGGGTGTGGGTGGACAAGGTGCAGTGTTTTTGGTCAAAGTCTTAAGCATCGCCGCTTCGTTGGCGGGCCAAAAATGCCTCGGTACTGAAAACCACGGCATGAGCCAGCGAGGCGGTTCGGTGTCATGCTACGTAAAACTGGGGGATTTTTTCGCTCCTGCCATCGACGAGGGACAAGCGGATTTGCTCATCGCCCTTGAGGGCACCGAAGCCTTGCGCAACCTTCACTACCTCAAACCCAACGCGGGCACAGTGACCGTCAACGCCACTGCGGAGTTTCCTGATGTAGCGTACCAAGTTCACCACACGGACGCCTTTTCCAAAGCGCGCAACAAAGCCTTTCCTATTGATGCGCTCAATGTGTACATGCTAGGATTTACCCTCGCCAAAGACCCCAGATTCCCCTTTACATGTAAGGAAATCGAACAGGCTATCACAAAGATGAACGCCAAGTTAGCGGAAAAAAACATCGCTGTCTTGCACCAAGCCATTAACGACGCCAAGGAGAGCGCATGATTTGGTCCAAAGAAGAAACCCTACCTCGTGAAGCCTTGCACGCGTTACAGTTTGAACGTCTCCAAGAAACCCTCATGCGGGTGTATCACAATGTCCCTTTTTACCGCGAAGCCTTTGAAGACGCGGGTATTGTGCCTAAAGACATCCGCTCTATGGCGGACATTTCCAAACTTCCTTTTACTAAAAAACAAGATTTAAGAGACAACTACCCTTTTGGCATGTTTGCCGTCAAACAAGACGCAGTGGTGCGCATCCACAGTTCTAGCGGCACCACAGGCAAACCCACCG
>JACUTV010000122.1 GCA_014859645.1 Campylobacterales bacterium
GGATGACCGATGCGACCATTGTCAAGTATGTACTCAGGTGTGTCTTGTGCCTCATGTGCTAGAGGTTACCAAAAAACATGCCGATACTCACGGGAAGCGTGAAGTGTCTATCCTTAGTGGAGACTGCACCCTGTGTGGTCGCTGTGTGGAGGTGTGTCATACCGATGCACTCAACTATGAAACCAAATTGAAGAAGCTTATATGATACAAGTACGTGAACTTACTAAAATTTTTGGAAATCAACACTCTTTGGATAACGTCTCTTTGGAGATGCAGTGTGGTGACCGTGTCATCATTATGGGTCAAAATGGCGCAGGAAAGACCACGTTGGTGCGTGCTATGCTTGGCGAATATATCCCTTCCCATGGGCAGGTGCGCATTGATAGTTTTGACCCCTTTGTGCAACGAGACAAAGCCCTTGCTCGTATCGGATTTGTGCCCCAACTGCCTCCCCCTATTAGACTGAGTGTGCAAGAACTCATTCGGTATGCCGTGGTTTCCAGTGGGGCGAGTTGGGAAAAGATTTTTGAGATTTGCACCAAAATGGAGTTGGACGTTAAGGCGAACATGCATAAGCTTTTCTTTAAACTTTCTGGAGGCATGAAGCAAAAACTTTTGATTGCTATTGCCTTGGCGCGAGATCCTAAGATTTTTATTTTTGATGAACCTACGGCAAACCTTGACCCTGGAGGGCGCGCTATTTTTTATGAATTATTGCAACCTTATCAGGAAGGGCGGTTGATGATTTTTATTAGCCATCGCTTGGAAGAGATTGGAGATTTGGTTAATCGCAAAATCGAAATGGATTTAGGCAAGGTGGTGAATGATGTGGTACTTTAAAGTTTTTTGGTTTACATGTACACTTTTTTTCCTTGGGGCATGCAGTGGTGAGATTGACACCAGTCCCAAAGAAGTAAAGTTTGACCGAGAGATTTGCGAACGGTGTAAGATGATTATTAGTGTGCGTAATTATGCTGCCCAAACTATTGATCCCCATACGGGCAAACGGTATTATTGGGATGATATTGGGTGTGCAATTTTATGGTTTGATGAAAAAAATATTGCGTGGGAAGAAGAAGCCATCACTTATGTGACAGACGTTAAGACAGGTGAATGGCTTAACGCTAAAAAAGCCTACTATACCCAAGGTGCTATTACCCCTATGAATTTTGGTTTTTCTGCGCATAAAGAGCCACAAGTTGAGGTAGAAAATTATGATTATGCGACCGTCCGCGATCGCGTGTTAGGAAAACCGCTATGAAAAATCTGTGGCTTATGGTGAGTATTGATATTAAAGAGGCATTACGTTCGCGTTGGTTTTTGCTTTACAGTGTTGTTTTTGGGGGGATGATTGCCTTGTTTTTCATCTCTGGCATCACCGAATCACGCGTGCAGGGTTTTAGTGGATTGAGCCGACTGCTTTTAATTTTTATTGAAATCTCTATTGTTATTTTGCCGATTTTTATTCTCGTTTCTACGGTGCGAACTATTGCTGGCGACCGAGATAGCAACGTGTTGGAGTATCTACTTTCTTTTCCTATAGCGCTACGAGATTACTTTTTTGGACGTTTTATTGGGCGTTTCCTAACTGTGAGTTTGCCTGTTGTGGGTGCTTTAGTGTTGGCACTTGTGTGGGGTGCGGCACGAGGTGCACAAGTACCTTGGGGAATCTTTTTTTATTACATTGGCCTCATTTTAGCGCTTAATGTGCAGTTTTTAGGAATCAGTTTTTTTATTTCCTCGGCAGTGAAAACGCAAGAGGTTGCCTTGGGGATTGCTTTTTTTGTTTGGCTGACCCTTTTGGCGTTTATTGACATTGTGCTCATAGGGATGCTAAGTCGTAGTATCGGGAGTGCGGAATTGGTGTACTCCATTGCGCTAATTAATCCGCTGCAAGTGTTTCGCATTGGTGCCATTGCTTTGTTTGACCCAGAACTTGCAGTGATTGGGCCTGCGGCCTATTTCATCTTGGATGAGTTTGGCAAGACTTTTTTTGCGGTTTATGCCATCGCTTATCCTGTGGTGCTGGGCTTGGTGTTCGGTCTGTTGGGCTATATGATTTTTAAGAGGAGAGATCTAGTATGAGACTACTTATTGTATGGTGCATGGTGCTGGGGTTATTGTTTGCTGCACAAGCTAAGGACTTGTCTGGAAAGCATTTTGATGCGTTGCATTTAAAGCCTGATTTGATGTGCCCCATTAAAGCTGTTCCTGTTGAAGCCTACGAAAAATGGTTGGGATATATTCAATATAACGACAACTCAGTTCAGGCTGTTAGTTCGCCAAAATACGCTTTTAACTTTTTTCATACGGAAGCACTGAAACATTTTGCGGGAATTTATAAACTTTACATGACGGATTTTAAGACAGGCAAGCTGATTGATGCGAGTGAGGCGTATTATGTGTTTGGAAGCCGTGTAATGAGCGTGGGAGGCGATGATATTATTCCATTTGCCGAGGAGGCCGATGCGCAAGATTTCTTGGAAGCCAACAGCGGGAAGAAAATCTATCGTTTTGACCGCATGGATAAAAATTTTATTAATTACCTTGATATGCGATGAAAGAATTGCGTGTTTTTAAAAACATTGTAATCTTGCTAGTGAGTGGGACGGTGTTGATGGTAGTTCATGGAATCTGGAGTAAGATTTCCCATACACCAAGTACGCAGATGCGCTCACTCACAACCCTTGGCGGGAACCCATTTGAGAATAGCACCCTCTATTTTCGCTATTTTGAACTAAGTGATTACATGAGTGGACATTTTTACTATCCAGGTGCACCCCTTTTGGGGCACGAATCGTACACATACAAGGTTTTGCACCATGAACCTTAAACTCTTTGCTTACGCCCTTGGTTCCATTTGGCGAAAACGTGCAAAAAATAGTATTTTGTTTCTGGGGTTACTCTTTTCCCTCTCTCTTTCGCTTTCATCATTATTTACCGCTTTTTCTATTAAAGGAATGGTGCTTGAGAATATCGAAGCAATGCCTGAAATAACTTTGCAAAAAACTGTAGGTGGCAGGCTGGAAACCCTGCCTGTGGATTGGAGGTGGGAATTGGAAGAGATTCCAGGAGTTTCCCAGGCGACTCCAAGAGTTTGGGGGTATTACTTTTTCTCCCACAGAAGGCTACAAGATGGGGGTGTGAATTTTACCCTTGTGGGACTTGATTTGTATAATGACGAATACAAACAAAGCCTCAAACAGCTCACCTATGATAGATTCAAATCCTTAGAAAAAGGAGAGTTACTTCTGGGCAAAAAGGCGATGGAAACCATTCGCCTTGGTTATTTTGAAGATTTTTTTGATTTTTACATGCCATCAGGTGAAAAATTTCGGGTTCCAATCGGCGCAGTGGTTGATGGGCTAGAGGGATTTGAAGATACAGGTATGCTCATTTTGCCCCAAGAGAGTGTACGTAAAATCCTAGGAATTAACAAAGATGAAGCAACGGACATGGTTTTACATGTACCAAACCCTGAGGAGGTTGAAACAATTCGAGTTAAAATCATGGAACGCTATCCAAGCGTGCGCGTAGTAACTAAAGGTGATTTGTTTAGTGCCTATAATGCACTGTTTGATTTTAAAAGCGGGTTGTTTTTAGCGCTTTTTTTGAGCGCTATGTTTGCACTTTTTTTGCTCATTTTTGAAAAATCTAGTGGCCTTGGTGCTCAAGAGCAGCAAGAGATTGGCATTTTGCGAGCTCTGGGTTGGAAGATAGGCGATGTGGTTGGAGTGAAGTTTGCAGAACATGCTGTGTTGGTGTTAGTGGCTTTTATTTCAAGTGCGATTGTGGCTTATGGATATGTATTTTTAGCAAATGCCCCTGTGCTTCGAGGACTCTTTTATTCGCCCAATGAACTCACACCTCCTTTTGAGCTTGTGCCTCATGGAAGTGTTCTCATGGTGTTAGGTTCTGGTGTGCTTGTCATGGTGCTTTATCTTGCCCTCGTTCTTATCCCAATTTGGCGTAGCTCCATAGTGGACCCAAGCGAGAGTGTGCGATGATAAATATTCAAAACATAACCAAAACATACACCACTAATAAAGAGTTTTTTTGCGCCCTTGATAATGTGTCCTTACATGTAAAGGCGGGCGAGGCGGTTTTGTTGCGCGGACATAGCGGTAGCGGTAAAAGCACCCTGCTTTCAATCATAGGGGGATTGCTTAAACCAACATCTGGCAGTGTACATGTAAATGGTGTAAGCTTGGCTAAAATTCCAGATGATTATGCGGCCCTGTTTCGACGTGAACATGTGGGGTTTATCTTTCAAAAATACAATCTCATTCCTGATATTTCTGTGTTGGATAACGTCCTAGCACCTCTTTTGCCTACCAAAATACCTTACGAACAATGTGTAGCAAAAGCTTTAAAAGCCATGAAAATTGCTTCTATCGGACACAAAAAAGACCAATTAGTGACGACACTCTCTGGAGGCGAGCAACAGCGGGCTGCAATCGCGCGAGCTTTAGCCCATGAGCCCTCTGTACTTTTGGCAGATGAGCCAAGTGCGAACCTTGACCCCATTCTTACTCAAACCTTTCTTGAGGAGATGGAAGCCATAAAAGCTTTGGGTAAAACATTGGTGATTGCAAGCCATGATGAAATGCTTCTAGGTAGCCCGCTCTTTGATAGGGTCGTATCCTTAGAGGGTGGAAAAATCCTTGATTTTAACTAGCGCCACAGTTGGATATTTGGGGGCGCAAAGCGCTCTTTTTGCTCTCTCTTGCGTAGCAGGAGTGCGTGCATGGAAGATTTTGCGCACTTGGGACTTTGATGCAACAAGTCCGCGTCAATATGCCAATGAAAAGAGTGCTTATTTGGTATCTACTATCTTGGTCTTTTTGCTCTTTTTTAAGCTTATATTGGCGGTTTATTTAGTCTATATGATAGATTCGCTTACCCCATTTATAAAAGCAGCGATGTGCGGTGTGGGGGTACTCAATGCTACAGTGATGGGTTGGGAATTACTGGGCTTAAAATTAATCTTGCTTTGTTTGTTTGGATTATGGCTTTTGGTGGATTCTAAGGACCGAAAAGCCTTGGATTATCCTCATGTGCGCTTGAAATTTCGACTCTTTTTAATTGTTTTATTTTTGATGGTAGTTGAATTGGTTTTGGATTTTGTAGTGATTTTTTCCCTTGAAACCCAAAAGGTAGTGAGTTGTTGTTCGGTTACCTTTTCAAATCGCAATGAACTTGGTGGCTTTATTGACTTAGGCAGGAGTACAGTGGGTGCACTTTTTGGTGTGGTGGCTGTGCTTTATGGAGCCTTTGGGGTTGCTAGTTTGAAGTTTGAAAAACTTCGATTTGTTTTTGGAGTTGCATCGCTGATTTATGCAGGAATCGGGTTACTTTTTATAATTTATACAGCATCACCCTATGTGTATGAGCTTCCAACGCATACTTGCCCATTTTGCATCATCCAAAAAGAGTACGGCTATGTGGGATATCTTTTTTACACCACTCTATTTTTAGGTTCATTTTATGGAATACGGCGTGGATTTTCCCATGCTTTTTTAAAAGAGACGAATAACAATGATATTTGGTGTTCTTTTATGTGGAGTAGTTTGTTTATAATTCTTAGTTTATGGTACACCGTAGGCTATTTTTTTAAAAATGGAGTGTGGCTTTAATACAAATTTTACGCTACTTAATTAAACTAAAGATATATATTCAGAAGGAGAGGCAATGAAGGGTTTAAATGTTGTTCTGGTATTAATGGTAATGCTTGGCTTGCATGTATACGCAGCAGATTTTAGCAAGGCCCCCACAAGTGGAAAGGCTGAGCTCATTCAAGAAGGCCCGCAAAAGCAGTGGTGTCCCATCTGTGGGATGAAACTCC
>JACUTV010000123.1 GCA_014859645.1 Campylobacterales bacterium
TGGGGAGGGGGACATACTCACTCCAGTAGTGTCAAACTCACTCCATGCCCCACACGTCGCAAAAGTCCCAATGTTGCATTCAAAAAATAACTTAATTCGACTTCACAATTCCAGTTTCTTCAAAAAAACCTTTTAAAGGCAGTAGTGCATGACTGTCGAAATCCCAATAGTCTGTTTCATATCTTCGATTTTCTTCTTTAGAATTTTCCATGCCATAGTATGTTCTAAAGTAGTTAAATACTAAGGATTTATCCTCTTCTAATTCAGCTGACCATTTAGGATTTATTTCTTTTGTACAATTGATATAAGACTGATAACATCCATGCGAAATATCATATTTTTCATTCTTTTTAATTCGCAATAATAATGTTTCTAAGTCGCCATCATCTTCGTTGTTAGGGAATAAAAAAATATTGAAGTCAATATATGGGATGTCTTTTAAATACTCAATACGATTTTTAGCCCCACCGTTTTCTTTACTTGGGTTATCAGCGTCTTGAATAAGTAAAATTGTGTATCCATCATCTTTATGTGCACGCAAAGTTTGTGAAATATTTCCTTCTTTTATAGCTGTGTAGCCGCCAGCAACTAGAATTTTTATTTCAATATACTCTGATTTAAGAATTATTTCTTTTTTATCCTTTTTATCTAAATTTGTAATTATAGATAGACTTTTATTCAAATGCATCAAATAATCTTTTAGAAAAACTACATCTGTTTTACCTTCCACAACTATAAGATATTTTTTACTCACAGCTTGCCACCACGAATCTCTAATTCATTATCTATCTCGTATTCAAATTCCTTAAAGAGTCTAGTGTATGCTTTTATGTGCATGTTGGGTAATTTTCTTAATGTAATTGTTCTCGACAACTCTTGCAATTCTTGCATGTCTTCAAGTTCTAATACTTCTTTAAAGTATTGTAAGCATTCCAAATTATGTGTTGTTGCAAAAATTTGTACATCATTTTCCTTGGCTGCTTTTAGAATAATTTTCCAAAACTCCAAAAAGTGTGAATAGTGAATCCCTGCATCTATTTCATCAATGAGAAGCTTTTTCTCTTTTTGAAGGGTAATTTGTACCAGTATTCTAAAGAGTTTATTTGCACCTTCACCGTATTGATGTAGTGGTGCCGAAACATCTAAACCAGTTTCTTCAATATCAATTTCCCCACTCTCTGTGTCAGCTGTGATTCTATCAATAGATGGGATAAATATTTTCATGGAATTTAAAAAAGCTTGTCGATTTTTTTTATCTTTTTCAATATTGTCATAATAACTTTTAGCCAAGGTTCTATCAAATCCTTTACCAAATGGCATAAGTTGCATTTTCATTAAATCCTCAGGGTCGAGTTTTTTAATAATAAGTGAAAGTTCATCAACTTTAATTACATCATCACGCACCATGCAAACATAATCATCAACATCAATACCGCTTTCTCTTCCAGATTCTTTTTTAATCTCTTCAATTGTCGGTCTTCTGATTGCAAACTTCCAATGGTTTCTATGCTCTTCGAGTTCAAATGCCATCCCCTCACCCTCAATACCTTTTTTAAAAAAGTCAAAAATATACGATTTTGGAATAGCATAGGTTTTTTCATTGTCTTCTTGGATAACAAGGGGTGTGTTATTTCTAGCAATATAAGCAAAGGCAAGATTATTATAATACAGCCCTCTGTCGTTCATAAAAAGTAGGGCCTCCAATAAAGAGGTTTTGCCTACATTGTTGTCTCCTAAAATAAGATTAAATTGTCCAATATCCTCTAAAGTGATATGCGAAAACTGTCTAAAATTCTTAATCATGATATGGGAAAAATGTTCGCTTGGACTGGTTTGCACTAGCTTGGGTAGCTTGGGTAGTTTTTGAATCTCTTCAGGCGTAAAAGGCTTGAAGGGAAGACTGTATTTTTTACATTCATTTGAGTACACACTGTTCACATAATCCAAGCTTATGTCAAGATTATCTTGGTATCTTACAGCTACTTTGGCCCATCGTTCAATAAGATAACTAAAAACCTCTTTTGTGACTTTGTACTTATCATCTGAAATTACTATTCGATATAAATTTTCTATATCATAGTAAAAGATTTTTTCTTCGGCTACCTTTCCAAAAGAGACAATCTCTTGTAAATTTCCCAATAATATAAAAGCTTTATAGACTGCTACATAATAGTCACTTTCAACATCTTCATCATCACCTTTTTGGTGAAGAGTAATAATCTCTCTACAAATATTTTTTTGTTCCTCTTGATTTTTAAAGCGTATCAATTCGTTTAAATAAATAACACTATTTTGATTATCTTTTTTTTCTTTATATAGTTCCACTTTTGCTAAATAGTATTTTGGGTTATCTAAATATTTTGTTTTCTCCCAGGCGTTAATGGCTCTGCCATAATCTTTCAATTTAAATTGAATATTTGCAATCGTTTCATAAAGTTCCTCATCAGATTGTGTTGCAATAGTTTCCAGCACTTCAATTAACTCTATAATTACTCCATTCTCATCAAGTTCTAAAATGAAGCGAGTCAATGCTTTGACAAGCTCACCCCTCCAGTTTAAATATTTTATCAATAAAGGTAAAATATTTTTATTTTTGCGTAACCTCCCTACTTCATCGCTAGTGACAAGCCCCTCTTGCATTATTTTGGCGATAATGATTCGCGCATCATGTTCTATGCTTTGAACATGAGTGCCAATCTTTTCTAAATTGTCAAAATCTCTTCCGCTAAAATAGGCACGAGATGCCGATTCGAGTTTCTTTGCTTCCAGATAATATTCTGCTGCTTTTTTATAGTTATGTAAAATTTCTTCCGCTAAACCACTGCACTCATTGGCTTCATTTTCTCTCCCGAGTCTAGAAAATTGACTGGCGGCAACCTTGAGTCGCGATGGATTTTGATAATTTTCTCCCAGCTTTTTATCTTCTTTGGCATTCCTTAAAGCATCCTCTTTACTGCTTTCAAGAATATTCTTGATGGAATCAGTGTCGTATTGAATAATATTCTCTCGAATATCACTAAGTTTTTCCCATCCATTTTGTTCAGATATTGTTGCTTCATTGACGAGTTTTTTCCAAAAATTTTCTCGCGACTCTGGACTGTCAATAATAATCAATTCATTTTTGGCTCTAGTGATGGCTACATAAAGCCTATTGAAAAAATAACTTTTTTGAAAATTATGTTTTTTATCACCATTTAAACTCCCAAAACTATTTAAAAAATATTCGCCAAATCCATACAAAACGACGTGTTTATACTCTGCGCCTTTTGCCTCAATTGAGGTTTTTTTCTCAATCTCTTCAAAACTTTCCAGAAGCTCAACGTTGTAATTTGGTTCACTTTCGCCAGAGCTATCTTCAGGCACAATAAAGATTTTATATTTTAATTTTTTTGCAATATCTTCTCTTTTGCCATGCCTCGATTGCTCAACATCTTTTTTTAAAGCAAAATTATTTTCAATAGCTTGATAATCTAAAAAAATATTGAAACGATGTTCCTCGTTTTGATTTAAAACTTTTGGCTCCTGAGGATATTTTTGTTGAATATATTCATTCTTTTTTCTATGAAACTGAATAAAATTTGCCAAGTTAACCACATGTGATGCAGAACGATAATTGAGTTTTGGACTATAAAAAATATCTTCTTTACTGTAAGAATAGTTTGCAGTATTGCTCAGCACCTCATATAGTAAACTTGTCATTTGGGCGTCTGTAAAGCCTGTTGGATTTACCGTTTGGTTTGAATCCCCTGCAAAAATAATCGGAACTTTTTGGATTTGAGATAAATCGTATTGCAAGTAGCTTGATTGTCGTAAAATAAAACTTAGTTCAACTTTACAAAAATCTTGTGCCTCATCACAAACTATCACATCATACTTGGTTTTAATATCTAAATTGATGTGTTCATTGATAAATCTAATAACTTTTAATTTATTCCAATACCCATTATCTAATAATTTTTCATAAAAAGGTAAAATATTTTTTTCAATAACTTCAAATCTATCTAAGTCTATTTTTCTTGATTTTACAGGTATTCTCTCTTCGTAATTTTTACTTGTAACTTTAGAATTGGTATCATCCCCATAAATATAAGTGACAATAACAAACCAAGCTTCTTCGGCAGAGTACTTATTTTTTATGGGAGCATCTATTGTCGATTTTTCATACAAGCTCTTAAAAACAGGAAAGCTCAAATATTTATCTTGGGGAAAAAGATTTAAATTCTCTTCCCCTAAGATATCAAGTAGAAAATCCTTAAATGAGCAAAATTTATCTCGATATTTTTTTATCTCTTCATAGTTTAATCCAAACTCTGAATTATTTTCCAACAAATCAAAAATATTTCTTTTGGTATCTTCTAGTAGTTGTTCATTTTCTGTAAGAAAAATAATTTCACCCTTTATAGAGTCTAAATATTTATAATAAATTGTATTTGCAAAAATATAGTATAGGAGTGTTGATTTTCCACTTCCTGCTTGTCCGTTAATATAACAAGGAAACTGAATGTTTTGTAAAAAATTCATTTGTTCGCTCGTCAAAGACAAATTGCTATTTTCGGTACTTTTTTCTATTCTAAACCACAACTCATCATTTTCAAGTGTCCATTTTGGATAAGAGCGAAAAGCAATTCGGCTTAAATCTTGATAATTCTCAATGGCTGTTAATGGATTTGTCTCTATATCATTTAAACATTTCTCCCAATATTGACCTTGTGATTCAAGATTTGCACCACCAAAAAGAATAAAATATTCTTGATTATTTAAAGATATTTTGCCAAATATTATCCCTATGCTATTTTTTTCGTAACTGTAGATTCTCAAACCGTTTTGTTCTTTTAATGGTTTAAATTCACTTTCTATTTTAGTATCTATGAGCTCTTTAATTGTTGTTCTAAAACTACTGATGTTTCTATCAATCATGCCATTTTCAATTGTATTGCTGGAAGCAAAAGTTACCCACTCTGGCATCTCAAAAACTTCATTTTTTAGCTCCAATTTAAATTCGTTGAGCCATTGCGTTAGATTATCGGGAGGAGATGTCAGCGCCTTGTGTGACATATTTTTTTCTTTTAAATATGCATTTTTAAAATTTTCAATATCACTTAGCGGCAATTCATTTTCTCGAAGCCACTCGCCTCTCTCTATTCTTCCGTACCAAAGTCGTCCGGATTCTCGGTCAAACTTGACATTTATAATAAAATCTCGTACAAAAAATACTTTTATTGTTTCTTCACCAACATTCACTTCTCTCTCTTCAATAATGACCCTGCTTTCTGGCACATGAATGGTTAGAAGATAAAGTGAACCACTTAGATTTTTAATGTTGTTGATATTTTTTAAACCATCTCTGGTCTCATATTCTAAAATTTTACTGACAATATTTTCTTTTTGTTTTTTTTGTAAGCCGTTAATATTTTTTTCAAATCTATCACAAAAATGAAACTTAATCACTGAGGACCCTTTTTATCAATAAGCGTATATTTTTCCATATGCATTTTATCATACTTGAATTCACATCACAACCAAATACCAACAAATGAATTAAGAGCGAAATTAGCAAAAAGGGTTAAATGCGCTTAAGCAATTTCCAAGTGACAAAAATTTATATTACGATGTTTAAGCATAGGCTCTAAAGAAGCTTTGGGTCTTTTTATGATTTCTCAAACACCACGCCCTTTACATGTAAGCCCGTCATAAACCAAAACCACTCTAGAAAATCTAATATTTTTACTGAAGAGTTACTTAATCTTAACTCTCGTATGATTCTTTTACTACGTCATTTTTACAAAAAGGATACACCATGGC
>JACUTV010000246.1 GCA_014859645.1 Campylobacterales bacterium
CGGTCTCGTTTATCGACCGCCAAAGCGTTGGAGACATCACTGATTTTGACCACATCAATCAAAGCACCGTGATTCAAACCGTAGGAGCCACGATGCCCTCAGAAACACTCACCCAAGGGATTTGGAGCCATTGGCATTTTAACGAATACGAACGTCGCTTGCTTGAAGTTCAACTCCAAACCCACAATAGCGTCTTGTTCAAGATTAGTGGCCCCACTAAACTCCCCTTGGGGCGGGACTCACAGATGATGATGTTTGACCTTGGCTATGGAAATTTTGGAGGCGGGATTCACTACCGTCCTAACCTTTTTATCAAATACACCCTGCCAAGCCAGTCGCTTCAAATCCCCGCAAGCACCGTTGCTACAGTGAGTTTTGACTACACGAAAGGCCAACAGCTCTCTTGTGGATTTGATAAGGAAAGTCAGAAAATCTACGGGTACATGGAGTTTAGTTTAGAGACACTCCCAAAAGCCGACCAAACCGTCATCACGGGTGCATACATTAGCATTAAAAGTCGTAACCGAACGCGCAGCAAAGAGGATATTCGCTATAACGTAGAGTTTGTAGACATCGAAGAGCTTAGTTTTGAAAACATCAAAGCCAGAGAACGCATCGAGTTTATCGGTTACGAAGTAAGCCGAGCCGATTTGCAAAAAAACAAATGCCACCATTTTATCTTCGACAGCTATTCACGCCAAAGTTTGGAAGAAATGCACCAAAAGGGGCAAAAAAGCAAATTTGTCATCAAACCCACTTCTGCCATCATCAAAAACCACTTGGTTACGTGGGATGAAAATGTCACCCTCACCGTGGAGTACATTCCCCGCCGCAAAAGCCCGCCACCCATGGCCACAGACCTCAAAGTTTCTAACGAAGGCGGCAAGATTAAACTCACATGGACAAACCCCAAGGAAGAGGAGTTTGTAGGCGTTTACGTGGTACGCAACCGCTTCCATCCCCCAACCAATCCTTCTGATGGGGACAAGCTTTACGCGGGTAAAGACAACTACACGTACGACACCT
>JACUTV010000124.1 GCA_014859645.1 Campylobacterales bacterium
CAGGTGGCGTCGTGCTAATAGTGTGTTCAAGGTGCAGCGGAGGGGTAGGAAATGTCGTATCTTCAAGAACTACATGTAAGAATTCTTGCCCTTGTCTGGAAAGGCCGATGTAAAACATTTCTGGATTATTGAGTTGAAGCCGGCGGAATAAAACCAATAACGTGTCGCTGTCCTCTAGGTGCATTTGGGCTAAGAGGGCGGCATTTTGGATATTTTTTTGAGCGACTTGATGAATATAAGACGTTTTAAGGTGTTGGTGTTGCGTGGCATAGTGTGCAATATGAAAAAGGGTGAGCAGAAAAACAATGCTAAGTCCAAGGAAAATCAAACGAAATTCTAAGGAAGTATGGCGAAACGGTTGCAAGAGAAAAAAACGCATTAGGCGGGCTTGAAGGTTTGAGTGGTTTGGCAAAATTCACGCACAAAACAATCGGTTTCACACTTGGGGTTTTTGGCGGTACAAATGTAGCGCCCAAACAACACAAAGGCTTGGTGGAGTGTGTGAAGGTCAGTTTTAAAGGCGCGAATCAACTCTTCTTCGGTTTTAGCAGGCGTTTTAGCGCGGCTAAGACCCAAACGATGAGAAACGCGAAAAACGTGTGTATCTACCGCCATAACATTGGCGCTAGTGTATTCGATGAGTACCACATGGGCGGTTTTTTGCCCCACGCCCGCAAGGCTCATGAGTGCTTTTTCTTCGAGGGGGATTGCACCACCAAATTCTTCCATCACACTGCACGCCATAGTGATGAGGTTTTTGGCTTTATTGTTAAAAAATGAACACGTATTGATGAGTGATGTTACTTCTTGAAGGCTTGCTTTTGAGAGTGCTTCGATAGTGGGAAAAGCTTCGAAAAGCGCAGGGGTAATGAGGTTGACGCGCTTGTCAGTGCACTGGGCAGAGAGCATGACTGCAACGATGAGCTCGTATAAAGAACGGTAGGAGAGTTCAGAAACCGCCCCGTCGTAGCGTTCTAAAAAACGTGTTTTTAAGGCAGTGATTGTAGCGTTGGTTGGTCGTTTCATGGAGGGCATTATACCAATATTTGCGAACGGTTTACTTCTCTTGGGCATAATCCACCTTTAATGCCCAGTTGGCTACAA
This sequence comes from Campylobacterales bacterium, assembly GCA_014859645.1. Taxonomy (GTDB): domain Bacteria; phylum Campylobacterota; class Campylobacteria; order Campylobacterales; family Campylobacteraceae; genus Sulfurospirillum_B. The sequence continues at coordinate 1,105 of JACUTV010000124.1, forward strand.
TTTGGCAAATTATAACACTCCAAGGATAACACATGCGAAAATGGTTACTCGGCACTTCTCTTAGCCTCGCGGCGGCACTGACTCTTCAAGCCGCAGTTTATGCGACCGTTAACGGTCAAGATATAACGGACAAAGACATCGCAACCCTTATGCAAGCGATGCCCAATCAAGTTTCTTTTCACGCCCTTCCAGAAGAAGCACAACAGCAAGTTATTGGACAAGCAATTGAACGTAAGCTTTTGACAGCCCAAGCTAAAAAAGAAGGCATTGAAAAAGACCCTGCCTATCTTGAGGCACTTGCCCAAGTAAAAGATGAAATTGCCCTTGAAGTTTGGATGAAAAAAATCTACGATACAACAACAGTTGGCGAAGCAAAACTTAAAGAATTTTATGCACAAAATAGCGACAAGTTCATCACGCCCCCTCGCGTGAAAGCCCGCCATATTTTAGTACGTGACGAAGCAACAGCCAAAAGCATTATCGCGGAACTTAAAAGTCTTAAGGGCGCTGCGTTAAATGAAAAATTTAGCGCTCTGGCCAAAGAAAAATCTACCGATGGTAGCGCACAAAGCGGTGGTGATTTGGGTTGGTTTGCTGAGGGTCAAATGGTAAAACCTTTTAGCGACGCAGCCTTTGCGCTTAAAGCAGGCGAATTAAGCGCCGCACCTATCCAAACCCAGTTTGGCTACCATGTTATTTTGACAGAAGAGAAGAAAACAAGTGAAAAAGTAGGCTTTGAAGAAGCCAAGGGTCAGATTGCCAACGCACTTAAAATGGAAGCATTTCGTGATGCAGTTTCGGCCAAAGCCAAAGGGCTTCGCCAAGCAGCTGATGTAAAAATGAAATAACGCTAACGAGGGGTTAGGATGGCAAAGCTTTTGGACATTGTTGGGGCAGGTGTGGTGCATGGGGATGCCGTGCAAAAACTCTTTAATCATGCAAAGCAAGAAGGGTTTGCGTTGCCCGCGGTGAATGTGGTTAGTACCCATTCGGTGAATGCAGTACTTGAAGCAGCCAGAGTTGCGCAATCTGCCATCGTCGTGCAGTTTTCCGAAGGCGGCGCACAGTTTTACGCTGGCAAAGGGATTGATGGCGCAGAGGCGGCACTTTTAGGGGCTATTTCGGGCGCCACCCATGTGCATTTGATGGCTGAATCTTACGGCGTGCCTGTAATGCTTCACACCGACCACGCGTCACGCAAGATGTTGCCGTGGATTGATGCACTTTTGGACGCAGGTGAGCGTCATTTTGAACAAACAGGCAAACCCCTGTTTAGCTCACATATGCTTGATCTCTCGGAAGAATCCCTGGAAGAAAACATTGCTACTTGCGAACACTATTTGGCGCGCATGAGTAAGATTGGCATGACTCTTGAGATTGAACTAGGCGTTACAGGTGGCGAAGAAGACGGTGTGGACAACACCCACGTGGACAATGCGCTGTTGTATACCCAGCCTAAAGAAGTGGCGTACGCGTACGAGCGGCTCATGCACGTGAGCGATAAATTTACCATCGCGGCTTCTTTTGGAAACGTGCATGGGGTGTATAAGCCTGGCAATGTGGTCTTGCGCCCAACTATTTTGGCCAATTCGCAAGCGTATATTCAAGAGATGTTTGGCACAGGTGAAAAACCTGTGAATTTCGTGTTTCACGGCGGGTCTGGCTCAACGTTAGAAGAGATTAAAGAAGCGGTGAGTTATGGCGTTGTAAAGATGAACATTGACACGGATACCCAGTGGGCATTTTGGGATGGTGTGCGAGGTTATGTCAAGCAATACCACGCCTACTTACAAGGCCAGATTGGCAACCCTGAAGGGGAAGATAAGCCCAATAAAAAAATCTACGATCCACGCAAGTGGCTTCGTGAGGGCGAAAAAAGTATGGTAAAACGTCTCCAGACAGCTTTTAGCGACTTGAATGCGTTGAACCGTCTGTAACCTTTACACGTAAGAGGTAAAAATGTTTTCAAAAAGTCTTGTGACTAACCTTATTTGCCTTGGGTTGGTCGCCCTTTCGTTTGTTTTTGATGTGAAGCCTTTGCTGATGGCGGGGTTGTTTGGGCTCTCAGGAGCGTTGACAAACCAATTAGCCGTGCACATGCTCTTTGAAAAGGTACCTTTTTTATACGGCTCTGGCGTTATTTTATTGCGTTTTGAAGCCTTTAAAGAAGCGGTAAAAACCCTGATGATGGAGCAGTTTTTCACCCAAGAACAACTTGATGCATTTTTTGCCAACGAAGAAAAACGCCTTGACCTCTCACCGCTCATCGAAGCGACAGATTTTTCTCCCACCTTTGATGCCCTTTCCCAAAGCGTGATGGAGTCAAAATTTGGGTCAATGCTTGGGATGTTTGGCGGAGAAAAAGCCTTAGAAGCCTTGCACGAACCTTTCTCTAATCGCTTGCGCGAATCGTTGAAAAAACTTATCTCTTCTGACGCATTTAGCGCTCAAATGCACGAAGCGTTACACCGCTCTTCGCTTGGCAAAGATACCTTGTCGATGGTGGAAGAGATTATCGAAAAACGCCTCAATGAGTTAACGCCCGTGATGGTTAAGGAGATGGTAGAGCGGCTCATCCATGAACACTTAGGATGGCTCGTGGTATGGGGAGGATTTTTTGGCGCCATTATTGGATTACTAAGTTCCCTAGTTCTCTAGCCCACAGTGTGCGGGCTTTCCCGCCACGGGTTACTCAGCGTTAGCGTACTTTTAGAGCGTTGCTTTGAAAGCGTATCAAGGCCTTAGGGGGTTTCATGCATACACCCGATATTTCACTTCCACCACTTCCACTTCAAGAAAATACAAACAACCACTGTTTTTTTACTTACCTCAAAATCATCGCCCTTCCTGCGGCAGTTTACATGTACTTTATACTTGGCTATGTAGGCGTGTTGGATTTTCGTGTAGGTGGACACAGTGTGGTGCTCATCGGGCTTATTTTTGCCGTTGCTTTGGTGTTTGCGCGCCACAACGGTGCTTTTGGAGCGTGCTATTTTCGCAAGCACCAAGAGACTTTTCGCGCAGAACTGAAAACCTATGTGGTAAAAAACCTCATGCGCATTGGAGAAAACACCAAGTCAAACGCCTCTTTTGAGGATTTTATTACGGCGTATTCACAGCGGATTCGCAATGATAATTATGCTTCAGTGGGTGCAGGGATTTTTCCAACGATGGGGATTTTAGGTACATTTATTTCCATCGCTATGACCATGCCTGATTTTTCCTCCCAGACTGCTGATGCGCTTGAACAAGAGATTAGTTTGCTCCTCACGGGCGTGGGCACTGCTTTTTACGTCTCTATTTACGGGATTTTGCTCTCCTTGTGGTGGATTTTCTTTGAAAAACGCGGGTTGAGTATTTTTGATAAAGATATTGCCGCGATTAAACACGAGAGTTTGGCCTTGTTTTGGACAAAAGAAGAGATTGAGCAAGCCTATTTGAGGGAAAACCTCCAACATTTTGAAAAGATTGGGCACATGTTTGAGCGTCTTAGCTCCAATGACTTTTTTGAGCGTCTTGGCAAAAGTATCGAAGAGAAATTTGAGCTGTTTGATAGGATGCTCACCCTAGAAGCCAAATCCGTCCGCATGGGTGCAGAACATCTTAAAGCAGGGATGGAAGCTCTGACTAGTTCCCAGGAAAAACAGCGTGATTTAGGGGTCTTGCACGGGCATATTTTAGATGCAGTGCACCAATTTACCCTCTCGACCAATGCCTTGCAAGAAGGACTTTTTAAAGAGCGCGAATACGCTGCAATAGCCCAAGAAGAGAGCGCTAAAACCTTTCACGAAGGGGTGCGTTTGATGGGAGAGCAGCTTGAAAAAAATGCCTCTAATACAGAGGCTACGATGAGCGCATTTACGCAAAACTTTACAGCACTGCTTAACGCGTTTAAGGAAGAAGCTTCTATGTACGGGCGTGACGTGCCAAAAAATAGCGAAGTGGAAGCCTTGCGCGACAACTTGCGGATGATTGACGCTGAGACCGAGCAAATCATCAAAAAGCTTGACGGTCTACGGTAATGCGCTTCAAACGTTCCGTCAGCTCAGACCAAAATTTTTGGGTGGCGTATGCGGATTTGATGGCAGGATTGTTGTTTGTCTTTATTCTTCTCATTGGTGCGATTGTGGTCAAATACGTCTTCATGCAAGGGGATTTGCGCGCCATCAAAACAGACTTGGACGAGCAAAAACGGATTTTGCAACTTAGCGAAGAAGAGCTGGCCCAAAAAAAACGCGACGTGGCGAGTGTGACAGACCAACTCATCGCTGCACAGGCGCAAAATGTGGAGCTTAGTTTCACAAAAGCCCAACTTGAAAAAGCCTTGCGCGACCTTCATACTGAGGCGGACACCACGGAAGCTTCCCTTGCTGCAGCACGCGCGTTACTGGCCGAACAGGGTAGGGCACTTGAAGAAGCACGCGAGGGACTGACTCTTTCTTCCCAAGAAATAGAAACGCTAAAACTGCTTTTATTAGAAAAAGAGCACGCTAGAAAGGAAACCGAAGAAGCCTTACATGTAAGCCGTGAAAAGAGAGCGGATTTGACCAATATGATTGCGCTAAAAGAGGGTGAATTGGCCTTGTTGGCGAAGACCTTGCTTGATAAAACCCTTGCCCATCAAAAGTTGGTGGAAGATTTGGATTTGACCAAAGCGCGCATCCAAAACCT
>JACUTV010000247.1 GCA_014859645.1 Campylobacterales bacterium
CGGTCTCGTTTATCGACCGCCAAAGCGTTGGAGACATCACTGATTTTGACCACATTAATCAAAGCACCGTGATTCAGACTATCGGCACCACAATACCCTCAGAAAAACTCACCCAAGGGATTTGGAGTCATTGGGATTTTAACGAGTATGAACGCCGCTTGCTAGAAATCCAACTCCAGACCCACAACGCCCTTTTGCTAAAAATCAGCGGCCCAACCAAACTCCCCCTAGGGCGAGACTCTCAGATGATGATGTTTGACTTAGGGTATGGAAATTTTGGAGGAGGAATCCACTACCGTCCTAATCTTTTTATCAAATACACCTTACCAAGCCAGTCCCTTCAGATTGCTGCAAGCACTCTTGCCACAATAAGCCTAGACCGCACAGACACCCAACAGCTCTCCTGTGGATTTGATAAAGAAAATCAAAAAATCTACGGCTACATGGAGTTTAGCCTAGAAACCCTTCCCGAACCCAATCAAACCGTCATTACGGGAGCGTACATTAGCATCAAAAGTCGCGGTCGCCCACGCAGCAAAGAAGATATCCGCTACAACGTTGAGTTTGTGGACATTGAGGAGCTTAGTTGCGAAAACATCAAGGTTAGGGAACGGATTGAGTTTATCGGCTATGAGGTGAGGCGTGCGGACTTGCAAAAAAACAAATGGCACCATTTTATCTTCGACAGCTATTCGCGTCAAAGCCTAGAGGAGATGCACCGCCAAGGACAAACAAGCAAGTTTATCATTAAGCCCACTTCGGCTATCGTGAAAAATCACCTTGTCACCTGGGACAAAGATGTCACCCTCACTGTGGAGTACATTCCCCGCCGCAAAAGCCCACCACCCATGGCTACAGACCTCAAAGTTTCTAACGAAGGTGGCAAGATTAAACTCACATGGACAAACCCAAAGGAAGAGGAGTTTGTGGGCGTTTACGTAGTACGCAACCGCTTCCATCCCCCAACCAACCCTTCTGATGGGGACAAGCTTTACGCGGGTAAAGACAACTACACGTACGACACCT
>JACUTV010000125.1 GCA_014859645.1 Campylobacterales bacterium
GAGCTTGTTTTTGAAGAAAGCGATGCTGCTTTTTACCTCACTTTGCGTGGCACGGGCGCCATTAAAGAAAAGATTCTTACTGCCATCATGCAACGCCACTTGCCCCATGCGACCTATCTTTTGGGCGATGATACCGTGCATTTTGAACTTCTCAAACGCGCCTCAACCTCCGAAGGTTCTTTAGTGATTGATGAAGAGGCAAAACATATTCTTTCAAAAACCCATGAGAATGGTATCAATGCACGGGAATACGTAGACACCACTGCCGTCTCTTTTTTACCCAAAATAGAAGCCTTGGAAGACTTGGAGTACCGCCTAGACACCGCGCTTATTGCCTTTGAGGACACCCCTGACACCCAACATCTAGAGGAAGTATGTCAACACTTTGCTAGCTACCATGAAGTGTTAGCACTTTTGAGCGATTTTGCCCATTTAGCCTTTGGCATCTCTTCGCTGCTTGCCTTTTTAAGAAACCTTCACGGGCAAACCCTAGAACCCGTAAAAACCCAACAACTCGCCACCTTGCTTTTACACTTGCTTCATGACCTTTGCGAGTGGAGAAATCAGATTTTTATCACCCAAGAGGCCATCAATATTCACTACCTTGATGCCTCGTTGCTCAGTTCATGCATGCAAATCGAAGCGCTCTTTGAAAATAAAACCATTGACGAAGGAGATGATTTAGAGTTTTTCTAGCCACCGTCCTTTTTTGGGGTTTTATACCCGCTTTTAAGCTCATGGTGACTAGAATTTACCCAGCGTAACAATAATGCCAAAAAGAACCGACCTGCACGGCATATGAGGAGAACAGTATGGCCAAAATAGTGATTTTGGTGGATGATTCAAAAACCATCCTAGCAACCGCCCAAATGGCAATGGACGAACTCGAAAGCAGTGGTAAAGTAATGATGAAAACCTACCTCAACCCTGCCGAACTTTTGGAAGCACTTGAGAGCGGGAGGGAGGATTATGACATGCTCATTAGCGACATTAATATGCCGCAACTCAACGGTCTTGACCTTGCCCACATACTCAAACAAAACCCCGCCTTTAAACACAAACCCATTCTCATTCTCACCACCGAAAGTTCGGCTGAGATGAAAGCCAGAGGCAAAGCCATCGGTGTTACGGGGTGGCTTGTGAAGCCTTTTAGCAATGAAAAGCTCGTTAAAGCCGTCTCTATGGTGTTAGGACTCTAATATGAACGCAACACTCAAAAAAAATGCCGACGCGCATCTCAGCCGTTACCTGACTTTTTTTATCGGGGAAGAACAGTACGGGCTTAACATCACGAGTGTCAAAGAGATTATCGCCTCCATGAACATCACCGCGGTACCCAAAACCCCTTCGTACATCAAAGGGGTGATTAACTTGCGGGGTGCGGTGATTCCTGTGATTGACGTGCGATTAAAATTTGGCCTGTCTGAAAAACCCCACGATGTAAACACTGCCATCATCATCAACGCCATCGACGGGGTGTTGATTGGCTTTATTGTTGACCGCGTGGAAGATGTGCTTTCCATTAGCGCCGCCAACCTCACCGAGGCCCCGCGCTTTGGTACCCACGTAGACACTTCGTTTATTGAAAATGTGGCCGAAGTGCAAGACCATGTCATCATGATTCTTAACCTCAAACGCATCTTTGAAACCAATGAACTCATCGACATTACCAGTATCGAAAAAAAACAGGAGCAATAACATGGGAAATATGACACTTGGAAAACAAATTGGTCTAGGGTTTAGCATCTTAGTCCTCATCACCCTCGGCCTTGGCTTAGGGGGCGTGTACAACATGTACAAGGCCGCCAACACCTCCGAAAGACTCTCAGAAGTCTATGTCCCTGAAGTAAATCTCGCAAGCCAAATCTTCCGCAGTGCAAACCAAATGCGTTACGACATCCGCGCCTTTACCATGCGCGATGATGTAGCCTCACTTGAAAGCGCTAAAAAACAATACGCCGACCTTCAAAAGTACCTCCTCGAAGCCGAAGCTCTAGGAAAAAAATACGCGCTTTTGGCGTTACTTGAAAAACAAAAGGTTGCCACCACAGCAGCGTCACAGTACATGGCTTCGGTAGAGCGCAGTGAAAAAATCTTGCAACGCAAACAAGTCAGCGACCAAAACCTAGTAGCTGCTGCCCCTGCACTCATGAACAACATCAATGCCTATGCCCAAACCATTCGCCAAAACCAAATTCAAGGGGGAGCAAGCATCACCGCAGAAAGAAGCTTAAGTCACATCGATAGCATCTTGCTCACCAACGAACTCTCAGGTTTTGTGGCCAACATCCGCACCCTTGGTCAACGCGCTCAAGCGCGCAACGACACCACCATGGTGCAAAGTGCCATTGCTATCTTTCCTGACATTTTCCGCATCGTCCAAGAGATGCAAAATCAGACGCGCGACGCGCAAATCTTGACTATTTTAAAAACCATCCACACTAGCGCCCTCGCCTACGAACAAGGGCTCAAAGAATTACTCGCCGTCATGGAAGCCACTGTTACGGAAAATGACTTACGCATTCGCCTAGCGGGTGAGGTCATCGCCGCCGCAGAATGGGTGGTTGATATGGGATTGGAAAATGTCGATTCCCTCTCCAAAGAATCCACCGAATCCCTCAACTTTTCTTCTATGGCGATGATTATCGGACTGATTGTGGCCTTTATTGCCAGTGTCCTCATTGCCTTTTTAATCATCCGAAGCATCGTTTCTGCCATTACAACTGCCATCCGAAGCCTCGTAGAAGCCAACGACCAAGTCCTCAGCGCGTCCAATGAAATCGCCGATTCGTCCACCTCTTTGGCCGAAGGTGCGAGCCGACAAGCCAGTAGCGTGGAAGAAGTGAGTGCCACCATCGAAGAGTCCACGTCCATCAATACCCAAAACTCTGAAAACACCCGTGAAGCGGACATCCTTGCCAAAGAAACCAAAGCGGCCGCCCAAAAAGGCTACGCCAAGGGCGATGAACTCATGAAAGCCATGCAGTCCATCAACCACTCCAGCGAACGCATCTCTAAAATCATCAAAACCATCGATGAAATCGCTTCCCAAACCAAGCTTTTGGCTCTCAATGCCGCCGTGGAAGCAGCGCGTGCAGGAGAACACGGTCTTGGCTTTGCCGTCGTTGCCGATGAAGTCAAATCCCTCGCCCAACGCTCCGCAGACGCGGCCACCGAAACAGCGACTATCATCGAAGAAGCTATCATCCAAGCCAAAAATGGCTCGGCCATTTCCAAAGAAACCAGCGATGCCTTTGAAGACATCTTGCAAAAGATTGAAAAAACCTCCAACCTCATCAGCGAAGTCTCCATCTCCGCGAAAGAGCAAAGCGAAGGCATGAACCAAATCGCCATCGCCATGGGTGAGATTGACCAAATCACCCAACAAAATGCGGCAACCAGTGAAGAAGCCGCGGCGGCAAGTGAAGAACTCAACGCCCAAGCCCACTCCATGAAAGATACGGTCAGTGTCATCGCGCGCATGGTGGGTTACATCCAAGAATACGCCTCAAGCGCTCCTAAAAAAGTCAAAAAAGCCATCGCAAAACCTGCGGCCAAAATCCCGCACAAAAGCGCACCAAAACGCCGAAATGATGAGAATGTATTCCCTTTGGATGAGGACGATTTAAAAGAATTCTAGCCCTTATTTGCCTTACATGTAACCCTTACATGTAAGGCCCAACCGTACCAAAGGAGAAACCATGACGATTGATGGCGATGTCTTAGAAATTGACACCGACATGGCGCTTGATGATGTGGCAGAACTGGCCAACTTTGTCAAAACGCGCCTAGAGTACATTGAAGAAATTGCCGTGTTGGGCGAAAAAGAAGATGTGCAAACCTCCGCGTTGTACGCCTTGCTTTTTGCCATCAAACGCGCCAAGCCTTCCCTCAATATTCCCCTCATTGACGCGCCAAGCTTGGAGCTTGGCACCTTTGGCACCTTGCACTGGATACGCTAATGGACATCAATAAATTACGCGATATTTTTATCGAAGAAGCTAACGAAATCATCGAAAAGCTGGATGTGGACATCATCAACTTTGAAGAAGACCCTTCCGACAAAGAGCTGTTAAACGAACTCTTTCGCGGCGTGCACACCCTCAAAGGCAGTGCCAATTCTTTTGGATTTTCGCGCCTTGGAGAGTTTGTGCACCATTTTGAAGATGTGCTTGATTTTTACCGAAGCTCCGATGAATCCATCACCAGTGACGCTATTGACACCTTTTTGCAAGCGGTGGATGTGATTAAAGAAGTGATGTTTGTGGAAGTAGACGACATCCAAGACTTACCAAACGGCTACCACACCTGCCTTGACGCCATCAAATCCTTGCTCATTCCCACCCAAGGTATAGTGGAAAAAATACCCGAAGAAGAAGTTCTTTCCACTACGGATTTGGGAGAAGAGTTTGAAGAGTTTGCACCCTTAGCCACGCCCCAAGAACCTGCTCCCACAGCTGATGTCGCCGCCTTGGCGTGCAAACTTCTTGAAGAAGAGTTCTTGTATAACATCACGCTCACCATTGATAGTGACATTTACTTTCGCGGGTTTGACCACATCAAGTTTCTAAACCTCTTGTCCAAAGAAGGTACCCTTTTGGAATCTTACTGGGACATGAAAAACGTGCCTTCCCTCGAAGCTTTTAACCCCGAATGCGCCTACATCGGAAGCATTAGCCTCTACTTGGCCTCCAAGCAACCCCAAGAAGCCATCCAAGAGGTTTTTGAATACCTTGAAGAGCATGAATACACGGTTTCTTGCGTTGCCAAAAGTGACAAAGCCCCACCCAAACCCGTCGCCACAGAAGAGGTGCACTACGGACGCCGCCAAGAAGACGAAGTCGTCACACCCGCAGGACAACCCCTCGCACGGCGCAAAAACGATGCCCAGTCTTTTGTGAAAATCGACACATTGAAGCTAGATGAGCTCTTTGATTCCATCGGTGAATTGGTCATCGCGCAAAATTTCTTGGCCGAAAACGAAGCCATCATGGCCATGAAAAACGAGAGCATCACCAAGACCATTGGCGTACTCTCCAAAATCACCAAGCTCATCCAAAACCGCGTCATGAGCCTGCGCATGGTACCCATCCAAGAAACCTTTGAAAAGATGAAACGGGTGGCTAGGGACGCATCCAAAAAAGTCAACAAAGAGATTTCACTGGTCATCGAAGGGGGCGACACAGAGATTGACAAAACCATGATTGACGCCCTCTCCGACCCACTCATCCACCTCATGCGCAACGCCATCGACCATGGCATCGAAGACGACGCAGCTGCCCGCGCCGCCAAACGCAAAAGCGCCATCGGCACGGTCACCTTACGGGCGTACCACCGAGGTGGAAATATCGCCATCGAAATCACCGACGATGGGCGTGGCATCAACAAAGAGCGCGTCTTGGCCAAAGCCATTGAACGGGGTGTCATTGCCCCCGAAGAAGAGCTAAGCGACGCGCAGATTTTTGGCCTCATCATGCAAGCGGGCTTTTCCACTGCCGCGCAAATTAGCGACATTTCAGGACGGGGCGTGGGGCTAGACGTGGTGCGCTCTTCCATTGAAAAGCTCAACGGAAAGGTGGAGATTGCCTCTAAGGAAAACGAAGGTTCCACCTTCACCATCTTACTTCCCCTCACCCTTGCCATCATTGACGGTATGCTGGTGCGCAGCGAAAAAGACACCTACATCCTTCCGACCCTTAGTGTCATTGAGTCGTTCATCCCTAAAAAAGAGA
>JACUTV010000126.1 GCA_014859645.1 Campylobacterales bacterium
TTACATGTAGAGGGTAGATAGTTTTGATAGCTTCTTTTGTTCAAAGTTTATCGATTTCACTGTTAGAGGCGTGATGCTTGCCAATAGCTTATCAACACTCTTAGTTTTCAAATCTATTGGTAGCATGCCTATCTCGTCAAAGAGCTGTTTTTGGTTTAAAGCGAGCATTTGTAAACTCAAATGGTTAAGTTGTGGCCATTGAATTAAAAATCAAAATGATTTAGATTTATTCTTACATGTAAGGCTTGGTTAAAAGTATCCTGCCGCCTTTTTATTGGGCTTTCAAATGAGCATTTGAGCAAAAAATAAACACCTGATGTAAATAAGAAGAGGCTATGGCTTGGCTTAAAGAGCAGTCAAGCCGTTTCTGCATACTTCGGGTTTTTATTTTTTTGAAAAAACAAAATAAATTTAGAAAAGTGCCATAAAAAGAGACTTATGTTGAATTTGTTTTTCAGTTTATTTAAAATTTATTTTTTATTTGCCAAAGAATAAACCCTGTTTTTCTTTTCACCCTCTTTTAGTAGCTCACTACTTTTGGCCATCTTGTAAATAACTCTTCTTAAGTACCCCATATCTAAATCACTCATTCTGTTGTGGATTTCAGATATTTTACTTTTTGGATGTAATTTTAAATCTTCTTTAATGAGTGCCCTGAGGTGTGGTTCTTCCATCGTCTTTAGGCTAGGCTTTAGGTCATGTTCAATGGATGCTAAAATCTTTGGGTTTATCGCATACATCAAACCTTTTGTTTTTCCTTCGGTTATAACGATTTTTTGATTTACAAGACCCTCTATCCAGCTTCTCAGTCTATCATCGCCAAGTTGTAGTAATTTTGCTAGTTCGTATCCTGATATTTTTTTGTTTCTTATGATAGCACCAAGAGATATTATCTCTTTTTGGTTTAAGTCGTAATGTCTTGAAATATAATCTATAATTTGCAATACATTATTGTCAATAATATTTGAATAAATAGTAACTTGTACATAGTTTATGTCATTTTCTATTTGAGGATACGTTTTGCCGTCAAGACTGAGTTTTTCATAAATTAAATCATATCCACTACCCTCGCTTTCCATAAGCTTTAGTGCTTTAAAAGTGTCTATTAAATGTGGATTCCTTCTTTGAACTTGGTGCAGAATATTGTCTTTTGTGACCCCAAGAGGCAAACCACCTGGGTTTTTTATTTCCAGCCTATCTTTGTAGAGTGATATGAAAATATCTCCTGAAATCGTAAAAGATTTATGCACAAAAGCATTTACAAGCAACTCCCTTACTACGTCTTTTGCATAGTATCTTATTTGTTTTCTGAACATTCCATCTGGCAATTCAAAGCTATAGTTTAACTCAATAGCCTCTTTTTCAATTTCAAGCAATAATTCTTTAGGGTTAAATTGATTAAGATTCCAGTCCACTTTTCTTATTTTTTTTTCATCTTTGTCATAAACAATATATTGCGCCGTAATCGGATAATTGAGTTTTGAACGCTGTTTGAAATTTCCAAGCCATAAAACCCCTAGGTTGGTTATGTAATCTTCATCTAGTAATTTGTAGTATTCTAAAATATCTTTATCACTAAGGCTTTTGATGAAATCGCTCACGCGGTCAGAGGTTCTAATTTCATTGAGAAATTTATTTATCTTCATAGGCTCTACTTGTGATATATGCGTCTTGGTTACGACTAACTCCCATTGAAATGCACCTTTTTCATGTGCAAGTCTTGTGAGCTCTTCTCCTTTGATAGCTGTGCATTCATCCCCCACTCTCACATAAACTCTCCCGTCACTTGTGGTGGCTATCGTTTTCATGGATGGGTAAATTTGGATAACAAAATATTCTCCGCCGTTTTCATGGGCCAATAATTCAGGATTCACAAGCCCAACACTATCGGTTAAGCTTCTTAGCTTTTTTATAACTTCATTCATTTCTTCTTGATTTATTTTTTGCTCACTTGGGGGAAGTTTATCCTTGTTTTCAATCCCGATAAACAAATATCCGCCTTGCGTATTTGCAAGACAAACGCAAGTTCTAGCCAAATCTTTCAAGTCAGCATTCTTCCCAATAGCCTTTTTGAGGCTTTTGTATTCAATCGTGCTGCTTTCGTACTTTGTTAAAGAAATTTTTGCGCCTGTTGTCATTTTATTTTTCCTTGTACGAGCTTAATTTAATTATTGCGTATTTATACACAATATCCTTTTTCTTTTCCTCGGCATGAACCACAAAAGACAAGTAGATTATAGCTTCTCTAGCCAATTGCGCTAAATGAATTGTTTTTTGTTGAAGTTCATCTTCTGTAATAGCAAAATTTCTATTTCTTTCTTTATGGGTCTCAAACTGTTCAGTATCTAATAGTTTGATAGATATGAACTTATGTTCTAAATGATTTCTTATATCATTTATTTTTTGTGCTTCAGCCTCTAAAGACTCTATAAATTCTTTAGATTTTTCATCATTTTTGGCGAAGAACAAATCTTTACTCATAAGATACAATCCTCGCAGGGCTAGGTTCTCGGTTTTATTAAATACCAGTAAACTATTTTTATCTGACCAAACTTTTCTAAAATCAATTTTCTTTTCATCTATTTTTAGATTAAAATACTCATTTAAAAAATTAGCTATTTTGTCAAAAATAGAGTAAAACCCTCGAAAAGCTATTTTCATTTTTTCAATATTGATATTGTATAAATTATAGTCATAGTCGTCAGTTATGGAAGTTTCTTTGTCATAGTATTTTGGAGTTTTTTCATGCACTCCTTCAAATAATAAGTGTCTATAAGATATGTACTCTTGTTTAAGTTGATTAAAGTTTGTGACTATTTTTGGAAATCCTTCTTCAATTTTTGTAATCAAATTAGGTAAATTTAAAGGGTCATGGGTCGAAATATCATAGTATCCCAAATCATTTAATGAGTTTAAAAAAAGTTTATGCAACAAACACCATTTTCTATATTTATCTTCATTTTTTGAAAATTTTGTTTTATAATTTAAAAAACATTCAATATTTTCTAAATCGTCAATAGAAAATCGTCCCTTGTACTCATTTAATCTTGATAAAATATTATGCTTGATTTCTTGATAATATTCTCTATCAAAATAATCTTTTTCTAAATATTTATCAACTATAGGCATAGCTTCTTTGAAATTCTTATAGGCAATTTTTATAAAAAGCTCCTTATGTCCATCGTCATAATCTAATGACGAATAATACTCGAAAGCTAATCCTTTATTTATCAATGCCATAAAATAATTAGGATGATTAACGACACTTTTATGCCAAATTTTTAATGCTATTGCTTTGTCAAAATATTTTATTGCGTTAATCGTTCTTCCGTAATGGCTAAAAGCATTTCCGAGATTTACATAAACTGCTAACTGTAAAGATAAATCTAACTTTTCAAAATCTTTTTGTTGAATTACTTTCCTAAAATAATAAATTTCCTTAAACACTTCTTCTTGTTCTAGGTTCCAAATTTTTGTTACATTTTTTTCGTGCACAGTTTTTCTAACGCCATGCCAAGCATTTCCAAGCAAATAATAGCTATAAGTTTTTTCTACAGACTCCTCCATGCTTTCAGTATACTCAGAGTGAATTGCAATAATGGTATTTAGTTCATCAATGTTATTTGCATCACAAGCATTATCAACTATTTGACCTAGTTCATTTAATTGTTGAAAAGTCATTATTGGTCTTCCACTATTTTTATCTCTTCTTCGCTTAATCCGTAAAGCGCGTACACCATTGCGTCTATTTCTTTGGCGATTTGGGATTTTAGGTTACATGTAAGGGTTTTGTCGTGCTCGAAGAGGCTTTGCCATTGGTGTTTGAAGGTGCGTTCTTCGAGTTTGTCGGTGAATTTGATTTTTTTGGTTTTGGTGTATTCTTTGACAAAATCTTCAAACTCTAACGCTTCAAAGTTTCGCAGTTTCTTTGGAATTTTTTCTAGATTAAGTTCGTTTAGAAAATTTTGCTTGGCTTCTTGGAGTTGTTTGTTGAGCGAGAGCATGATGTTTGCTTTTTCAATGAATGGCTCTTGTTGGTCGAAGTGCTCAAGCTTTGGCAGTGGAAATGGCTCAAGGTAGGCTGTTTTAAATCTAAAATAACCACCTCGCAATTCCGTGCTTGTATTTTGAATAAATAACCACATTAGAGAAGAGTTTAAAATCGCTAAATAAAATCTATAATCTTCTTGGACAGAGTCTTTTTTAATAAAACTGTACAAAGTTGTGCCGTGATAAAACTCACCTTTATCAAAACTCATTTGTGATTTTAATGCAATGTCTGGTGTAATGATTTTTGGTTGCTCTACACTGTCAATGCCTTGTTTTCGACTAAATAAAAACCACTCTTTTGGATTGTCAAACCGCCCTTTTTCACGACCTCTTAAAAACGCTTCATTGGCTTTAAGGTATTTATAGCCATTGGGAAAATGCTCTTGAATATACGCTTCACCCATTGGTTTTGCTTTTGCATTTTCGATGATATACGGGAAAATCACAAAATATCTATTTTGAAGATTTGCATATCTGCTAATGTCCTCACCTTTTAGCATTGGCTTTAAAAGTCCATTTTCAACTTCTACTATTCTATCAAGTGCTTTTGAGTACAGTCCCTCCTTTGTTTGCAAAAGTAGATAAACATCATCGCCACTTGTTGCAATACCTTGAAATATTTTTGCAAAAACATCTTTGACTTTTAAAGGTTGTTGGTTGATTTTTTCTAGCACCGTCAAAATCTCATTATTGGAGAGATTCCATTTGTCGCTTCCTAGTTTTTCGTAACCGATGGTATCGTATTTAAAATCATCAGAAATATCTTTTGGGTTGATAGATTTAAACTTGAGTTGTTCGTTTTCATGGGAAAGTGTGATGATGCATGTGTAGGTTGATGCATCTTCAAAGACCATTTCGCTGCCAAAATGGAGCAAACTTTCAACCGCTTTATTCTTAGCCAAAAAGCCTCTTAGACCGCTTCCAAAATCTGAAATCAAAAACTTATGAGGTAGGATATAGCTTAGTTTCCCTGTTGGTTTTAACATGCCAAAACTCATCTCTAAAAAGAGTGCATAAATGTCATAATTTCCAGTGGCACTTTGGTACTTTGCTTCATACAGCTTAGCTTCGTCTTCGTAGTTGCTTTTAAGCCCTTGCACGCGCACATACGGCGGATTGCCAATCACTACATCAAAGCTATTTTCAGGAAATGGCATGTCTAAAAGCGAGTTGGCGCAGAGGATCTTACCTGCCAGTTTTGTCAGCTCCCTGCCCTTTTGGGCGGTGCGGAGCCAGAGGCTGAGTTTGGCTATCTCTACGGCATCTTCGTTGATGTCCACGCCGTAGAGGTTGTTTTCTAGTACAGAAGCTTCGATGTCATAGTACGCGGTGATGTCGCCCATGATGGTGAGTTTTTCTTGGAGCTCTTTGTGTTCTTTGATGAGGTATTCTAGGGCTTGGGTGAGGAACGCGCCGCTTCCGCACGCGGGGTCAAGCACCTTTACATGTAAGAGCCACTCTTTGTAGTGTTGCAAAGCTTCTTTGGTTTTGGCTTCTTCTTTGGTAGGGCGTTTGCTGTTTTTGGGTGGGGTGACGTGCTTTACATGTAAGGCTTCTTTTTTCTCTTCACATAGTGCGCCTAGCGTGTTTTGGACGATGTACTTGGTGATGTATTCGGGCGTGTAGAAAACGCCGTCTTTTTTGCGTTTTGATTTGGTTTTGTCAAAGTCGGTGTG
>JACUTV010000248.1 GCA_014859645.1 Campylobacterales bacterium
CCACCATGTCCCCAAAAAGGGTGGGCAGTTTGGAATCAGGAGAGAGCAAGGTGATAACCTCGTGCAGGTTTAGCAATTGTTCGGGGGTGAGGTTGCGCACGTAGAGGTTTTGGTCGCTGTTAAACCGCACCACATCTTCGCCTATTGCTTCGAGGGCATCGGCAAATTTGAGCGCATGCTCAAAGTGAATGTCTCCCAAATAAATTGGTACTTTACATCCAAAAAGTCCTGCTTGTTTTTGGGAAAAGACATAGCGATTCCACCACGCTTCATGGGAAGCTGGAGGCGTGAACGGGATGAGTTTTTCAGGCACAGAAGGCGAAGAAACAAGGTCGATTTCCCACCCTCCCTTGGCTTTGACGTTGGCTAATTCTTCTTCCACATGGGCGCGAAAGGTCTCTTCCCCCAACTCTTCAATCAAAAAGCGCAAGCGCGCCGCGTGTTTGTTTTTGCGGTTGCCGTAGCGGTCAAACACTTGCTTGATGGCTTGGGTGTAAAGGTGGATTTCCCCTTCGGGGATAAACTCCGCAAACAAACTCCCCAGACGAGATTTTGCCCCCATGCCTCCTGCTACGTACAAGGCAAACCCGCACTGCCCGTCTTTGACTTTGGCGATAAACCCCACGTCACTAATGGTCGCGTGAGAGCGGTCAGCCTCAGAACTGCTAAAGGCGATTTTGTACTTTCTAGGCAAGTTGTACGAGTCGGTGGAAGAGAGGATTTTTTCGCTCAACGCCTTTACATGTAAGGAGAGGTCAAAGGCTTCATCGCGCGCGATGCCAGCTTGTGGGTCAGCAGTGATGTTACGCACCGTGTTCCCCCCGCCACCGCGTCCCGTGAGCCCCACTTCGTGCAACGCGTTCATGATTTCAACGATAGAAACGATGTTCACGTTGTGCAGTTGCACGCCGCCTCGGGTGGTAATGTGCAAATGTTCGTGGGCGTACTCTTTGGCAAGCAAGGCCACTTGGCGCAACTGTGCAGGGGTGATTTTCCCACCAGGAAGTTTGATGCGC
>JACUTV010000249.1 GCA_014859645.1 Campylobacterales bacterium
GCGCATCAAACTTCCTGGTGGGAAAATCACCCCTGCACAGTTGCGCCAAGTGGCCCTGCTTGCCAAAGAGTACGCCCACGAACACCTGCACATCACCACGCGCGGCGGCGTGCAATTGCACAATGTGAACATTGTTTCCATCATCGACATCATGAACGCCTTGCACGAGGTAGGACTCACAGGACGCGGCGGCGGCGGTAACACAGTGCGCAACATCACTGCTGACCCGTTGGCGGGCATCGCGCAGGATGAAGCCTTTGACCTTTCTTTACATGTAAAGGCGCTGAGTGAGAAAATCCTCGCCTCCACCGATTCGTACAACTTGCCCCGAAAATACAAAATCGCCTTTAGCAGTTCCGCGGCAGACCGTTCGCACGCGACCATCAGCGACGTGGGCTTCATCGCCAAAGTCAAAGACGGACAGTGCGGGTTTGCGCTGTATGTGGCCGGTGGCATGGGGGCTAAATCTCGCCTTGGGAGTTTGTTTGCGGAGTTTATTCCCGAAGGGGAAATCCACCTCTACACTCAGGCTATCAAGCAAGTGTTTGACCGCTACGGCAACCGCAAAAACAAACACGCCGCACGCTTGCGCTTTTTGATTGAAGAGCTAGGCGAAGAGACCTTTCGTGCTTACGTGGAAGAAGAGCTGGCTAAGGTTAAAGCCGAGGGCGATTGGGAAATTGCCCTTGTCACTTCCCCTTCAAAGAGCGCAAATCCCAGTGTTTTTACCCCTCCAGCTTCTTATACAACATGGTGGAAACGCTACGTTTTTGCCCAAAAACAAGCGGGACTTTTTGGCTGTAAAGTGCCTATTTATTTGGGAGATATTCATTTTGAACATGCTTTAAAATTTGCCGATGCCCTTGAGGCAATAGGCGAAGACGTGGTGCGTTTTAACAGCGATCAAAACCTCTACGTACGCAACCTCACCCCTGAACAATTGCTAAACCTACACGAGGTCATCACCTTGCTCTCTCCTGATTCCAAACTGCCCACCCTTTTTGGGGACATGGTGG
>JACUTV010000127.1 GCA_014859645.1 Campylobacterales bacterium
TAATACCTGCGTCCAAAAAGACGGCATTGGTCATGCCAGCACTTTTAGCTTTCATCTGCGCTTCCATAGCACGTCCGCCTGCAGCGCAGTGGAAGATGATGTAGCCACTTTTTGGAAGCTTCGCAAGGAAGGCTTCAGTGGAGTTTTCTTCTAGTGATACATGTAAGGTTCCAGGGATGGCGCCAGCAGCACGCTCATCGCTTCTGCGTGCATCTACTACGGTTATACCAGCAGGAAGGTTTTTGTACACTTCAAGGAACCATTGGCCGTCTACTGAACCTTCATCTAAGCCTTTTTTCACAGGACCCATAAACGGTTTAGTAAGGGTTACGGCGCCGCCAGAAGCTGCTTCGTCACTGCCTTTGGTGGTTTTTAGGCCTGCTTTTTTCCATGCAGGAAGACCCGCGGAGTAGTTAGAAACGTTGGTGTAGCCAAGAGAAACAAGTTTTTGCGCAACCGCGTGAGACTTGTGGCACTCCCATCCTGCACAAAAGGTGATGATAGGCGTGGTTTTATCTGTAGGGAAACGTCCCATAAGCTGAGGCATTTCGGTGTCGTTCATGGAGATAGCACCAGGAATGGTTTCGGCTAGGAACATTTTATAAGGGCGTGCATCAATAATAAACGCACCGTTTTTGTCAAAAGCAGCCTTAAGGGTGCCTGTGCCAACTTCTACGTAGTCTTTGGTAATCCACTCAGGAAGACCTGCTTGGTAAAGTTTGACATTGGTATAACCCATCTCTTTGAGCCATCCTGCCACTTTTGGGCTTTTAGCACACTCCCATCCTTGGCAAAAGACGATGATCTCTTTGTCTTTAGGAACATCTTTAATGCGCACAACGTGCTCTTTAAAGTCTGTATCGTGGATTTGAATACTAGAAGGAATAGTACTGGCATTGTAAAGCCTGTCAGGACGTGAGTCGATGAAAACAGCTTTAGCACCTGAACGCATCCCGTTGCCAAGTTTAGAACGGGTATATTCGTAATCGACCACTTCAAGTTTGTATTGATCGATAAACTTCTGCACTGAAGCAGAAGGCTTAGTAAGAACAGCTTGCGCCGCTGCGGGGGATGTTGTGCTAGAAGTAGTAGCGCAACCTGTAAAGAGTAGAGCCGTCGTAAGTGCTAATGCACCAACAAATGTAGAACGCATTGTATCTCCTTTTAGTGTGTGTGTGGTTCGTCGTCTAATTTAAATACTTTGCTTGCAACATAATACATCATCAACGCAATCCCAATGCCTCCAAAGCCAATGGCAAATTCTGTGGCGGAGGGAAAATAACTTACCATGCCTGGAGGTAATTGATACTCACGTACCTTTAGGGTTTGCATAGGGTAAACCAACGTGTCATGTACGAGATTATAGCGCATAAAAAAGATGCCGACCATTCCAGAAAGTGAAGCCCAGACCAAAGGCTTGATGGCTTCGCCGTTAGAAAACAGAATGATGAAAAACGGAATGAGCATCCCCAAAATCACTTCGCCGATGATAAAGCTTGGACTTTGGATGGCGTAAAAAATCGTCTCAGCGCGCTCTGGCAAGTTGCCGTACAACGCGGTAATAATCTTCCAAAATTCAAAGAAAATCAAAATCGCAAGCAACATTCCTAAAATCTTGGCAAGCTTTTTAAGCATCGTCGCTACTTCTTCAGGAAAGTTCATTTTGTAGCGGTAACCGTACATCAAGTAAATCAAATAACATCCCGTAATCATCGCCGAGAGGATGAAATAGACAGGATAAAACACCCCATTGGCCGAAGGGCGCGAAACTAAGAAGCCAAAAACCGCCCCAAGGTTACTGTGGGCCGCAAGGCCAAAAAGCAAGCCGCCGATACCAAAAAGCTTGGAATACTTGTGGTCATTGCGCACCAAAAAGAAAAACTCAATAGTGATGAACACTAAGTACGCGCCATACAAGGTTCCCATCCACCAAATCGCCGAAGCAAGGTTAGGGGTTAGGATGTTGTAAATCACCATGCGTACAGGGTGGCCTACTTCAAGAGCAATCACCGCAAAGCCAGAAACCAAAGCGATAATCGCCCCGACAATGGCCCGCTTGCCGATTTGCTGAAACTCTTTCACGCCAAACACGTGGCCGATGGAAGAGATGATACAAAGCCCTGTAGAAGAAACAACAAAAAACACGTACATGACGATAAGCAAGCCCCAAGGATGTTGGCGCGAGACGTTAAAGGCGTGATGCCCGTGCAAAATAAAGCTCACAGCTCCCGCTGCAAATGCACCTAAAAGCACCACCGTTGAGATAGCAATAAGCAAGTTTAGTGGCGTTTTCTCAAAATTGATCAAATGTTTTAATGAAATTGGATTCATGCCTCACCCCCTAGAGTAGATAAAAAAGTTTTGGTCTTGTTCCCAAATGGGCTTTGACCTGTTTGTATTCGCGTCGTGATAAAAGCTGCGAAATCTCACTCAAAGGATCATCCATGTCCCCAAAAACACGCACTTTCGTCGGACATGTTGCCTGACATGCCGTGGTGGTTTCGCCACTGGCTAGGCGCGTAGGTGAACAAAAATTACACTTATCTACTGTCCACGTGCGGTCATCGATAAAGCGCGCATCGTAAGGACACGCATTGATGCAGTACGTACACAAAATACAGCGGTCCACATCTACACGTACGACGCCATTTTCGTCATAATACGTCGCACTCGTGGGGCATACTTCCTTGCACGGTGCATTGGAGCACTGTTGGCACTGGCTAGGTTGGTAGGCTTGGGAAGCGATGGAGATGTTTGGAAACTGCCCCTCTTCTTCTTTTACCCCCACCCAAATACGAAATTGGTCCGCGCCAAGTTGGACACCGTTTTCCTTTTTGCACGCCACTTCACAGGCCTTGCAGTTGATACAGTTTTTATAATCTAATGCCATTCCATAAGTTGCCATGACTTACACCTTTTTAATGCTAACGATTGTGTCGTGGAGACAGGTGGATCCGTGTACGGGCTCTACGCCATCTTCCAAAATGGAGGAACCATGCCCACCATTGTTGTGCGCCAAACGCATGTTTTCAGACTGCACACCAAACCCGTGTACAAAAAAGAGCGCTTGCGGTCCGATTTTTTCCGTCGGGTACGCAGGCAATACCGTTGCCCCTACCTTACTTTTCACCTCTACCATGTCGCCGAAGTTGATTCCGCGTGTTTTTGCGACGCGTCTGTTGATCCACAAGTAGTTGGTCGGAATCAAATCCAACAGTGCGGGATTGTTCGCCGTAGCTGATTGGGTAAATTGCGCATGGCGTCCTGTCACAAAACGGAAGTGGTCTTGCGGGGTAACCAGTTGGTTTTGAGCATGCCACGTGGGCATCGCGTCAATACCACGCGCGGTGAGGGATTCAACCTTGCACTCTACCTTGCCTGATGGCGTATTGAGTTTGCCATTACGCACAGAATAAAACCGTTTGTGGTCAGGGTAGTACTCGTATTCGTTCGTGCTCACTTGCTTGAAATAGGTGTCCATATTTGGATAAAACACCCCTTTTTCAGCCAAGACTTGTGCGGCGCCTGGGTATTTTTCTACCGCATGGGTGTTGATTTCCTCTTGGGTTTCTTGGAACGCGTGCGCTAGGTCGTACTCTTCAAAGACCTCTTCTTCGCCTCTGTCTTCGATGTCCATTTGCACCATTTCGTCGTACTTTTTGGTCACTTCAAACAACGGCTTGCTCGCCACTTGGGTGAATTCTTTCAAGATTTGCAGTACAGATTTGCTTTCAAACATGGGCTCAACGGCTTTGTTGCGCTGAATCACAGCAGGTTCGATACCACCAAAGGCTGCTGCTGGGTCGGTGCGCTCAAGGTAGGTACATTCAGGAAGCACTACGTCACTTAACATCACTGTATCACTTGGCATGGTTTCAATAGTCACCACCAAGTCAAGCTTTTTCAAAAATGCTTCGGTTTTTTTGCTATCGGGCATGTTGTGCATGAGGTTATGCTTGTACACAAACAGTCCACGCACAGGGTAAGGCGCGCGGTTTTCTAAAATCATGTTTCTAAAAGGAACCCACGCCCCAGAAGCTCCTACAATGGCCGCTTCGTCTCGTTCGATGCGTGGCTTGGCGTTATCGTAAAGAGGAGCTGGCGCATCGTGGCCTTTGATGGCGATGTTTGACCCAAAGCAAATCCCGCCTTTGACGTCGATTCCGCCGCCAAGGGCTGAAAAAATAGCTTGCGCACGGCGAAGCTGGAAGTCATCTTGACTCCACGTAGAACGTCTGCCTTGGTAGTAGATAGCCTGAGGCGCGTGCGCCATGAAGTCTCTAGCGACTTCACGAATGTCGTCCGCTTTGATGCCGGTGATTTTTTCTGCCCATTCAGGGGTGTAGTTATTGGAAAGAATGTGCTGTTTGTATTCGTCAAAGTTGTTAAAGTGGTTTTCTACGTACGCTTTGTTATAACGCTCTTCAGAAAGGGCCACGTACGTTAATGCCAACACAAAGGCAAGGTCGGTGCCGACGTTGATGCCTAAAAATTTATCGCTTTTAGCGGCGGTGTTGGTAAAACGAGGGTCCACACAGATAAGCTTCGCGCCTCGTCCGTTGGTACGTTTGAAAAAATCCATGGTGTCGGGCGTGACGATAGCTTCTGCACGGTTAGCACCCGCCATAATGACGTATTTGGCGTTTTGCAAATCCGCTTGACCATAACCGCCGATGGTTACTGCGTAGCCTGAAACAGCGGTGGCCAAACACAGTGTCGAGTGGTTGAGCCAATGGCCTGAACCAAAGGCGCCAAAAAGGTTTTTAAAGTTATGTTCACCCATACCTTCGCCCGCACAAAAAGCGATGGTGGAGCGGTTGTCTTTTTCTTCTTCTAAGATTTTTACCATTTTATCGGTGATGTATTGGTACGCTTCTTCCCAACTGACACGTCGGAATTTGCCGCTTCCTTTTTCACCATCACGAATCATGGGGTATTTGAGTCTATCGGGGTCATACAGCGCATCAATCCCTGCATTTCCGCGTGGACAGAGCATATTGCGAGATTTTGGAAAGAGTGGGTTTGGATCTAGCTTGGTCACAACACCATTTTCCACGTGCGCAACCGCCGCGCATTTATTGACACAAATCTCGCACACCGTTGCAACTTTCTTCGTCACGCCTTTGCCGTCCACCGAATTTTTCTCTTTGGCACTTGCAAGGACTTGAGAAGAGGTCATTGAAACACCTCCAGCTATACTCAGGGCCACACTACCCTGAAGAAATCTCCGTCGTGAGATCTCAACACTCATCGTCTCTCCTTTTAGATTTAGGGCTTAAGGTTAACTCTTGTAGAACTATCAAAAACCATAAATTGATACCTTCATTGTAGAAGAGACGGCTTATAGAAAACTTATAAAAAAGTTTACCTTTTGGGTTTTTTAACGTCAATATTGTCCAAATGCCTACGGATTGGGCCTTCTAGATTTGGAATTTTTAGTAAAAATTTCTTTACAATTGCTCTTTTTTGGCTTTTAAAACAAAAATAATTTACCAAAAATAGTCTTTTTTTAGCTTTTTGGGCGCAATAAGCCTATTTTTAGGCCTTAAGAATAGGTGTTTATTAGATTATCTTATATTATAAGAATATTTTGCTTTACTTATTTTATCGTCA
>JACUTV010000128.1 GCA_014859645.1 Campylobacterales bacterium
ATAAGTATATCTTGATTACAATCACGACTCTTAAAACACATTGGCAAAGGCATAACGTATGACAAAAGTAACCAAGCCACATGAAGTAAAACGAGACTGGATCGTGATTGACGCAGAAGGAAAGAAATTTGGTCGTATTTTGACCGAAGTTGCTTCGATTCTCCGTGGAAAACACAAACCTTCGTTTACTCCAAATGTTGATTGTGGGGATTATGTAATCATCATCAACGCAAGCAAGGCAGAATTTAGTGGTAACAAACTTGATGCAAAATTGTATCACCGACACTCTGGCTACTTTGGTAGCACGAAAAGCGAAAAAATGGGTGAACTTTTTGCAAATAACCCTGTTAAACTTTACAAACTCGCAGTACGCGGCATGCTTCCTAAAACAAACTTGGGACGCGATATGCTTAAAAAACTCAAAGTCTATGCAGGTGGCGAACACCCCCATACGGCCCAAGTTAGCTCGGCAGAAGGAAAATAACGATGGCAAAAATTTATGCAACTGGAAAACGAAAATCAGCTGTCGCTAAAGTTTGGGTAAGCCCAGGTAGCGGTAAGATTGTAGTCAATGGCATGGACCTTAACTCTTGGTTAGGCGGTCACGAAGCGATTAAACTTAAAGTGGTTCAGCCCTTGCTTGTTACGAAGCAAGAAGCTTCTATGGACGTAGTAGCAAACACCTTGGGTGGCGGTTATTCTGCACAAGCCGAAGCACTTCGTCATGGTATTTCTAAAGCCCTTGCCTCTATGGATGCAGACTTTAGAGCACTTCTTAAACCTAAAGGCCTTCTAACTCGCGACTCACGCGTGGTAGAACGTAAGAAATTTGGTAAGCGCAAAGCACGCCGAAGTCCACAGTTCTCTAAACGTTAATCTCCAAACCTCAAAAGCCCCATTTTGGGGCTTTTTCTTCTTTCTCCCGCCTCTTTTTTCGTTACATGTAAAGCCTTTCTTGTATCCATTTGGTAATTATTTCGCGTTACAATCTCCCCCGAAATTACATTTTTTCAAGGAGTTGTTAATGACACTTTTAAAGCGAACCATGCTTGCTACGGCAGTTGCAGCGATGGTAGTTGGTGCTGCTCAAGCGCGCGATCAGATTCGTATTGTTGGATCCTCTACGGTGTATCCTTTTTCTAGTTATGTCGCTGAAGAGTTTGGTGCAACTACAGGCATGGCAACCCCCGTTGTTGAATCCACTGGTTCAGGCGGCGGGATGAAAATCTTTTGTGCTAGCAACGATTTGAACTCTCCAGATTTTACCAATGCTTCACGCCCAATGAAACTTTCTGAATACGAAGAGTGCAAGAAAAATGGTGTTAACAACATTACAGGTGTGGTGATTGGATTTGACGGCATTTCTATTGCTCAAAGCAATACTAACCCAAAACTAGACCTTACACTTGAGCAAATCTTTTTAGCCCTTGCAGAAGAAGTGCCAAGTAAAGACGGCAAAAGCCTTGTAAAAAACCCTTATAAAAAATGGAGTGACATCGACGCTAAACTTCCTAACCGCGAAATCAAAATCATTGGCGCTCCTACAACCTCAGGAACCCGTGATGCGTTTGACGAAATGGTAATGGAAACAGCTTCTAAGAAATTTGAAGCTTACGGAAAACAAAAAGGCAAATACAAAAAAGTTCGTACTGATGGCGCGTTTATCCCTGGTGGTGAAAACGACAACCTTATCGTACAGCGCTTAGTACAAGACAAAGACGCCCTTGGCTACTTTGGTTACAGCTTCTTGGAAGAAAACCACGACAAAATCAGTGGCGTAACCCTTAACGGTATTGAGCCTAACTTTGAAAATATCGCAAGTGCTAAATACCCTGTTGCACGTAGCCTTTTCTTCTACGCCAAAGCTGACCATTTTACTAAAGTAAAAGGCATGGATGCTTACCTTGACTTGTTTGTAAGTGATGCAATGATCGGTAATGACGGCGTTTTGAAAACTATCGGACTGATTCCTATGCCAGCAGATCAAATCAAAAAGGTACAAGCTTCTGTAAAAGCACGCACTCCTTTAACCGAAGACATGGTTAAAAATCACACAGTACTTAAGTAATTCTACGCTTACATGTAAAGGGATTTCCCTTTACATGTAAGGCACTAAAAGGGCAATACGTGAGCACACAAACACTCTTTCTTATCTTTTTTGGGGGACTCTTCCCGCTCCTCTTTATCGCCTTTGTTATCGGCAAAGGACGGGCCATTGGCATTCGCGCCAAGGGGCTAAAAATGCACTCTCAGCCCGACCAGTACGGTTGGTTTGTCACGCTCTACACAGGACTTCCTGCCATCATGATAGGGGTTGTAGGGGTATTTTTATCTCTTTTTGGAGTAGCTTCTATTCCACCACTAATGCTCATTGCTGCGGCGTTGGGCGTGTCGGCCTTTTCGTTGTATGCTTTGAGTACAAAAATGAACGAACGCACCAAGGCGAGAGATTTGGTAGAAGGGTTTATTCGTGGCTTGCTGTTGCTAGCTGCTTTTGTTTCCATCATCACCACCTTTGGTATTCTTTTTTCCATCGTTTTTGAAGCCTTTCACTTTTTCCAACGTGAGAGTTTTATTAACTTTTTATTTGGCACCACATGGGAACCCGACACAGCCTTTTTAGAAGGGGCAGGTCGCGGTCATGAAGATGTGGCGGGGGCTAAATTTGGCGCTGTACCGATTTTTGCAGGTACCTTTTACATCACCGCCATCGCGATGTTAGTAGCGGTGCCTATTGGTTTGCTCTCGGCCATTTATCTCTCCGAATACGCTAGCGACAAAGGCCGCAACCGCATTAAACCTGCGCTAGAGATTTTGGCAGGGATTCCTACGGTTGTGTACGGCTTTTTTGCTGCTATCACGGTGGCTCCTCTTATTGTGTCATTTTTTAGCGCACTTGGCATCAATGCTTCCTTTGAAAGCGCCTTGGGCGCGGGGATTGTTATGGGGATTATGATTATTCCTATTATTGCTTCTCTTTCGGATGACGTGATTACTTCGGTGCCAAACAACATTCGCAATGGCTCTTTGGCCTTAGGGATGAACAAAGCCGAAACCATCAAATTTGTCGTTCTTCCCTCGGCCATGCCAGGCATCATCGCGGCGGTATTGTTAGGCATTTCACGCGCCCTTGGTGAGACGATGATTGTGGTCATGGCCGCAGGATTAAGACCAAACCTTACGTGGAATCCGCTCGAAGACATGACAACAGTGACGGTGAAAATTGTCGAAGCCATGGTAGGTGACCAAGCCTTTGATAGTTCCCTTACCTTGGCAGCTTTTGCTCTTGGTTTGGTGCTGTTTGTGGTGACGCTTATCATCAACGTGATTTCAGTGTATCTGATTCGCTCGTTTCACAAAAAATACAAAGTATCCAATCTTTAAGGGCAAACGATGCAAAAAAACGACTATTTTTACATTCCGCAAATCGAAAAACGCAATAAAAAAGCGACACGCTTTAGGCGCATTGCCGCTACGGCACTGGCAACGTCCATCGCTTTTTTGGGCTTTTTCCTTTTCGACATGTTTCGCCAAGGGCTTCCCGCACTTGAGCAAGCTTACGTGAAAGTCGATGTCTCCATCACGGAGCGCACGCTAAAAAACCCTTACGCGGAGTTTGACCGAGAATCGTTGTCGATTATTTCTCGTGCGTGGGTTCGCGGCTTGCCTAAGATGATAGAAAAGCATCCTGAGTGGATAGGTACAACCCAAACCTTATGGGCGCTTGGAGCGGCAGAAACTGACCAATACATGAAAAACAGGCAAAACCGCCTAAAGGAAAGTCAGATTGAAGCAGTGGAAAAGCTTAAAGCCGAAGGCAAGGTTGAATTACGTTTTAACACCATTTTCTTTTTCACGGGGGATTCGAAGATTCCTGAAAATGCGGGCTTTTTCTCGGCCATCATAGGCTCAATCTTGACCATGCTTGTGACCATGGCCATCGCTGTGCCCATTGGCATCATGACGGCGATTTACTTGGAAGAGTTTGCGCCCGATAACCGCCTCACGCAAATTATCGAGATCAATATCAACAACCTTGCGGCTATTCCTTCCATCTTGTTTGGTTTGCTAGGCCTTGCCATATTCATTAACTTTTTTGGCGTGCCGCGCAGTTCACCGTTGGTGGGCGGGATGACCTTGGCACTCATGAGTTTGCCTATCATCATCGTCAGCTCCAAAGCCGCACTTAAATCGGTGCCTGATTCCATTCGACAAGCGGGATTTGGGTTGGGGCTTACGCGGTGGCAGATTGTGAAAGACCACGTGCTTCCCATGGCGCTTCCAGGCATGCTCACGGGTTCTATCATTGCCCTAGCGCAAGCTATCGGGGAAACGGCACCACTCATCATGGTGGGGATGATTGCGTTTGTTCCTGACGCGGCCACAAGTATTGTTCAAGCGGCAACGGTCATGCCCGCACAGATTTATACGTGGTCGGGAATGCCTGAAAAGATGTACATAGAAAAGACTGCAGCGGGTATTTTGGTGCTACTCACCATCTTGCTTTCGCTCAATACCGTCGCAATCTTCTTGCGCCGTAAATACATGAAAAAATGGTAACGAAGGATAAAAGAATGAATACAGAGGGTTTACATGTAAAGGTATGTTCGCGCGATTTAAAGCTATGGTACGGCGACAACCAAGCACTTAAAGGCGTGAACTTAGATATTTTTGAAAAGAAAATCACTGCCTTTATTGGTCCTTCAGGATGTGGCAAATCGACCTATTTGCGGTGCCTTAACCGCATGAATGACTTGATTGGTTCCGTGCGTATTGAAGGCAAGGTGGAGATTGATGGGCATGATATTTATGACCCAAATGTAGACGTGGTCGCGGTGCGTAAGCGCATCGGGATGGTGTTCCAACAACCCAACCCTTTCCCCAAAAGCATTTACGAAAACATCGCTTACGCGCCCTTGATGCACGACATTGTCAAAAAAGGCCCTGAGTGTGATGAGCTTGTAGAAAAAGCCATCAAAAGCGCGGGACTTTGGAATGAAGTCAAAGACAAGCTCAGACAGCCAGGTACGGCACTCTCAGGCGGCCAACAGCAACGCTTGTGTATCGCCCGTGCTATCGCGGTACAACCCGATGTTATTTTGATGGATGAACCCACTTCCGCACTCGACCCCATTTCGACGCAGATTATCGAAAACTTGATGGTAGAGCTTAAAGAAAATTTTACCATCGTCGTAGTAACCCACAACATGCAACAAGCCGCGCGCGTTGCAGACTACACGGCCTTTTTCCACTTGGGTGATTTGATTGAATACGGCGAGACAGAGCAAATGTTTGTTAACCCTAAAGAAGATAAAACAGAGCAGTATATCACTGGAAAATTTGGGTAAATATTTTTTTTTGCGTGTTATACTTTCTCCTTTAATGCGTTACATGTAAGGAGAAAAATGACACATATTTCCTGGGAAGCCCTTGCGCTGATGGCGCTTCCTTTAGTGATGCTTGGAATCGTAATGGCCCGTTGGGGCTTTAGCATCAAACCCCTTGGCGTTGCCTCGGTACGCATGGTATTGCAGCTTTTAGCTATTGGCTACGTAGTCACCCCTGAAAAACCCATTTTTGAGAGAAATTTCCTAGAGCTCTCTAGCGT
>JACUTV010000016.1 GCA_014859645.1 Campylobacterales bacterium
CACGATGATAGCTACTACCGCCGCAAGTCGCGCAGACATAAGTTCTGCTTTTTCGCTCATCTTAGAACGCCCTGTCACCTTGTCTTTCATGAGTACTTTACCCAAAAGGTCATGGGAAATGGACGTAGAGATAACCAGCAAAAGTCCAGCAGCTGTAGAAAGTGCCGCCGCCAAACCGCCCGCAGCGATGAAGGCGATAACCCAGTTAGGAAGCCCTGCAATCTCAGGGTTTGCAAGTACGATGATGTCATTGTCTACGTACAACTCATTGACGAGCTTGCCACTAGCGCGCATCTCATCCGCACTCGCTGTATGTGTCGCCGCGGCGTTGGAGACCAAACGCTCTCCATAAACCCCACGCTCTCCTGTAAAGGCAGGACGTCCTGTGAAGGCAGCACCCGCAGCGTATTGGATTTTTCCATCGCCATTGCGGTCATTCCAAGCCAATAAGCCTGAATCTTCCCAGGTTTTAAACCATGCGCCATGATTGGTGCTTCCATCTAGATGGGTAGTTTCCCCGTTAATGAACGCTTGGTACTCCACGTTTTGGATGTTCTTAATGAGATTCACTCGCGCAAATCCTGCAACTGCTGGGATAGAGGTGTACATAATAGCGATGAACAGCAACGCCCATCCTGCTGAAATACGCGCCCCTTTTACCGTAGGTGTGGTAAAAAAGCGCACGATAACGTGAGGCAATCCCGCTGTACCAAGCATGAGTGCTGTGGTTAGCATAAACACGTTCCATGTTCCTGAAATACTCGACGTATAGGCCGCGAATCCAAGGTCTTGGATAGACTGGTCAAGGGCGTGCAAGAGGTACGTCCCTTTGTCAATCATCTGCACCCCGTTGTCAAATTCAAAGGCAATCTTTGAACCAAAGCCAAGCTGAGGGATAAAGGTATCGGTCACTTGCAAGGAAAGAAAGATCGCAGGTACCGTAAAGGCAAAAATCATTACACAATACTGGGCGACTTGCGTATAGGTGATGCCCTTCATACCCCCAAGTACCGCGTACACAAATACGATGGCCATCCCGATGATAACGCCTGTGTTAATATCCACTTGCAAGAAGCGTGAAAACACGATGCCAACCCCGCGCATTTGCCCTGCGACGTAGGTAAAGGAGATAAAGATAACACACACCACCGCTACCAAACGCGCAATGTCAGAGTAGTAACGATCACCCACAAAATCAGGCACCGTAAACTTTCCAAACTTGCGCAAATACGGTGCTAAAAGCATGGCAAGAAGCACATAGCCGCCTGTCCAGCCCATCAAATACGCTGAACCATCACTCCCGATGAACGAGACGATTCCCGCAAGGGAGATAAACGAGGCCGCGCTCATCCAATCCGCGCCCGTTGCCATACCGTTGGCGATAGGATGTACTCCACCGCCTGCCACGTAAAACTCTTTGGTTGAACCCGCACGCGCCCAAATGGCGATGCCAATGTACAGCGCAAAAGAGGCGCCCACAAAAAGGTAGATTAACGTTTGAAGTTCCATTGCAAGCTCCTATTCGTGGATATCGTATTTTTCTTCAATGCGCTCCATCATCTTTGCATAGACAAAAATGAGGATGACAAAGGTATACATAGCACCCTGTTGGGCAAACCAAAAGCCTAGCTTATAGCCGCCAAACTCAATGGCATTAAGCTCTTCCATGAAGATAATGCCGCATCCAAACGACACCACAAACCACACGACTAAGAGTTTGAGGATAGTTGAGATATTTTCCTTCCAGTACGCTTGCGCAACTTCTGGGTTCATTCTGTCTCCTTTGATGAATTTACATGGTCATAGTAAAACCTCGGCGTAGCATTAGCGTAGCATTGGAGGAAAGTGACGAAAAAGGAACATGACTTTTAAAATTGAGTGTAAATTTGTAACGTTTTTTTGAAATTTGTGGAAAAGTTAAGAGTCAAAGAGGGATTTCTAGGCGTATTATTAAATATAACTGCAAAAAAGACTATTTTAAGTTATATTTAATAATGTAAAATTGAAACATGTGTAACTATTTTATACATCTTTACATGTAACGCCCGCTTGTGTACAATTTCACTTTTTAAAGGAGACCCATGACACCAACACTTGAAGCTTATTTGGCCAAGGCCGACTCCCTTGCCAAGCTTGAACCCAAACACATGCCTAAACATATTCTCGTAGAATTTACCAAACTTGACGCGCCCGCCCTTTATAAAACGTGCACGCAGTTTGCCATCTTGCGTCACAACATCCCGCAAAAAGAAGCGGTGTTGACCCTAGAAGAAGAGGAAGTCGTGCTCTTGGCACAAACTTACGCCAAAGAGATCATCGCCGTCCTCAAATCCTACGCTAACTAAAAGAGCGTAACAACACCTCATACAGCGCTTTTGCCAACTGTGCGTATCCTTCGTCGTTGGGATGCACGCGGTCACTTAAAAGCGCACTGTTTTTGATGATGTTTGTAAGGGCGTTGGGCACATACACCACGCCCGTTTCTTTGGCAATAGTGTCATAAAAATCCGCCGTAGAAACGCTAATCCCCGTAAACAACGGCACGCCCACAAGCACCACTTTTGCACCCGAAGCTTCCGCAAGGGTAATCATCCCACGCACGTTAGCCTCGGCTTGTGCCATGTCCATGCGGCGCAAAATGTCATTGCCTCCGTGGCACAAGATGACGATGTTGGGACGATGCGTTTCAAGCAACCCGCCAAGGCGCGCCAACCCCTGCACGCTCACTTCACCTGGCACGCCCGCGTTAATAACTTCAACCTTCAGCAGTTGCGCCAGCCTTGTGGGATACCCTGTTTCGGCCCCCGTTCCAAAGGTAAGGCTGTCCCCAAAAGCTAAAATACGCGTGTCGTAAGGAAGTACCGCATTTTGGGGAAGGGGACGGGGTTTGACAAACACTTGATACGCTACCATTCCTAAAACCAATAGATAGATTGCAAATCGCATAGCTTTCCTTTACATGTAAAGCACTTTGGCTATAATACGCGTCTATTTTACTCCAATTCCACTATGAAAGTATTCCGTGAGAGAACCTCTTAGTAACAAAACCATTGGCACCCTCGCCGTTGTCACCGCCACCCTCATCTGGGCAAGCTCGTTCATCGCTCTTAAAATCGCGCTAGATACCATGGGGCCTATGAGCATTATCTTTGGGCGCATGGTGGCCGCGTCTGTGGTCTTTTTACTGTTTTGGAACTCTTTTCGTAGCCTCACGTTTACCGCCTCAGACATCAAATACCTCCTTGCTATGGTGCTCTTAGAACCCTGTCTTTACTTTCTCTTTGAAATCAAAGCCTTGCAGTACACCTCCGCGTCCCAAGCGGGTGTCATCACCTCCACCATGCCCTTGCTCGCCGCCATAGGTGCTGGGATTTTTCTCAAAGAAATCATCACCAAAAAACTTCTCTTAGGCTCCTCCCTTGCTATCTTGGGTGCCATTTGGCTCAGCCTCGAAGCTTCTGCAGAAGCGTCTGCGCCTAACCCGCTCCTTGGCAACACCCTTGAGTTTCTCGCCATGCTCTGCGCGGCGGGATACACCCTCATCATCAAGCACCTCACCCAGCGTTTTTCCGCCCTTTTCCTCACCGCCATCCAAGCTTTTGCGGGTGCTCTCTTTTACCTTCCCTTGGCCCTTTGGGAGTGGCAAGGCGCGCTTCCTGTGGTAAGTTTGGAAGGGATGCTAGCCATCGTGTATCTAGGTGTCGTCGTGACCCTTGGAGGCTACGGATTGTTTAACTTTTCCCTCACCAAACTGCCTGCGTCTAGGGCTTCGGTGTTTATCAACCTCATCCCCGCTTTTGTGGTTATCTTGGCCTATGTTGTTTTAGGCGAAACCCTCAACACTGCCCAGCTCTTCGCAGCGGGAGTGATTTTTCTGGGTGTGTTTATCACCCAAGTCAATTTCAAACAAAAGGAGCGCTCATGAACATCGCCGTTTTTTGCGGTTCAAGTGGCGGCAAGAATCCCTTATACGCCAAAGAAACCGCTGTATTTGGAGAAATCCTTGCCAAGGAAGGGCACGCCTTGGTGTATGGAGGCGGAAAAGTAGGCCTCATGGGAACCGTCGCTGATGCGGTTCTTGGCCAAGGTGGGCACGTCATGGGCGTTATCCCTCAGTCTTTAGAGCAAAAAGAGCTTGCTCACACGGGCGTGAGTGAGTTGCATATCGTCAACAACATGCACGAACGCAAAGCCATGATGGCCGCGCGCGGTGATGCTTTTGTAGCACTGCCTGGAGGCGTGGGGACGTTAGAAGAGATTTTTGAAGCGTGGACGTGGGCGCAACTTGGGTACCACAAAAAGCCTATCGCTTTTTTGGACATCGGTGGGTTTTACACCCATTTGTTCGCCTTTTTAGCGCACGTTAAAGAAGAAGGGTTTATGTACGACATTCACCACGAGATGCTCATCATCGAGGCAGATCCCCATGTGTTGTTGGAAAAAATAAAAGCTTATTTGCCACCGCGCAATAAGTGGGAGTAAGCCTTACCATGTAAGGCTTACCTGGTGAGGTTAAACTAAAAACACGTAGCCTGATTTTGGTCCGTGCGCGCCGATAACCAAAGACTGCTCAATGTCTGCGGTCTTGGAAGGGCCTGAGACAAACACCCCATAACCTGCTTTTTCAAAAGAAACCCGCGCATACGCTTCGTGCATGGTAGGAACAATCTGCTCTTTGTCCACGACGATGACAATATGTTGGGCTAGAAAGTAAAGGGCGCGGTGGCGTGTCGTGTCTGCATTGATCCACACAGCACCGTTTTCCGCTACGGCAAACTCACCCCGCACGATAGCAAGGTCGATGTGTGCTAAGTCGTGAGGCGTGGCGTACTTGGAGCCATCATCACTGCTCAAACTGCATCCTGGAACGTTGCACACGATATGTTCTGCTTCTGTCATGATGGCCCGAATCGCCTCGTCTAACTGGGTTCTATCCTCCAGTACAATCGCCTTTCCTCCAACGCTCGCAAGCGCGGTCGAAAACTGCTCAAAAAGGTTTTCAAAAGACATCGGCACAAACCCCGTATCATCAGGAAGCGTCACTGTATTTTCTTTTTTATACTGGCGAATGCTTTGTAAAATGCTCTCTTTGCTGCTCATGATTCTTTCCTTTTTTGACGCTCGGCGTAGAGTTCTTTGAAGCTTTTTTCAGGGAAATCCATCATCTCACGGTGCTCGCCCCACGCGTTCATGGAAGTGTACATCATCCATCTGGGCAGATGAGGCAC
Source organism: Campylobacterales bacterium (assembly GCA_014859645.1). Lineage (GTDB taxonomy): Bacteria > Campylobacterota > Campylobacteria > Campylobacterales > Campylobacteraceae > Sulfurospirillum_B. The sequence continues at coordinate 5,229 of JACUTV010000016.1, forward strand.
CACTTTTCGCGCCATTTTTCCACAAAAATCTAACACTTTTGGGTGCTGAAACAACCATCCTGCAAAACTCAACGCCCGTTCTTTTTTCTTGTCTAACAATCCCGCCTTCACCACATCTTGGCGGTGAAAATAAAGCTGATGGTGCAAGTCGATGCGAATGGGGCACACGTTAGAACACGACGCACACAAGGAACACGCATAGGGCAAGGTTTTGTGTTTGGCCAAATCTTTAGAAGGTTCCAAAGTCGACCCGATGGGCCCAGGAATGGTCGCTTCGTAGCTAAATCCGCCACTGCGTCGGTACACAGGGCAGGTATTCATGCACGCTCCACAGCGGATGCAGTTGAGGGCTTGGGAGTAGTGTTCTGAGCCCAAAATAGGCGAACGGCCATTGTCGACGATGATGACATGCAGTTCACCCCCTTCGACGGGGCCGTGAAAATGAGAGGTATAAGAGGTGATAGGCTGACCCGTCGCACTGCGCGCAAGCAAGCGGGTAAAGACCGCCAAATCTTGAAGGCGCGGGATGATTTTTTCGATGCCCATGGAAGCGATGTGTACTTTTGGGATAGTCGCGCCCAAATCCGCGTTGCCTTCATTGGTGCACACCACAAACCCGCCCGTATCAGCAAGCGCGTAGTTAACCCCCGTGATGCCCACATCTGCGCCCAAGAACTTTTCGCGCAAGTGCGCACGGGCCGCTCGGGTAAGGTACGTGGGGTCGTTGTTGCCCTCTTCCGTGCCAATATGCTCGTGAAAGGTTTTACTCACGTCTTCTTTTTTGAGGTGGATGGCAGGCAAAACAATGTGCGAAGGTGGTTCTTTGCGAAACTGGATGATACGCTCGCCCAAGTCCGTGTCGACGACCTCAATGCCATGTTTTTCCAAATAGGGATTTAGGTGGCACTCTTCGGTGAGCATAGATTTGCTCTTGACCACTTTCTTGGCATTGTGAAGGTTTAAAATCTGCAACGTGATGCGGTTGTGCTCTTCGGCGTTTTTAGCCCAATGCACCTGAATCCCCTTGGCCTTCGCATTTTTCTCAAAATCCAAAAGATAGGTATCAAGGTTTTGCATGGTGTGGGTTTTGATTTGTTGGGCTTTGCGTCGCAAGGCTTCCCACTCAGGCACACTCTTACTGGCGCGGTCGCGTTTTTCCCGCACAAACCACAAGGCTTTGTCGTGCCAATGGGTGCGCTCTACGTCTTGGGTAAATTTAGCGGCTAACTCTGGGTGTCCCATGGGGGTCTCCTCCGTTTAGAATCTGAACAATGTGGATAATCCGTAGCGGTTTACCCTGACGGCGAATGAGTCCGTCCATGTGCATCAAGCACGACAAGTCTGCCCCGGTGATGATTTCCGCGCCCGCGCGTAAGTGGTCGTCGATGCGGTCTGTGCCCATAAACGCTGAAATAGCACTTTCGGTGATGGCAAAGGTACCACCAAATCCACAGCACTCATCCACCCGCTCTAGCTTCACTAGCTCAATGTCATCGACCTTAGCAAGCAAGGCTTCGAGTTTGTTAAAGTAGGGAATATTGCGCTCACTGGGCGCACCTAGGCCCGCGTCACGGTGCGAGTGGCAACTGTTGTGCAAGCCCACTTTATAAGGAAAAGAGACGTTAAAGGTTTGAGGCTTAATCACATCGTGCAAAAATTCGCACACTTCAAAGGTTCTGGTTTTGATGCGTTCAAAGTCAGGGTCGCCTGCTAAAAACTGAGCGTAGTTGTTACGCACCATGGAGACACAACTTCCGCTTGGCCCCACCACATAATCGTAGTCTTTAAACAGCTTCACAAACCGCCTCGCCAAGGTTTCCATGTCTTTGATGCACCCGGTGTTGGCCATGGGTTGCCCACAGCAGGTTTGTTCTAGTGGGTATTCTACGTCAAGTCCCTGTTTTTCGAGCAGTTCCAGTGTCGCCATCGAAGCACCTGGATACAACTCGTTCATATAACAGGGGATAAAAAGCCCTATTTTCATGCGCGCCGCTCCTGTGTTAAATATAATGTTTCTATTGTAACAAAGGCGTCATGAGATTTGGATGAGAAATGCGAAAGAGGCAGTTTAGTTTGGTCAAATCTACCCAAACCATAGTCTAGCACAGCGCATTGTATGTTACAATGCGCCAAACCACACGAGGAACTTCTTTTATGCCCTTTAACGCCCTTGGACTCTCCCCTATTTTTAACGCCCCACTCCTAAAAAACGGCTTCACCCATCCTACGCCTATTCAACGCAAAGTCATCCCTTTGGCCCTTGAAAACAAGGACATCATCGCTCTTGCGCAAACAGGCAGTGGCAAAACCGCCAGCTTTGTTTTACCTATTTTACACGCCCTCTCCAGTGAACCTGCGCGCAAAAAACCGACCCTCAAAGCCCTTGTGCTCACCCCCACACGCGAACTCGCCGTCCAAGTGGCAGAGGCGTTTTCCCTTTTTGGAAGCACACTTGCCCAACCTCCACGGGTCGTAAGTATCATCGGTGGTGAAGGGCTAGGAGAGCAAATGCGCTTGGTGCAACAAGGGTGCGATGTGGTCGTAGCCACACCAGGGCGCTTACTTGAAATCCTCCAAAAAGGGCAGATTTCCCTGCACCATGTAAAGACGCTAGTGCTAGACGAAGCGGACAAAATGGTAAGCCTTGGTTTTACTGAAGCACTCGAATCTTTGCTGCACGTCTTGCCAAGCGCACGTCAAAACCTGCTCTTTTCCGCGTCCTACCCGCCTTCCATGCAAACCCTCGCGCGCACCATTAGCGAGACGTTTTTGTGGGTAAGCGAAGAGAGCACGCCCACCGTCGAACACCTCATCCAACGCGCGTTTAAGGTGGATGCCCACAACCGCGGGCCGCTTTTACGGCACCTTTTAACCACCCACGCGTGGAAACACGTCCTTGTGTTTATGGCCAACAAAAGAGCGGCCGATAACATCGCGGCAAAATTTTACAAGCACGGGTTTAACACCACCTCTTTTCACGGAAACCTCTCCCAAGAAGAGCGCACCAAAACCCTCGAAGCCTTTAAAAACCACAAAGTCTCCTTGCTCTTTGCCACCGACATCGCCGCGCGGGGACTGGACATCAAAGGCATCGAATGCGTCGTGAACTTCGACCTTCCCCGTTCCACTGAAGACTACATCCACCGCATCGGAAGAACAGCGCGCGCAGGGCATGGCGGTGAGAGCATCACCTTTGTCACGCCCGAAAACCACGCCCATTTTGCCCTCATCCAAAAGCGGTGCCAGACTGCCATGGTACTTGAATCCATCAGCGGATTTGAAAGCACCACACCAAACGCGTCACAACCCAAAGGGCAAGCCCCGCTTAAAGGCAAGCGCAAAAGCAAAAAAGACAAGCTTAGAGAAAAGGCAAAAGAGGCCTAGAATCCTTACATGTAAAGCCTTTACATGTAAGGAACTGTTTAGCGGCTAAGAGGTTTGTATTGCTCCCATTGCTCAGGGGTTAAAATGCCCTGCACGGCGTTAAGAATGTCGATTTTTATCTCTAGGGCTTCTAGCTTAAGCGCGGCAATCTGGGTCAACAGCGGACGCACTTCCTCCTTGGTTTTACCTTGCAAGATGAGGCGTTGAACGCGACGCTCCAGCCCAAATACTTCATTCATTTTGGGGTTGTATTGGTCGTGCATGAGCGGTCGCGCTACTTGGATTATCTGGGCAAATTGCTCAGGAGTTGCCTCGATTTTTCCTTTTTTAATGAGCGGCATAGGTACATGTAAACGCACAAGGTCATCCAACAAGGGCGTTTTTGGCGCCTCTTCAGCGGCCACCAACACTAAACTTAACACACACAATAAACTGACTACTTTTTTCACGTTATCTCCTTAAAATTTGTACTGTGCACCTGCGTAGTATTGGTGTTTTTGGATGACGCCTAGCCCTTCGGGGATGCTTTTGCCAAAGAGGTTATGCACCCCGGCAAATACGTCTAGCCCTTTAGCCGCGCCCGTGTACACCACGCGTACACCCGTCACCCCAAAGCCCCCCACTTTTTCCGTGTCGGAGAGGGTTTGTTTACCCGTGTACTGGGTAGTACTACGCAATTCGAGTTTGGGAAGGGGGAAGTAACTAAGGGTTAAGGTCGCCAAAGATTCGGGCGTAGCGGTTAGCTTAGTGTTGTCGGTTTTGTTTTTAGCGTCCAACGCCGTGTAGCTTAGGCGCGTTTTAAACGTGGGTGAAAAACGCACGCTCACGCTTCCTTCCACCCCTTTGATTTCGCTCTTAGCAACGTTTTCAAAGGTGTTGTACGCGGTGGTAGGTTGCACTTGGGTGATGCGGTCTTTGATACTCGTGTGAAACACGGTAGCTTCGGCGCTCCAGATGCCCCCTTTGACAAGCACTCCCGCTTCGTAGGTTTCGCTGGTTTCGGGCTTTAGTTCCCACGCGGTGGTTTTGCCCACCGTTGCGTCGATGACCGTGGAGCCTAGCATTTTGCGCCCTTGGGGGTTGGTTTGGTCAACAAAAAGCTCACGGTCATCGGGACTGCGAAACCCTTGGGCGTAGTTGGCTTTTAACACGACCGCTTCGCTAAGCGCGTAACTGGCCCCCACGCTCACTGATGTCGCATCTTCACCGATGGAGTCTTTGTCGTAGCGCACGCCGTACACGAGATTTAGCCCTTCAAGCAAGCCGTATTCGTGCTGTAAAAATACCGCTTTGGAGTTGCGTTTTTTAGCGTACGCCGAAGAGGTGGTGTCGGAGGTTTTGTATTCTGCTCCACCAAGAACGCGGTTGTTTGACGCAATGGTGTAGGTTGAGAGAATGTCGTGGTTGAGTCTTTTGAGGGTAGATTCGTTAAAGCTTGAAAGAGAGTCTTCTTTGGAACTGTACCCCAACTCTTGCCATAAGTCCGTGTAAATGCGGCGCTCTTTTTCGTATTTGGAGTAGGCTAAGGTGTATTCTAACTCCCAGTCTTCCAAAGGCGCATACCCTACGCCAAGGTTTGCTTCCACGCGCTTGTTGTCATCAAATTGATGGGTGGGAATGGTTGCGGCCATGATTTTATTGCCACCTTGGGTGTAAGCGGTCGCGTAGCGGCTAGCAACCGAACGCCCCTCTTTGTCTTCTTTGAGATAGCGCACTTCCACGTCTGCCCACAGGTTATCCGCAAAGGTGTGCATCACGCCTACCCCCACGCTTTTAAGCTCTAGGGCATCTTGGTAGTCTCTTGAAATGGCGTAGCTGTCGCTAAGTGCTCCGCGCAGCGTCGCCCAACTGCCACCACCTACGAGAGCAGAAGGGGTGGTTTCCGCGCCCGCTTGCATCACTTTTACTTCGCTGACGCGGTCTTTGCGGAAGGCTTTGCGATCAAGGTAACTCGAATACAGACGAAAGGAAGTAGCTTCGTGGCTAGCGTACACAAACGCATCTGCGCTGTTTTGTTTGGCCCCGTGGGTGAGCTGTACGCTTCCGCCCACACCTGAACTTGGCTTTTTAGTGATGATATTCACCACCCCGCCCATGGCATCGCTGCCGTAGAGTAAACTAGCACTGCCTTTGACAATCTCGATGCGCTCAATCATCCCCGCGCTAATACGGTCAAGTTCGTAGGTTTTGCTAAACTCCCCATTAACCCGCTTACCATCCACAAGAAACAGCGTGTCGCTCACCGCCATCCCACGGATGCTTAACGTCGGGCCATTGCCACCCGTTTGGCTTACATGTAAGCCGTGCGCCTCGCTCAAAATATCTGCAAGATTTACCGCACCTGAATTTTCAATCTCTTCATTCGTGATGACACTCACTTGCATGGGAAGCGCGCTTGCCAAGCTCTCCGTACGCGTTCCGACCACAACCACTTCTTCGAGTGTTTCCACTTCTGAAGCACCAAGCACACACACTGCCACAAGGCTTAAGCCTATCCAACGCTTCATTTCCATACACACACCTTTTTGAACCTTTGGCTGGCTACTGATACATCTTTGCTGGCTATATGGTTTTGATAATGAATGTCGGTATTGTAACCTTGGAAAGCTTTTGTGGTGATTAAACCGCTAAAAAATACCTTTACCTCGTCAGCTCAAACGCAGGCTTAACGCACCCATCCACCGCCTAGTACTTTGTGAAGTTCTACCGTCGAGGTCAAAGAAGAAAGCGTTTGAACCACATATTGGTCTTGGGTTTGAAAAAAGGATTGTTGCGCATCAAGCAAGGTCGCATACTCTGCCGCACCCTCTTCGTACATCAAGGTTGACTGGCGAAGGGTTGTGCGCTCCAGTGCTACTATCTCTTCTTGAAGGGCCAATTGCCTTACATGTAAAGCACGGTTTAAGAGCACATCTTCCACTTCCTTTAGGGCGCTCAAAAAGGTTTTTTCGTATTCCAAAACCGCCTCTTGGCCGCTGGAGCGCGCACTTTCCAAGTTTCCTTCCAAAACACCGCCATCAAACAAAGTGTAGTTTGCCCCAAGCGCACCTGAAAGGCTTGTGGTGAGCGGATTAGACAAGGAAAGCAACGCGGCACTAGCAACCCCTAAGCTTCCGGTGAGGCTAAAGCTTGGAAAACGCGCCGCACTGGCAACTTCCATGGAAGCAAAGGCACGCTCTAACTTCACCTTTGCCGCAGCCATGTCAGGACGGCGTTCCAAAAGCTCCGAAGGAAGCCCCGCACCCACATCGAGAAGGCTTATTTTCTCCAACGGCGCGACCGAAGTTTCAAAAGCTTGGGGCGTTTCGCCCACCAAAATCGCCAACGCACTGGCCGTTTGTTTTGCTTGGGTACGCAACGAAAGCAAACTCGAACGGGCCTGCAACAAGGTGGAAGTTTGGCGGTTTACGTCCATGATGGTCACCACCCCTTCGGCTTCTTTGCGCGTGGTAATCTCCAAAAGTTTTTGGGTGATAGCAAGGTTTTCTTCGCCAAGTTCAATGCGTTTTTGCAAGGCTGAAAGCTGAAAATAGTACTCCGCTACGCTAGCTGCCAACGAAAGCCTAGACGCTTCCACGTCGTACTGCGTGATGAGGTAAGAAGCCTTGGCAACACGTGTTTGCGCCTCAAGTTTTCCCCACAAATCCAGCTCATAACTCACGCCCAAAGAGGCCCGTGAGGATTTGCTTGTGGTCGAAGACTCCCCAGAAGTGCGGGATTCACCCTGCGAAGTGCTGGCTGAGGCACTGACTTGGGGCAAAGTACTTGCTTCACTGATACGCGCTTGGATGCGCGCTTGTTTCATGCGTTCGTGTGCGATTAAAACGTCGTGATTGTGCTCTAACGCGCGCGCCACAAGCACGTTTAAAGGTTCCACCCCAAACCCACGCCACCACTGACGGTCTAAGGCTATGGGCGCGTATGGCGCGTATGTATACGCATGTGGCGGGGTGAGTTGGGGGTGCAATCCTTGCTCACTCACGCCACAGCCGCCTAGCACTAATCCAACGCTTACCATCCATCCAACGTATTTCATCTGTTTCCTCTATTCTGACGCCAAGGCGACCACGGGGTCAAGCTTGGCTGCTTTTTTGGCGGGCAAATACCCAAACACAAGACCTGTTAAAAACGAACATCCAAAGGCCAATGCTACGGGCCACACGGAGTACACTACCGACACCTCAAAATGCCCCACGGCGCCCGTGACCACTAGCCCAATAAAAACGCCGATGAGTCCCCCAAGGGCTGAAACCACGATGGCTTCGATGAGAAACTGCTGCATGATGTTGCGCATCCTCGCCCCATTTGCCATGCGAATGCCTATCTCTTTGGTGCGCTCCGTAACACTCACCAGCATGATATTCATGACTCCAATGCCACCCACGAGCAGGGAAATCCCCGCGATGGAACCTAACAAAATCGTCAAGGTGTTTTGGGTTTCGCTCACATTTTCGATGAGTGAAGCCATGTTGCGAATACGAAAATCTTCCACTCCATGGCGCGCCAACAAAAGAGCTTCTATCTCTTTTTGCGTCTCGTCGATGCCCTTTACATCCTCTACTGCTACGGTGATGTTACGCAAATATTCGTAACCCAAAATGTGCAAACTTCCCGTCGTGTAGGGCATAAATACGACATCGTCCTCATCTTCTCCCATGGCCGAAGCGCCACGTTCTGCCATGACGCCGATGACTTGGAACAAGATATTGTCCACCAAGACAAAGGCACCCAAAGGGTCACTTTCCCCGAACAACGACGTGGCTACCGTTTGCCCAAGTACCACTACTTTGGCTAAATTTTCTTCGTCTTCTTCGGTAAAAAATGTCCCCAGTGCCACGGGCCAATTGCGAATAAGAGGCAAAGCGTAAGAGGTTGTATTGATGGGCGTTTGCGTGTCGTTATTCCCATACCGCACGGTGGTGTTGCGTCTGGATTCGGGCATGGTGCCTAAGATATTGTCCATGGTGTTGACGGCTTTCATGTCTTGTGGCACCAAGGTAGCGATGTTGGCAAACCCTCTGGTATTGGGACTTCCTGGGCGAATAACCAAAAGGTTAGTGCCTAAAGAACTGATACGGTCCATCACCTCTTTTTTTGCCCCATCGCCGATGGCGAGCATCACGATGACCGAAGCCACCCCGATGACGATGCCAAGAAGGGTTAAGATGGTGCGAAAAATATTCATCCGTAAGGCGCGCAAGGACGACTTCATGGCTTCAGCTAACTCAAAAAAGAGCGTACTTTTAGAAGGTAGCGGGGTGTTAAACGCAACGGCTTTGCGCGTTTCCTCACGCGTGGTATCGCCAATAATCTCCCCATCTTTAATCTCAATCACCCGATTGGCGTGGCGTGCCACTTCTGGAGAGTGGGTGATGAGGATGAGCGTATGACCTGCTTGCCACAGCTCGATGAGCAAATGCATCACGTCCTCGCCGCTTTTGCTATCAAGAGCGCCCGTGGGTTCATCAGCTAAAATAATCTGTCCGCCGTTCATGAGCGCTCTGGCGATGGAAACCCGCTGTTGTTGGCCACCTGAGAGTTGGCCTGGACGGTAGGTGAGGCGCTCTTCAAGGCCCAGATATATCAAAAGCTCTTTCGCTCTTTCTTGTCGCGCTTCTAGTCCTAAGCCTGCGTACACGGCGGGCATTTCGACGTTTTGACTGGCGTTAAGCGAATGGATGAGGTTGTAGCTTTGAAATACAAACCCAAAAGACTCACGGCGCAAGCGCGCTAAACCGTCCGCATCAAGCTTGGAAACATCGGTGCCTTTAAAGACGTATTTTCCTGAACTTGGCCTGTCCAAACAACCCAAAATGTTCATGAGTGTGGATTTTCCCGAACCCGACGCCCCTACGATTGCCACAAACTCACCCGAATGAATGGTGAGGTTTAGCCCTTTAAGCACTTGAACCGCGGCCTCTTTTTCTCCGTAAGAACGGGTGATGGCCTCAAGCACAATGAGCGGTGTTGCGCGCTCTTGCATTAGGGCATCCTTTGAGGGCCAGGCTGATTGCCTCCTTGCGGGCGAGTTGTAGTGGTGGTTTTAGCCACGTTAGAAGTAACCAACAGTTCGCCCTCTTGCACACCTGAGAGAATCTGCGCATGGATACGGTTAGCAACACCCACGTGCACCACGCGCTCTTCAAGCACACCCTCTTTTACTACAACTTTGACAAGTGCCTCTTTAGTGGGTGCTTGTACGGGGCGTTCTCGCGGGGGACGTTGCCCCTCTCTTCCTTCACCGCGGGGTTGGCGCAGGGGCGCTTCTTTGGGTTGCGCGACTTGGGCGTTATTGGGCAAAGTGTGCAAGGCGGACAGCGGTACCAACACAGCACTTCGTGCGCTTGCTTTGACAAAAAACACTTGGGCAGTCATGGATGTCATCAACTCCCCTGCTGTATTATCTACCGTAAACAAGGCGTTATAAAGCACTACATTGTTGGTGATAGTCGGGGTTGGTTCGACGATTTCGAGTGTGCCATTCCAGCGTTTTTGACTGCCCAGTGTTCTAAAATAGACCCTCATTCCTTTTTGCAAGTGCATGATGTCCGCTTCGGAAACTTCCGCGCGCACGGTCATGGTGGCCAAATCAGCGATGGTAAGGATGGTAGGGGTGGACTGGTTGGCATTGAGGGTTTGGCCTTTTTTAGCACTCACTGAAACCACCGTACCACTTACGGGCGCGTAAATGCGGGTGTATTGAAGGTTGGCTTCTTCGGCGCGCAAGGTGGATTCGTTTTGTTCAATCTGCGCTTCAAGCATCTTCACCTGCGCTTTAGCCGACGTGTAACTAAGCTCGGCGTTTTCGTACGCTTCCAAGCTCGTCACGTTTTGGGCATGAAGCCGCTTTTGGCGCTCGTAGACAATCTTTGCCAAAGCTGCTTGGGCTTTTTTGTCTTCCATTTGGGCTTTTTGGTACTTTAATTGGGCACGCGTGCCGTCTACCTTGGCTTCGTAAACCGTCGCGTCGATGGTCGCTAAAAGCTCACCCTCTTCTACTTTGTCGCCAATCTCCACCAAGATTTCCATCACTTGACCTGAAACCTGCGCGCCCACATCGACCGTATCATGGGGTTCGACGGTTCCCGTGGCAGTCACCACATCTTCGATGTCATCTATAAAAGCTTTTACATGTACTTGCACAGGTGCTGGGTTTTGGCTCTTTTGGTACTGCACGTACCCAAAATACCCCCCGCCACCCAAAATACCTAACACTACAATCACTACCAACAGCCGTTTCATTTTCTTTTGCTACCTTTACATGTAAAGTCTCTTACTTTTTTGCGTGCACCATTATGGGGGCATTGGGTTAATGGTTTTTTAACAACCTTGCGGGAAAATCCCGCTAGGTGTTTTGTCTGCGTTTCTTTTTGCGCTCTCGTTTGAAACGCTCCACGTAAAGCATCACACCCGTGACAAAGAACAAGAGCATCAACACACACGCCGCAAACATCAGTGCGCGCCCTACTTCTCCAAAATACTCCCCGCTGTGAAGGGGAAGCATGCTACGCATAAGACGCTCATTGAGCGGCTTGTCTTCGTAGCGGTCATGGCTGAGCAACTGGTTTGTGTTAAGGTCAAGGTTTAGTTGATTTCTAGCCCGCGGATGGAGAGGATTTTCATCAAGATAAGAAAAACTGTACGTACCCCCAGAAGCAGGAATGCGAAGCAAAGCACTCTCATAAGGGCGTTCTACAAAGGTGTCAAAAAGCGTCCACGCTTGGGCAACAGGCACATACGAAACTTGTGATGATGCCTTGCCACGTCCACCACCTTGTCCACGCTTTGTGCCTTCTTGAGGTTGTTGGGCTTGAGCACTTTGAAACATCCCTTTGTTGTGCCCGTGCCCCATTGGCATTGATGTATTGGTGATATTGTGCAACGCTCCACGGTACCAATCATACGACCAATACAACCCCGTCAAGACTGCTAACACATACAAAAGCGTTACCCACATGCCCACCGCCGAGTGCATGCTGTAGAGAAAATACCGCCCCTTGCTTTTAAAGTTAAAGGTGAGCGATGAACCAAAACTCCGACGAATGCGCGGCCAGTAAAGGTAAATACCCGAAACCACAAGCACGAGTAACAGGAGTGACGAAGCTCCTACAATCTGTTTGCCCACACTCCCAAAGGTTAGCCTTCGGTGCAAATCATGCATAACCTGAAAAAAACTCAATCCGCGAAGTGCTGGCAAGATTTCTCCCGTGTAAGGGTCGACGTAATGGGTCACTCCATGTCCAGCATTAACTCCCTCCCCCAAAACAATCACGCCCATAGAAGCCCTAGGATCACTAGAAAGAGTCACGGCTTGGATAGGGATTTTTAACGCTTCTCGTACGTGCACCAACAGGAGGTCTAAGGGAAGTTTATTTGCATCTTGAGGAACGCTAACAGTATAAATATCTTTATTAATAGCGCGCAAAATCTCTTTTTCATAACTCAACGCTGCGCCGCTTAAGCTCACAATTACAAGCACAAAGCCCGAGACAAGACCCAACAGCCAATGTATTTGAAACCACAGTCGTTTGAACATCTTTGCCCTTTTTTGTTGATTTTTCTTGTGTTGATTGTAATACCCCTATCTTAACCATCTGGTAACGAGCGTTACTGTTTATAAAAGCTTTACATGTAAGGATTTTTCCTTACATGTAAAGGGGGTAGTTTGAAGAAACATGAAACAAAATATTATTGTGAGATTGTTGGCACCTCTGCGCCTTCATTTGTAGTAAAAAACAGTGTCATGATGTAATTGGTCTGCTCATATGGCTTCCCATCCACCTCTCCTTTGGTCTTGTCGGTGTAGCTCACTTCTGCCACATAGTCGCCTTTCCATGGGGTTTCAATGGTCACCTTTCCGTCCAAATCACTCCGAAACGTCTTGCTCCATGAGGTAGGAGAAATCACCTTCACAGGCGTTGCAGGCAAAGGTTTGCCCTCCAACATGAGCGTAAAGGTGTTGGCATTGGGTGCCGTTGGTACGAGGTCAAGGGCGAGCAACGTAATACTCTCACTGCGCCCGTGGCGCGCCAAAAAGAGGGTGCGCACAATAAACTCTACCAACTTTCCTTTGCGTGGCTCCATGGCTTCAATCACGCCAATGTCTCCTGCTTTGTTTACATGTAAAACATTGTGGTCAAAGGCGCGTTCGGTCTTACTAAGAACACCTTTTGGCGACACGTCAGTACCTTTAATAGCCTCCAAACGCTTGCCGTCGCTGTTTTCTTTAAAGTTTGGCCAATGCCCAAAGTACTCCTTCACCACATCTCCATCACGTTCCAACCACAACTGATGCGCCATTGCTGGCAACGCTAACCCCACACAAACCGCTAAAATAGCACTCACTTTTCTCATACAAACTCCTTTACTTAAAATGTGTATCTAAACGAAGCGCGGATATCCCGCCCTGCTTCTTCCCGCAACGAATCGTCTCCACCCTCTAAAGAGGTGTGTTCCACATACCCTTTGTCAAAAAGGTTATGCACCCCAAGACTTAAGGTCAACCCCTTAATGGCGGGAGGCGCGTACTGCACTTGCACATCATGTAACACGTAACTTGGACGCACCACTTCGCCCGCGGCCACATCATCAAACTTGCTTACTGAAGTGAGGGTGTAGCCAAATTTCCACACTTTCGTCGGGCTCCACGAAGTGTCCCACACGAGCGTGTCGCCCATAGACCCTGCCTTGCGACGGGTGTTCATGATGGCATTGCCGTTTTCATCTTCCGTGTTTACATGTAAGAATCCCACCGAGGTTTTGATGGTATCTTTTTCCCAAACAGCCTTGATTTCATACCCTTTTGAAATCACATCAAGCGGATTGTTGATGATAGCCGTCACAGGCCCACCGCCTCCACCGACGCGCTCCACAAGGTCAGAAATGGTGGTGCGAAACACGCTAAAACCAAGACTCAGGCTATCTTCTTGCGCAAAAACACCTCGGGTCGTGTACTTCACTCCGCCTTCGACTTGCTTAGAAGTTTCAGGTTTAATGGTGCCTTCTGTTGAGCCGTTAAACTTCGTACCCCCGTATACATTAGAAAGCCACTGGATAGGGATAATGCTGCCTATCTTAATAGACTCGCTGTAGTTGGTAAATACACTTAAGCCCTCCACCACCTGCACTTCAATACCCGCATTAGGGGAAAACTCGCTCCCCTTAAACGTACGCGGCCCATACTCCGCGCTGTAATCATCAAACCGCACACCGTAGTTCACCATCACTGGCCCCATGTTGGTGTTGCCTTGCACAAACAGACCTAAGGTTTTTGAAGTGTTTGTGGGGGCATTTTTAGTGATGCCATCTTCCACGTTGTAGTCCCCGCCCACGGTAAAGAGGTGTGCCAAAGGCCCTGTTTCAAAGGCCATTTTGTTTTTGATATTTCCACCCGTATTTTTACTGGTCACTTCTGTGTCGCTGGTTTTGTTGTACAAAATGCGCTCATTGATGTAAAGATTGGTTTTAAAATCCACCCACGGACTAGAAGGATTGTAACGGTAGTCAAAGGTATAGGTCTTGCGCGTGCTTTCAATCTTACTGGTTGCTTGGGTGCTACTAGGCACACCCCCATCCGAACCCGTCGGCCCTGCCCACACGTAATCTCCCTTATTTTGGTTGCGTGAAGCGGAGAGTTTGAGACTGTGGTCGTTGTAGTCTAAAAAGCTAAATTTTAAAAAATAATTTTCATCTTTTGTGGCCGTATTGGGTGCGTCGTTTCCGCTACCTGTGCGGTAATCTTCTTGGTCAACGCCTGAAACATCTAGCAAGATTCCCGCATAAGGATTGAGCTTTCCAAACACGCTCAACCCGCCGCTTTTGCCCTTGGAGGCGCCATAATACCCACCCCGTAGCGTCGCGCCAAACTCCTTGCCTTTTTCAAGCAAATCTTGCGCATCGACGGTTTCAAAAGCGATGCTTCCCCCCAACGCCCCACTGCCTTTATCGGCACCTGCGATGGTAGAAACTTCAACCCGTTTTAACAAATACGGGTCAATCCCGCCCGCATCGCCTCCGTGCTGAAACAAACTCCCGCCTTGCTTGGCACCATCGATAGTGATGTTGAGGTTTGTCCCCTCAATCCCGCGCAAATAAATCCGCTGGGCGTTGCGCGCACCCCCACCCACACTTACTGTTGGCTCACCCGCAAACACATCTTTCATCTCTTTGGCTTGGGTGCGTTCAAGTTTTTCTTTTTGAATGACCGCCGCGTCCCCGATGCCCGTTAACGCCTCCCCCGAGAGCTCGATACTCTCCAGTGTCACAAACGCGTCCGCCAAAAGGGCATGGGGGACACTAAAAAGCAAGGTGGCCACACCCACGCTTGCCAACGTTTTTTTCCGCATTTTTTCTCCTTGATGTAACGTGGCTGGCTACAAGCAAAGGCGTTGGCTGGCTAGTGTTTTGATAATGAATGTCGGTATTGTAATATGCAAAAACTTCATCGGTGTTTAAAGTAGTTCTATTAATTATTTATTACGTCAGATAACGCACAGAGAGCACAGGCACACTGTGCCTGTTGATGCCGTGCAAAGAAGAGGATTTAAAAACCAAAAAGGCGATATTTACCGCCTTTTTAGAGAGGGGAATTAGTTAAGCCGGAAGCCAATGGGAAGAATAATCGTCGAAGTCGTTTTTGGTTTAGGAAAATCAGCTTTTGCTACCCGCTCTACTGCGCGCATAGCGGCACCATCAAGCACGCTTGAATCAGAACTTTTAGAAACAAAATACTCTAGTAAACGTCCGCGTTTGTCAATCACTAAAGTCATCTCCACCACGCCCGTTTGGCCCATGCGACGCGCTATGTTTGGGTACACCAAATTGCGAAGTACCATGTCGCGGATGATGGTGAAATTGGTTTGCACAAACTGCTGCGCCGCACTTGCTACCAAAGCCGCTTCTGGGGAGGCCACAGAAGCAAGCGGTGGGCCAGCAGGAGTAGGAAGAGGCTCTTTAGAAACCTCAGTAGACGTCTCGTGTGCAACTTCTTGTGGGGCGGCTTCTATAACTTCTGGCTCCATGGGAATCACGGGTGCTTCCTTGACCACGGGCTTTGGCTTAGGCTTTACTACGGGTTTTGGAATCTCTTTTTTAACAACTGGCTTAGGAGGTTCGGCGGGCTTGATGATTTCTTTTGGAGGTGGCGGAGGCGGAATAAATTCATGGACGATAGGAGCGGGCTCCGTGTATTCCACCATGTTAATTTGCATGCTAATGGTCTGTGGAGCAGAAGCATTTGCATGCATATGGTGGGTTTGCATCAACACAAGATACCCCACAAATACCGCTCCATGCAACGCAAACGACGCCATAAAACTTCTTCGTTCAAGTCGCTTTGTCATCCCCTCTTCCCCCTTATTATTTTGTCAAAATCAACTTGTTGTCTTTGGTGATACGCAGCACATACACGTTGCCCTCATGAGCAATCTTTACCACGCAATGCTCACCAAAGATGGCCTTTGATTCGATTTTTTTGGGCTCATCGGTGCACTCTTTCACTTTTTAACCACCATAGAAATCTTGTCAATACTGTTTTGCTTTAAGATATCAATCACATAAATAAAATCTTCATAATACGCTTGCTTGTCGGACATAATCGTCACCACATCCTCTTTTGAAAACGTCTCTATCTTGGCCATCAATTCTTCGCGAGAAATAGGCGCGTCATCTAAAAAAAACTCTTTTTGCTCATTGATGGTAATGGTACGCTTCACGTTTTCAATCTCTTCTACCGTAGAAGCTTGCGGGAGGTTGATGTCAATCTTCCCAAGGGCAATAAAATTTGAAATCACGAAAACAATCGCCAACAACACCAACAGCACATCGATGAACGGAATGACGTTCATGGAGTCTTGACGTTTAAGCGACCTCATCTTCCCATTTTCCTACGAGGGTGTCTGCTTTGCGCAAATACAGGTTGTACACCATAGTGGTGGGAATGGCCACAAGCAATCCCACAGCGGTGACTTTTAACGCCATCGAAAGGCCAACCACAATGACACCTGGGTCGATGGAAGACTGCGTCCCCATGTCATAAAACACAATCATAATCCCACCAACCGTTCCTAAAAGCCCCACATACGGCGCATTAGAACCGATGATAGAAAGCGCGGCAAGGTTGTTGGTCAGCTGGGTTTCGGCTTCATTTTTAGTTTTAAACTGGCGAAGGTCAACCTTGCGGTAGTAAAAAAACCGCTCAATAGCAAAGCTTAGCGACACAAAGCTCATCACGAGCAACAAGGCCAAAACAGCCCACTCAACGTAGTCTTTTAACAGTTCCATAAACATCCTTGAGACGCATGATAATCAGTATCATTATTTAAACGGAATGTTAACACAGGCAAACTTTAAGCACTCTTAACACTTTAAAAATTTAACATTAGACTCAGACAACTGCCCCCTACTAGGGCAGTTTGAGAGATAAAAAAATCGTAATCAAAACTACAGTTTGCGACAAATTACACATGCAATCAAGAAAAATAAAACCCGTCTGAAAAAAATAACTGAAACAATAATGTCATCTCTTCTTTATTTTTAACGTCATTCGTGATACACTTTCACCTTAGCCTTCTACACTTTAGTCCATAAAGAGTAATGATGCAACCTTATTCTATTCTCTATGCCGAAGACAACACCCAAACTCAAGAAGTTTTCGCCAAAATTCTCTCTGATTATTTCCCTTGCATCATCAGCGTCGCAGATGGCGCCAAAGCCATTGAGTGCTTCGACAAACAGCCCATCGACATCGTCATCACCGACATCGCCATGCCTTATACCGACGGCCTTGCCCTCGCGCGCTACGTAAAACAAAAATCACCCCACACTCCCGTCCTTATGCTCTCTGCTCACAGCGAATACCACATGCTCAACCAAGCTATCGACCTTGGGGTTGATGGGTACATACTCAAGCCCATTCACATCGACCAACTCCTTTCAAAACTCACCAAAATAGTCGAAAAACTAGACTTCATCAAAAACTCAAAACGTCACGAAGGCTTGTTGCGCGAATACAAAGAAGCTATCGACCGAAGCGCCATCGTTTCCAAAACCGACCCAAATGGCATCATCACCTACGTCAACGACGCCTTTTGTGTCATCAGCCAATACAACCCCCAAGAGCTCCTTGGACAACCCCACAACATCATCCGTCACCCCGACATGCCCGCCCTTGCTTTTGAAGAGATGTGGAACACCATCACCTCTAAACGTCCGTGGGGCGGTGTGGTTAAAAACCGCAAAAAAGACGGCACGGCTTACTACGTCAAAAGCCTCATCAACCCCATCCTCAACGAACACGGCGACATCGAAGAGTTCATCGCCATCCGCCACGATGTCACCGAACTTGAAATGTACCGCCAAGACCTAGAAACGCGCCTCCAAGAAAACGTCGATGAAATCGTCCAAACCCAAAGAGAGATTCTCTACACCATGGGCGCCATCGGCGAAAAACGCAGCAAAGAAACGGGCTTACATGTAAAGCGTGTAGCCCATTATTCTTACGTGCTTGCTAAGCTTTACGGGCTCGATGAAAAACAAGCGCAACTGCTTAAAGAAGCCAGCCCCATGCACGACATCGGCAAGGTTGGCATTCCTGATTCTGTGCTTCTTAAGCCCGGCCCACTGGATGATGAAGAATGGGCGATTATCAAAACGCATCCCACGTTGGGATACGAAATGCTCAAACATTCCAACCGTGAAATCCTCCAAGCCGCCGCCATTATCGCCCACGAACACCACGAGCGTTGGGATGGCAAAGGCTATCCGCGAGGTCTCAAAGGCGAAGAAATCCACATCTTCGGGCGCATCACCGCCATCGCCGATGTGTACGACGCCCTAGGCCATGACCGCGTGTACAAAAAAGCTTGGTCGCTAGCGCAGATTCAAGAGCTGATTTACGAAGAAAAAGGGCGCGGGTTTGACCCTATTTTATCCGACTTGTTTCTCGCCCACCTGCACCAGTTTGAAGCCATCAAATCTAACCTTTACGAAACCTCTTTTTAAGTATCAAGCGCACACTACCAAGACCCTAAAAATTTGAGTGAAAAACCCTCGTGCGTCACTATTTTAAGCGCCTTTTTAGAGCCAAATCGCTAAGGTTATAGCCCAAGGAGTCCCCATGAAATCCCCTTCTGTTTTAGTGTTGATGGACTTTTCGCCCAAAAGTTTTGAAGCCCTGCCCCAAGCCCTCGCTTTAGCCAGCGGCAAGCCTGTGTACGTGCTTCATATCGTAGAAACCTCTTTCTTTTCTGGCAAAGCAAACATGGAGACTATTGCAAAAAACCTGCTTGGTCAACTGCTTTTAGCGTTTCCGCATTTTCCAAAAGAGCACTTCATCTGCACTTCGGGTACTTTCAACAAAGTCCTAAAAGAGCAGATTACTGCGCTTAATGTAACCCTCGTGGTCATGGGGCAAAATGGCGAAAAAGGCGCACTTGAAACTTTTTTCCTAGGTTCACACGTCAAAACCATCGTCAAGACCGCTGAGGTCCCTACCCTTTTGCTCAAGTCCTACACGCCCGCACCCTACACGCACGTGCTCATTCCCTCGGATTTAAGCGCCGAGTCCAAAGAACACATCGCGCAAATAGTCACACTCTTTCCAAAAGCACGCTTTAGTGTCGTGTACTTGTACACTGTTCCTTTTGAAAACCGCCTCAGTTTGTACGGCTTTAGCCAAAACGAAGCGGAGAGCTTTAAGGCGGATTTTGAAGAGGATGAAACCAGCAGAGCAACGTTATTTTTCAAACACCTCACGGACACGTACCCTAACGTGCACTGCATGGTGCGCAACGAAAGCGTGAGCCCTGCGACATTCCTCGAGCTTGCAAGCACCCTAGAAGCAGACCTCATCGCCGTGCATACCACAGGCAACTTTAGTTTTTTAGCCTTTGACCTTTTGAAAGTATGTGAGGACGATATTCTCATCCATCAAAAATGACCCAGAGCATCGACTCTTTGCTCTTAGAGGAATTTGGGCACCACCAGTTTAGACCCAAACAACGCGAAGCCATCGAGGCCATCTTGGCCAAACGGGATGTGCTCATGGTGTTACCCACAGGCGGAGGAAAGTCCCTAGCCTTTCAGTTGCCCACTTTACTCATGGACGGCGTGACGCTCATCATCTCGCCCCTCATCGCCCTCATGCAAGACCAAGTGCGCGCCCTTCGCGCCAACGGATTAAACGCGGCTATGTTAAGTTCCGCCCAAAACACCGAAGAAAACGCCGCCACCATCGCCGCCATGCGTGAACGCAAACTCTCTTTTGTCTACCTCTCACCAGAACGCCTCAACACCACGTTTATGCAACACGTCCTCTCGTCCATCCTCATCAACTTTTTTGTCATCGACGAAGCCCACTGCATCAGCGAATGGGGACACGAATTTCGCGAAGATTACCGCGCCCTTTCCTTGCTCAAAGCCCAGTTTCCTACCGTCCCCATCGCCGCGTTTACCGCCACAGCAACCCCCGAAGTCCAGCGGGACATCTTGGGACAACTACGCTTGCACAACCCCCTCGTACTCAAAGGCGACCTCTTTCGCTCGAACCTTTTCATCAGCGTCCAACCCCGCCTTCAAAAAGGGGTCGATGCCCTCTTGGCTTTCTTGGCTCCTCGCGCTCATGAGAGTGGTATCATCTACGTTTCAAGCCGCAAACAAAGCGAAGCCCTCGCGGCACAACTGCGCGCCAAAGGCTTTCGCGCGGGGTGCTACCACGCGGGCATGAGCAAAGAAGACAGAGAGCGTGCCTTTGAAGATTTTGTTTTTGAGCGCGTGAGCATCACGGTGGCGACCATCGCGTTTGGGATGGGAATCGACAAGAGCAACATCCGTTTTGTGGTGCACATGAGCTTGCCTAAAACCCTCGAAAACTACTACCAAGAGATTGGGCGCGCGGGAAGAGATGGTGAGAAGGCCGAAGCATTGTTGCTTTATGGCGCCGAAGATGCCCTCTTGGCGCGCATGCGCATCGGAGAGGTTCAAGACACGGCACACCAACAGTTGCTACACCAAAAACTCAACGCCATGGTACGGTTTGCTTCGGCGCAAACGTGTCGCCACCAAGCCATCGCGCGGTATTTTTCCGACACCATCGACCCGTGTGGTGACGCCTGCGACAACTGCAAAGCAGGGCCCGTAGAAGAGCGCGACATCACCACTCAAGCACGCCAATTTCTCTCGGCCATCGCGCGCACCCATCAGCGTTTTGGGAAAAGCTACCTCATCGACCTCGTGCGCGGCAGTGGCACCCAAAAAATCGCCCAAAACGGCCACGACACGCTAAGCGTGTTTGGCATCGGAAAAGAGCACAGCAAAAAAGAGTGGCTTAGCATTGTTGACCGCTTACTGGAGATGGAAATCTTGGGGCTTGGGGAACATTTTGAACTCTTTTTAACCCACGAGGGCGCGCGCCTCTTAAAAGGTGAAACCACCCTAAGCATCGCCGCGCACCGCCTCACGCCACCCAAAAAAGAACGGGTTAAATCCTTACATGTAAAGGACGGATTGTTTGAACTTCTACGTCAAACACGCTCCATGATTGCCACACAAAAAGGCATCCCTGCGTACCTTGTTTTTAGCGACAAAACCCTCCACGCCATGGCCGAAGCAAGACCCCAAACCAAAGAAGAATTGCTCGAAGTCGGCGGCGTGGGAGAGAAAAAATGCGAAGCGTACGGGGAAGCGTTTTTGGGGGCTATTGGGTCTTACATGTAAGGCCTAAAATCGCCTCTTTGATGGTTTCAAAAAACGGCTCGACGATGGCGGGTGTGTCCATCGCAAGTACTTCTCCAAGAGGCACCCACGCGAGGGCTTGGTGTTCTAAAAGTTGCAGGTTTTCTCCCGCGTTGAGGGTGCATGCGTACAAATGCAAGGTCACTTCACCGTGGTCGTAGGGCCATATTTGTTTTCCCAAGTAAACCCGCGGGGTGATGAGCGCGCCAAGTTCTTCCATGATTTCGCGCACCACGCACGCTTCTAGGCTCTCATCAGGTTCTAGCTTTCCTCCAGGAAATTCCCATTTGTCGGCCAATGCTTTGCCTTTGGGGCGTTTGGCTAAGAGCACCTTGCCCTCTGCATCGTAAAGCACCGCGCCTACAGCTTCGATTTTGTGCATGGCTTCTCCTTAGGCTAAAATCTTTTTCACGCGTCCCACTGCGCCACCGACCAACCGTACTTTGATGCCGTGGGGGTGTGTGGGGGAGTTGGTCAAGAGGCTTTGCACCACGCCTTCGGTGAGTGTTCCTGTACGCTGATGTTCTTTGAGTACAATCGCGACGCGAAGCCCTGCGCGGATTTCGCTCCTGCGGGTTCCATCCATGTTTTTTCCTTTTAGACTTCTTGCATAACCTTTAAGGGTCATGAAAGAAGTCTATTTTTGGTAAGATTATACCATGACGGTCCTCCAATAGCTCTGTGAGCGGATTTTTGAGGCCACAAAGCACTCGGGAAGAGTGCTGGCCGAAAACCCTCGGAGATTTGCCAAGGATGGCAAATCGAGAATGAGCGAATAGGGCTATTGGAAGACCGTTACCCATGGAGGTTCACATGCACGCTGCTCTTCTTTCCATTGCCCACCATGCCATCAAGGAGGTTTTTGACCCCACTTGCGCTTTGGACACAAAAGCGTTAAAGGAACAATTTCCCGAACTCTTAACACCACGAGCGACGTTTGTGACACTCACCCTTGATGGAGAACTTCGAGGTTGTATTGGTACACTCGAAGCGCACCATCCTTTGTTGGATAACCTTATCGCCAACGCCAAAGCGGCGGCTTTTGAAGACCCGCGGTTTTACCCGTTGAGCCTTGCGGAGTTTGAAAAAACCGTCCTTGAAATCTCCCTACTCACCCCGCCTGAAAAACTTCTTTATCACGGTATCGCCGACCTTAAAGCCCAAGTCGTCCCAGGGGAAGATGGCATCATCTTGCAACTTGGACGCCGACGCGCAACCTTTTTGCCTCAAGTATGGGAACAATTGCCTAGCTTTGCACAATTTTTTAGCCATTTGTGCCGCAAAGCTGGCTTGGAAGCCGACTGCCTCGCCTCTGGTCCTGACATTTACCGTTACCGTGTAGAGAAAATCCGATGATCATCTGCCCCTATTGCGCCCATGCGTGTCACCTCAAAGAGGGGCAAGTGGGACGTTGTGGGGTCAATCAAAACATCCAAAATTCCCTCGTAACCCTAGTCTATGGCCATCCCGAAGCCTTGCATGTTGACCCCGTGGAGAAAAAACCTCTTTACCATTTTTTGCCTGGCTCCTTGACCCTTTCTCTGGGCACCGCAGGGTGCAACTTCGTGTGCGATTTTTGCCAAAACTGGCAACTCTCTCAGGTTGTGCCCAAAACATTTGCGCGCACCCTTGCCCCCGAAGCCATCGTTGCGCTCGCCCAAGAAAAGGGCTGTGCGTCCATCAGCTACACCTACAATGAACCGACTATTTTCTTCCCCTACGCCAAAGACATCGGCCTGTGCGCTAGGGAGGCAGGGCTTAAAAACATTTGGGTGAGTAACGGTTTTTTCTCCCAAGAAACCCTGCGCGCCCTGCCCTTGTTTGTAGACGCCGCCAACATCGACCTCAAAACCTTTAACCCTGCCACCTACAAACGCCTTGGCGGAAGGCTAGAAGTGGTGTGCGACAACCTCATCGGCCTTAAAGACCTTGGGATTTGGACAGAAGTGACCACCTTGCTCATCCCTTCTCAAAACGACAGTGAAGCGGAAGTGCGCGCCCTTGCGCGATTCATCGCCACCGAGCTTGGCACAACCACCCCGTGGCACGTGAGCGCGTTTCACCCGACCTACAAACAAACCGCCTTGCCACCCACCTCGCCCCAAAGCTTGCTTCGCGCCAAGGCCATCGGGCAAGAAGAAGGTTTGGCGACTATTTACCTTGGCAATGCTGGGCTAGAAAACCCTACCCGTTGCCCTACATGTAAGACCTTACTCATCGAACGAGACGGTTTTAAAAGCCGTATTTTAGGGTTAAAAGAGGGCAAATGCCTTACATGTAACCGCCCCTTAGAAGGAGTTTTTTCATGAATGCTCGTCCCTTAGCCGTTGCGGGGATGTTTTACCCCGAAGATGGCGAAGAGATTGCACGTTTGGTCGCCCACGCCAAAAAACAAGCACCCGTCCTTGATGCGCCTCCTCGCGCACTCATCGTGCCCCATGCGGGGTACATTTACAGCGGGATTACCGCGTCGTTGGCATACGCCTCTTGTGCCACACCCAAACGCGTCGTGGTCATCGGCCCAAGCCACCGCGTACGCCTCAATGGCGCGTCCGTGGCACAATACACGCACGTTCCAACCCCTTGCGGAGCCCTTGCTATCGACACAGCCTTTTGCGCTCATCTTCGAGAACACTTTGAGTGGCTTGGGTTTTTTCCAGCCGCCCATCACGAGCACTCTACGGAGGTACAAATGCCGTTGCTAAAGTGCCTTTTCCCGCAAGCGAGTGTCGTGGAAATCGTCTATGGCACGCTTTCGCACGAAAACCTTGCGGGGCTTGTGCACCTCTGCCTTGACGCGCCAGAAACCTTGGTGGTCATCAGTACGGATTTGAGCCATTTTTACCCGCTTGCGCAGGCAAAAGAGAAAGATAGCGTGTGCATCGAGGCTATCAAAGCCTTACATGTAAAGGAATTAGAAGGGTGCGAAGCGTGTGGCATCACGGGGGTGAAAGCCCTCGTGGAAGTCGCCGCGTCTTACCCGCTCACGCCCAACGTGCTAGAGTATCGCACGAGTTTTGAGCGCAACGGGGATGCTAGCAGTGTCGTAGGGTATGTTTCGGTCGCCTTTAGCTGATGGGGTGCTTACGCTGACGCGCCCCGCATGGCTTAGAACTTTTCTTTAAAATCAACTGCCGTGACGTTTAGGTTTTCGAGGGTAATGACAGTGAGGTGGTTTTCTTTTTTAGGAAAATAAGTCACGTCTTTTTCATCTTCTATCAACCCAATACTGTAGGTGTATTTTTTGAATTTTGGTAGCATGAACAGGCTCATAATGGGTCCAGGAACCGCTGTGGCATCCATGAGGTAAAGCGCGTCATTTTGGCGCAAGTAGTCGGGGTTGGCCTCAATGAATTTTTTCATCACGTCTCCGTGCTTTTTGGTATAGGCGACGATGATTTGACGTGTTTGGGGTGTGGCGACAAGGGGTTTTTCAAACTGGTCTTGAACACTTGGCAACGCAAAAGGCGCACCCACGCTCAAAGGCTCAGCAAAAAGCCCCAAAGGCAGCAGTAACAGCAACGCGGCAAGAACGTATTTCATTCGTATTCCTTCATGTGTAAGATTAAAACGCATTATCGAAAAAGGAGTATAGCAGGTGTTGTTTAATGAAGTTTCAAATGTGTTACATGTAAAGGAAGGGAGGGGGTTAGAGGGAGGGGTGATTGTAACGCTTGTGTTGGTTTTAGAAGAATATTTATCGGAACTACCAAAATGGACGAGAATTTCAATACAACGCTTGTGTCGGTTTTAGAGAAGTTATTAAGCACTGGCAAGACCTAGACTTCGAATTTCAATACAACGCTTGTGTCGGTTCTAGTTTTTGCCCTCCACCATGGTGGCGTGTGCCGCTTGCTATTTCAATACAACGCTTGTGTCGGTTCTAGCCAACCCCCTACCCACCATCAAGCCCTACTTGCTATTTCAATACAACGCTTGTGTCGGTTCTAG
>JACUTV010000129.1 GCA_014859645.1 Campylobacterales bacterium
GTGCGCGACGTGTTTCACTTGGACCTGCGCCTCAAAGAGGCAAAAACACAACATTTCACCAAGGCCCTTGTGCCCTCCAAGCCGCTTGAAACCCCTAGTGGTGTAAAATGTTTTGTGGTCGATGAAGTTTCTAAAGTGATTGAATGGATGTAGTTTTCGCGCCATTTTGGTGCCTTTCCTCTAAAGTCATTCCTGATTTTTTCGATATACACAGAAGAATTAAACAAAGGACACAATGATGCCAGAAGAAAAAAAAGAAGTTACAGAGAAAAAATCCGGCGGCAACATGGTGTTAATCATCATTGTGGCGTTGCTTGTGTTGTTATTAGCAGGAGGCGGCTTGGCGGCTTATTTACTTTTAGGTTCGACCGACTCTTCCCAACCTCAAACACAACAAGTGCAACAAACTAGCTCTTCGGGTGCAAGTTCGGCGCGCTCAACCAATCTGCTTTCCATCGGACCAGTTTATCCCATGGATTCATTTATCGTTAACCTTTTAAGCGAAAGCGGGAGCCGCTACCTTAAAGTCTCACTTGATATCGAGCTAAGCAGTAGCAAGTTGGCCGCTGAAATGGATGCTAAACGTTCCGTAGTACGCGACATTATCATCCGCACTCTTTCCTCAAAAACCTTTGAAGAAGTTAGCACGCTTAAGGGCAAAGAACGCTTAAAGGACGAGGTTGTAACACGTCTAAATGAAGTGCTAGCCGATGGCCATGTGCGGAACATTTTCTTTACCGATTTTGTTGTTCAGTAATTCATGGTAGGTGTAGACATCGTCGCGATTTCTCGCATCGCGACGTTTTATGAGAAACATGGAGAGAACGCGCTCAAGCGGTACTTACACCCTGAAGAAATCCGCCTCGCCAAAAGTGATGCAACCCGTGCGGGGTTTTGGGCGGCCAAAGAAGCCATCTCCAAAGCCCTAGGATGCGGCATTGGAGGCACGTGTGGGTTTCATGACATCACCCTTTACAAAGACGCCAAAGGTGCGCCCCACTTCATCCTTTCTTCCCATCTTCTAGAACAGTTTTCCATCACAGGACACTCGTTGAGTATCGCCCATGATGGCGGGTTTGCTGTCGCGGTGGTTTCTATTGAAACAGCTTCACCCGCCTCCAACAAAATGTAAAAACTCTACCTTATCACCTTCTTGTAAGAGAGTACTTTCCCACGCTTCTTTTTTAACAACGTTCATATTCAGTGCCGCAGCCATCACTTTTGGCTCAATTCCAAGTTCTAACAGTAGTGCCAAAATGGTTGTGGCTTGGGTGATTCGGGGTTCTCCGTTGACAATTATCTGCATCATTTCCTCACTTTTTAAATCGTATCATCTTAAATCTCTCCCCTAAAAAAGAGGGTAAGATCAGCTGTTTTGCCTTTTCAAGTTCGGCACGGTACGTCGTCTCGTCCACCTTTTGGCGCAACAGTTCTAGCAATCCCATCAAGCCAAAATCCACCAAAGCACTAGCTTGTGTTTTGGTCTCTTGGTGTGCAAATCCTGCCGTCTCCATGGCGGTGCGCACATGGGCAAAGTTCACATCATAAGTCACGTCACTCACCCCAAAAAAATCCGCCAAACGCTCCTTCGCACCCGCCTTACATGTAAGCTCAAAAAACGGGTAACTTTGGTGATGTTGATACACCCGTAGTGACATGTCGTTACGAGGATAGGGCTCTCCATAATCAAAAGCAATCACTTCACAGGCTTCACACGCCATGCCAAGAGTGAGGGCGAAAGCTTCTAACCCGCAAGCAACCTCTCCTTTTTCCACTCCAAGGAGTTGCGCTTTGGCTTTTAACTCAGGTTCCAAAGGAGCAAATACGGGCACATGGTTTTCCATGTGGAGCATTTTTTCTTCCATGATGACCTCACAAGGAAAGGCATCAAACAGCTCGTTGCACACCACCAACGCTTCCTTACATGTAAAGGTTTCCAAGGAAGGAATAATGCTTACATGTAAGGCTTCGCCAAAGGCGGTTTGCAAGGTTTTTTGCTGTGCTAAACGCAATTGCTCTAGGGGTTCAACGATGGTAAAGTGGAGGGATTTTGCCAAAGAAGGCTCTAGGGAATAGACAAACTGCATCACATCTGCCATCATGTAACCTTGGTGTGCCCCAATCTCAATAACGTGCGCATCAGGAGAAAGAAGTCCGCACCGCACGCGCTCCACTATCAGTTGCCCAAGAGTGCCGCCAAAAAACATGGATGTGCTCACCGACGTGTAAAAATCTCCCGTTTTTCCGATGCTAGGAAGCGTAGTGTAATAACCTTTTGGGCCATACAGCCACGCGTACATGTACTGGCTAAATTTCACCCTGCATCTTTGCGTACAAATCTAACAAGGAAAGTTGTGCGTCTAGTGCGTAAATCTGTGCATCAAGGCGCATGGTTTCGCGAGAATTTTCAAGGGTTTGCACATCGTGAATCGTCTTTTCTCCTGCCTCAGCAAGCTCTGTTGCAGACCCCAATAATTGCCCATACAGCGCAAAACTCTCCAAAGAAATAGCACGTTTTTGGTTTAAAAAACGCACTTCATCATACACACGCTCAAACAACTTGGTTTCGCTACGTTTAACATCTTGAAGTTTGACATTTTCTTGCAAAGTTTCCACCCGTTTAAGCTCCAAAGAACGCGCACGGTTGATGTCATATAGCGGCATAGAAATGCGAATCCCGTACGTTTGGTACTCGTCTCGCTCGCTCCTGTCATCGTACTGCTTGGCATTATAATAAGCCGCGTTGAGGGAAATGGTCGGTAAAAAAGTAGACACGTTGGCCCGTTGAAGCCATTTACTGCGCTCATACGCGCCTGCTTGTTGCTTTACATGTAAAGAACTGGCCAAGTACGTCGCTTCATCGACCATCTCAAATACAGGCAAGGTTAGTTCTTTCAAAGAAGCATCACTGATGCTTTCAAACTCTTTAGCGATTTCCATTTCTGTGCGCTCTAACTCCAAAAGCGTGTGTTGCAAAGTATTTTTTGCAAGCAAGGCTTGGTCAAGGTCACTACTATCAGCAAAGCCGCTTTCAAATTGCTCCGTTTTACGCACAATATCAATGCGCGCATTGTCAATCTGAAAACGTGTCCGCTCCTTTTGTAGCACCGTTTTTTGGTGACGCAGCACAAGACCCATGGCTTGCTTGATGAGCGTTTGGGTTTCAAGCTGGGTCGAAAGACGTAAAAATGCGCGGTTAGCGTCCGCATAACGCATGGCAAAATAAATCCCGCCACTTTTAAAGATGGGTTGATTCAGTGACACGGAAAAGGTGCCTGTTTCGCGGTCACTGCTGAGCGAATCTTCTGTTTTTGTCCAATTCCACGCTCCCTCGATAGGGTTAAGCCACTGGTATTTGAGGATGTCGCTATTTAGCTCATTTTGCTCACGCTCCAAGCGAAGTTGCTCTTGCTTGAGTGAAGAAAGCAAGCTTTCACTGGCTAGCAAAACACTTGCACTCAGGCTAAGACAAAGTAGCAATCGCATGCTCTAACCTCCTAAATCCTTCTTGTATTTCTTCTTTGGAGATGGTCAGTGGCGGTAAAAAGCGCAAAGTATTTCTGCCTGAGCGTAGCACCAATACGCCTGCTTCAAAAGAGGCTTTAATGAGGGCAGGCAAGGTCTCTTCACCCTTACAGCGAAGCCCGCGCATCAGCCCAAGGCCTAACTCTTTTTCAAAATAGTGGGGATAGGTTTGGGCGATGCGGCGCAGTTGCGACTCAAAAAATAAAAACGCCTCATCTAAAAGTCCGCTTTGTTTATAGGACTCCAAAATATCTAGCACTTCAAGGCCCGCGCGCGTAGAGAGAAAGTTTCCCCCAAAAGTACTGCCATGATCTCCCACTTCAAAAAGACTTTTATGGGTGGTCATGATAGCCCCGATAGGCACGCCACCGGCTAAGCCTTTAGCCAGAGTGACGATGTCTGGGGTGATGTCGTAGAGTTGTGAGGCTAAAAATTCGCCACTGCGAAACACGCCCGTTTGCACTTCATCGACGATGAGCAACAGTTGGCGTTCTTTTAAAAACGCGGCGAGTTCTTGCACAGCAGCCTTGTCCAGTGGCTGCACTCCGCCCTCCCCTTGCACCAGTTCAATCATCACCGCCACGGTTTCTTCGTCGATAGCTTCCATGAGAGAACGCACTTGTTCGTGAAAACTAAACCCATCAGGGTACGGCGCAAAGGCTTCTTTGTGGAAGCTTGTTTGCCCTGTGGCTTTGACGGTGGTGATGGTACGCCCGTGAAAAGAGTGCTCTAGGGTTAAGACTTTGTAGCGTTTTTTAGAGAAGTTTTGTAGGCCGTATTTGCGTGCAAGTTTAATGGCACCTTCGTTGGCCTCCGCGCCCGAATTGGCGAAAAAAACTGCCATGTCGTAACCGCTTAGTTCACACATGCGCTTGGCAAGTTTGGCTTGAGGTTCGATGAGAAAAAGGTTCGAGGTATGGATAAGATTGGACGCTTGGTCAAAGAGTGCATGGGCTAAGCGTACGTTGCCATGCCCCACACTCACCACGCCGATACCGCTGGTGAAATCGATGTAATCTTTCCCGTTTTCGTCAAACAAGGTGGCATTTTCGCCTTTTTTAAAATTCACATAGTTTCTTGGATAGGTTTGCATCACGTAGGATTTGTCCATGGCTTCGTACATGTAAAGTGCCTTTTAGGGAGGTTTAAGGGAAGTATTATAGCGCAAGTGGATTAATCAAGACCTAACTGATCGAACTTTTGTCAGGTTTTACAAGAAGTTATTCCAGTACAGGCAAATGCCATCCGCGGTAGTAAGCGGCCAGACGCATGGCGAGGCCTAAAAAGGCACACACGAGAATGGTCAAAGGGTTTAAAAAGCCCACAAATTCTAACACAAAAAGCATCGTTCCAACCGCCAAAGCCACCGTGCCGTACAAGCCTGTGCTTAAAATGAGCGGCACTTTGTTGAGCAAAATATCGCGCATGACCCCGCCACCCACGGCCGTTGCTAGGGCCAAGAGCACCACGCCAAAAAAGTTAAGACCGCTTTGCATGGCCACCAACGCGCCCGTGATGGAAAAAGAGACAAGCCCCAAGGTGTCGCTCATCACAAAAATGAACTTTTGCTCTACTTTGTCATGCTTGTGGAGTTTAAAGACAATGGCAAAAAAGAGTACGCCCACCACCAAAAGCCCTGGAAGCAGGTGCGTAAAGGTGTACGGGTCGCGCCCGACGATAGCATCGCGCGTCAAGCCACCCCCAAGCGCGGTTAAAAACGCGGCGATAAACACGCCCAGAAAATCCAAACGGTCTTTAGCGGCAACGTAAAAGCCACTCAGGGCAAAGGCAATAGTGCCGATAATTTCTGCAATAAAAAGGGGTTCCATGAAACTCTTTACATGTAAGGAATTAAAAGGGGATATTATAGCAAGGTTTTGAAATTTCGTAAAAGGCGATAATCTGAGATTATCGCCTTTACATATAACCCAAAAAAGCGCTCTAAACCTCGCCTTTTTCTTTTAGTTTC
>JACUTV010000130.1 GCA_014859645.1 Campylobacterales bacterium
CTTGGTGAAAGAGAGAATTGAGCGAGAGCGGGTAGAGAAAGAACGCTTGGTGAAAAAACAATCCAAATATCCTAGAGCAATATATATAAAACATCTAGGGGAAAAGACAAAACATAAAACGACTGATGCTTTTGGCAATGAGATTTTAAAGGATGAATTTAAAATAATTACAATTATTCGTGATAGGCTAAAGGGGAATAAAAAAACAAATAAAGAAGAATCTGCCCTCATGATGGGAGAGCTTTTATTGGCTGGTTGGGATAATCTTGACAAAGAGCGGGAAATTTCTCCGGGGGATGGCTATGTTTATGCGGCAGGGGTTGGCGGAGCCACGCGGGGGGCAATTAAGATAGGGGCGCTGCCGGGTTCTTTAAAAATAAACACAAGCAATTTAAGTGATAGTGGGGGACGAACTATTCAAGCCAATTTTTCCACACTGGATTATGTTACGCAAGTGCATCGTTATATAGGTTTTGCTGAGCAGAGCAGGAGCAGGACGGCAATGTCTAAAAAGCAAGCACTGATAGCCTTTTTTATATCACGTGGACTTTTTACCACTTCGACAGACACATACATAAAAGGTGTGGAGATAGACTTTCATATCGAACAAGCAGAATTTTTATATCGTTTGATGTCGCAGGGTGACCCTGATGCGACTATCTTAATTCTTAAAATCATGGAAGGAAATGAAGCGGAGATTACCAAGTACCTAATGAGCATCCCTGGCGTTAAAAAATATTATAACTTAATGCAGGCGGTGATTGATTACAACACTGGAAAATCCAATATCAACCCTTATTGATTGACTACTTACTTTCTTCCCCTGTTCATGGTAGAATTAGGGGAAGAATTTGAATTAGGAGGTGGATTTTGATTGCTCTTTACACTATCTTGGGAGCTGCCTTTTGGATGATCGTTTTGATTGGGTTGGCCGCCATCGGGGGCTTCATAAATGGTTTCGTTAGAGGAAGACCCAAAAACTGATTCCCTTGCTCTTGCACCTAAATCAGTAAGCCTACTCCAAGTCCTTCTGACGGTCTCTGAAGGCGCACCCCTTTTCTGTATCTATATTCGATATAATTTTTTAAAATTGACGGGAGGAAAACGTGAAAATAGACTCCTTTGAATACGAACAAATAGCAAAAATCATCAAAGAGCGGGTAACGCATAGAAAAACGCCCGCTAAAATGGTTTCCCATGAAGAAATGATGGCTCTAGTCGAAAAGAGACTAAATAAAGAGGGGCGGAGCTTGTCAGTAATTTTGAAAAAAACCAAGGAGTAACCTCATGTTAGAGCTTAACTTTGGAGTAATCCTAGCAACCACACTAGCACTATTCGCCTTCTTTATGCGAAAAAAAGATTCAAAAAACAACCAATAAGACCCCTATAATTTCACTTCATTTTGTCCCCACTCTTCTTTCCAAGACGATAAATATAATAAGCAACACCCAAAGCAACTAAAAAAGAAAAAAATGAACTCAGCATGTTTTTTCATCCCTTCTAATGTTGGTAAGTAGTATATCAATAAAATTTATGGATTATATTTTTTATTGATATTCAGATACATGATTTTTATTGATTGCAGGCGAAGCATGCCTCATGCATGGAACACAAAAATGTTAATAAGCAATATATCAATTTAACGGAGGAAAAAACAATGGTTGTGACAGAAAAGACCCTTGGTAGTTTGGTTAAAACTAAACAAAGGGTTGGGAAAATTCAAAAGGCAAAAAACGCATTAACTTTGCTACAGGACGAAATCGAGAGCGAAAATCCACATATCGAAATGCTAAAAAGACTTGGTTTTGACACCATTTTTTATGGCCTACATGATGAGCCAGTTTTTGCTTTTATAAATTACAACAAGGACAGAATCGACGATGTTTACTATAAAATCATCTTTGACCCCAAGGCAGGTGAGTTTAAAAAATGTCGTGATGATGTTAGGGATATTGATGTAGAAAATATCCGTAAAGTTTTAACAACTGAAATCAAGGATTAACAATGCCAAAATTTGAACCAACCCTGCAATCTCTTAAAAAAGTTGCCAAGGAGTTTCACGGCTTTATTATCTCAGAGGGAGTAGACCTATTCGGCGATGAAAGCTATGAGGTTTATAAGCGAGGTCGTCTTTTGGGTAGCGCAAGGAACAAAAACGAGCTTGAAACACTTTTAGCAACACTTCTTAGCAAAGAAGCGGAGGCAGTATAGCCAGTAAAGAAGAGGGGGTTACTTTTCTCCCTCTTGCCCTATCTCTCTTTCTTCCTTCAACTTTCTCTCATGCTGTATCTTCCCAATCGCCAAAACACCACCAAACATAGTAATCACCCATAAAACCAAAAGCAAAACATCAAATTCACTCACAACATCCCCTTTCTTTACTGGCATTCGCCCAGTAAAACTTTTCAAATTCTACCAAAACAAAATCCATGCAACAAAAATGTTAATAAGGGTGTAATTAAAAAAATTCAAGGAGTTACAACATGACTATCCAAATCAACGAAGAGCTTCAAGAGCGACTTCAAGAGCAGGCAGAAACTTTAGGTGTGAGCGTAGAAGAGCTTGTCAATAATATTCTTATCACTAGCGCAGACTTTATGTTTACGCTTGGCCGTATTGAATACTTACTTGATACGCAAGTGCTCACTCGCTTAGCAGATATTGGAACAAATGTTTATGCAGCAAGGCATCAAATCATGAATTTTCACGCAGACGCGAGCGAAACTTCGTCTCGTGCAATCGCCGTCAGCAATGAGGCTACGAAAATTGGGTTTAAAACAGTTTATGGCGACAACAAAAAAGAGGAGAATGAAGATGAAAACAGCTAACAACTATTACTATGCCCCTAGCCCACCGCAGGGGCGGTTTAAAAACGCTATGACACACTTATTTTGCTTTGCTTTTGCAATCTTAATAGTCACTTTGCTTATGCCCTACATGGACGCAGAATGGGCAATTGTGCGCGAAGCAGACAATATGAATTTTATCACCCGCTACTGGTACGCGATGAAGTTTATAGTTGGCACTATTTTTCATATTGTGACAACTCTATCACCGCCACCCCATGATTTTTTATTTTGATAAATTGAAAGGAGCAAACAATGGCCGGATACGCAAACGCTAAGTCAACACTTGGTTCTGGAAGTAGCAATAAAGGCACTTTGTACGATAGACCTTCGCTTTGGGATGGGCGAGGAGGACAAGGTGGCTATGGCCCTGACTTAAGCAGAATCCCAAACTCGCAAAGAGGAATCCCCGGAGGCATTGCCGGAAGTTATGGGATTGATTACCCAAGAATTCCAAAGGGTAACAGAAGCTACAATCAGCCATCACATGCCTCTAGTTTAGGTCATGCCAAAGGATTAGGGCTAGGAACTAAAATGTTCAACGCCGGTACAGTTATTGGGGGCGCAACAGGCGCAACAGTGGGCGCAGGAGCCTTGACAAGTGCCATTAGTACCGGTGCAGGAATGTTGGGCATTAGTGGCGCTGGCGGTGTTATGGCCGGCGCAGGTGCTCTTTCTTTCGCTTTTCCTATGGTAGCCGGCATGGCTCTTGGGGCAGTTGCTTTGGGGGGCGTCGGTGTAGCGGCCCCAGTTGTAGGTAAAGGATTGTGGGCGGCAGGCAAAGTAGCAGGCCCAGTTGTAGGTAAAGGATTGTGGGCGGTAACTAAAGGGGTGGGAAAAGGAACACTAGCCACCGCTAAAGGTATGGGTAAGCTGACATCAAAAATTTTTCATGCACTAAGTAATAATGCACGCGAACAAAACGAGATGAGTGCAGACAATTCTAAAACAAAATCACGGGCATTGAGTGAAAAAGAGCAAAAAAATCTACAGCGCGAAAAGGACTTTGCAAATATTTTAGGGAGCATTAAACAAATCACAGCCCCCAAGAAGCGTATGGAGGCACTGAGCAAGGCTTATGATTTAAAGATCCCAAGAGGTAAAGCCATGCAGGCCCTAAACCGTGCTTATTCCGAACATTTGATTATGGGAGCAAATGGAAAAGTAGACGAAGAAGCACTTAAAAAACAAATAAGTGAGTTTGCCAAGGAGAAGGGCATAGGTAAATCAGGAGGCCAAGGTATGAAAGCTGAGCTTTCAAGAACAATCAATGACTACAAAGACCGTTTTTTAATCGATACAAAAAATAATCTGGTCAATCATAATCTTTTTAAGCAACCAAACAAGAGCAAAACAGTAAAGGGCGATGAAAAAAACAAAACAGTGGGCATGTCAGAAAAAGAGCAAAAAGGAGAAAAGAATACACCGAAGCAAGAAATCAAACCGCCAACCGACAAACAAAACGCACTTTTTTCTAAATTGTCTTCTAAGGCCACGCCCGACAATAAAGTGGTTGCTGAGTGGGAAAGATTAAGTCAAGGTGGAGAGCTAGACAGGCAAACCGCATATAGCCTAATCAGCGAGCTTAAAAATGGAGGGGGAGAACCAAACCAGCCTAACCTTGCCGAAGAACAAAAAAAGGCAGTCCAAGCGAAACAACCTGAGCCGCAACGCACAAACGTCAAAGAGGGTGAGCAAGAAAAAGCGCCACCAGTGCCCGAAAAATCCAAAGAGGAAGAAAAAGAAAGCTCAAAAGAGGTTAATAAGGGCAAAGGTGATCAAGATGCCACTAAGGAAGAGGAGCATGAATTGGGAAACGAGGGGAGGGGTCGGTAGATGAGCCAAAAGCCACCGGCCCCCTTGGGAAATGCTTTTTGAAAAATTGGGAGAAGGAGAAAAAATGATTGAGAAGCTTTTTAAAGATATTAAACATGGTTTAACACGTCAAGACTACAAAGCGTGGGAAAAAGGCACCATGGAAGCCCAAATGAACATTAAGAGTTACATGATTGAGTGGGGATTATTGCTATCCCCACTACTTGTGACAAATGCTCTTTGGGGGTTTTGGGTGATGCTTAAAACTTCAAGTATGCCATACGGCCAAAGCTACGGTTATTTTAGCTTGGGGTTTTGGATTTGTTTGGCACTTGGGGCAGGGGGGGTGTTTGTGGTGATGAAAAAGTTGCGCCCTTCTATTGTTGGATATATATCGGAGCAAAAGGCAAAACTCACGCAGGAGACTTATATTAAGGGCGCACGTTTTATTGATTCTTTTGGTTTTAATGAAAAGATGGGTCAATACATGGATAAAATGTTTAACCGCCATAAAACAGACGCTATGCTCGAATCCTTTAAAATTCCAATCGACAAGCTTCA
>JACUTV010000131.1 GCA_014859645.1 Campylobacterales bacterium
GTCATTAAGGGGATGGTGGGGCTACAAGGGGTTGTGCTACCGGAAAACATATTTTTTACAAGCTATTGTACATTTGAGTTTATTACTCTAAGTGACAATTGGCTGGGAAATATTTTTGCTACAAAATATGTGTTGCTTTATTTAGTATTGGCATTTTGTATCATCTTTGCAAAAAACTCAATACAAATAGCCAGTGATTACTTTAGAACAAATATTACATATACTATTGTTTTTACTCTCATTAGTATTGCATCTTTTCTACATCTAGGCAGGATCAATGAATTTTTGTATTTTAACTTCTAGCCATATTGGGGCAAAAAAATGGATTCGATCTAGCCTTCTTGGTTTTTTTCTAACCACAACAGCACTTTTTCTGTTTAACTTTATCGTAGACCCGTACAATATAACTTCTTATAATATTCTAAATATAACCCAAAAGCTTGCTAGAGATGACAGAGTTGAAAAGGTTAACTATTTTGCAACACTTCCAGTATTTGATACTATTTTAATAGGTAGCAGCAGAGTTTATACCATAGACCCAGAAGGCGTCAACAAATATTTAGGTGGCACTACGTATAACTTTGGAGTGGGTACTGCAAATATTGAAGATCACTTGGGCATTCTTCTGTATTTAAAAAAACTGGATAAATTGCCTCGGCGTTTAATCATTGGTATTGATTTTTATACCCTCAATCCAGACATTCCCCCTAATCAATATTTTCTTAAAAATAGAGAATTGAACTTTCTTTCTTTTAAACCTAACGAAAAAACTTCCTATTGGTCAAAATTTTTTACATTGGATGCCACAAGGGCCTCTTGGAAAACCCTTAAAAATCATCTTAAAAATACACCATCGGTGTCCGCTTTTGATAAACTTGGTTGGAGTCCTAGATTTTTTGACGACAGCAATAGGGATATTGATGCAGAAAAAATAGGGGTTTTAAATGAGATCGACAAAAATACAAATTTATACTCAAATTTTACATATGCATCCATAGACCCAAAGAGAATAGGCTATTATGAAAAGATTCGAGAAATATGCACTGCACACAATATTCAACTTTATCTTTTCATAACCCCGTTACATCCAATTTTGGTTGAAAAATTACTTCGCAATGACACAAAAAAAGCAATAGCTCAAATGGATGCTTATTTTTCAACATTTGAAAATTTTCACAATTTTTTATTTGATAAGGAATTCAATAGCAACTTGTTGCATTTTCAAGGAGCCACGCACACAACTTCACATGCTGGCTATCAAATAATAAAAAGGGTTCTAGCACTCCCAAATAAAGGGGATAATCCAAGTAGCAAAGCCAAGTCCACAGTTAGCAATTAAGGTTGTGCAGATTGAGTCCATTGGAGCAAAAGTATTCTTTTTTTGATTTACGTACTTCCATACACAAAACTTCTTTTGTAGCGTCCCCTCTGTCGTGTATCATATGCCACAGGTGAAACATATTGGCACTATTTTTGCATGACTTAAGCGCTAACCCTTTAGCTCTAAATCGCCAATCCAAATCCATATCATCGGGGATTGCAGTTTCTCCATAACTCTCATCAAAGCCATTAATCTCAACCATATCTTTTTTAAAACACGAAAAATTACATCCTAAAATTGAGGCACATGGGCTACGTTTTGATAAGATTTTATACAATGCGCCCTTTGGATCGAGCCTTATTCCTTGTTTAAATCTAGCTTCTTTATCAAAAAAAAGATACCAATACTTCCATGGCTTTTTTTCTATTTCCATGGATAAAACTTTCTTATTTTTTACCATTTCGCTGAGTTTTTTTGGCAAATTCACCCTTCTGCCTGAAAGCACTTTCCCTTTCTCGGCCAAAGCCACATGTCCCTCCACAAACGTGCTATAAGGAACACAATCCCCATCAATAAAAATCAAATACTCACCGCCACTTGCCAACACAGCATTGTTTTGACTTCTCGCTTTTCTAACACCCAAGTCCTCTTGCGTCGTATGTTTAACCTCAAGCCCTTCAATGCTTTTCACGTACGCACCCATAGCTTCATTTTCTCCATCTTCAGCAACAACTACTTCAAAGTTTTTATAAGTCTGTCCTTTGAGTGCCTCAATGATGAGCCTTAATGCCTCCACGTCCTTATAAACAGCTACAATCACGCTCACACGCATAGTTCCTCCAATGCCGCTCTCACTTCCTCAAACTGCGTCGTCTCGTCAAACCGCTCTTTGGCTCTTTCTTGACCCTGCCGCGCCAACGCAACACGCAACCCTTCATCTTCTAGCACTAAAGCTAATTTTTCTGCCAAATCTTCTGTGTTCATGGGCTCAAACAACAGACCACTCACCCCATTTTCGATAATCTCCCTTGGCCCTCCGCTGTTGCTTCCAAGCACGCACACACCTGCGCGCATCGCTTCCACAAGCACTAGCCCAAAGGTCTCTTTTTCGGTGGCAAGTACCACACAGTCACACACTTGCATAAGGCTAGAAACACGGTTACTAAACCCCCCGAACACAGCGTCCCCAAAGCGTTCTTGTAGCTTTTTTTCATACCCCGCATCCATCGCCGAACCTACCACAAGGGCTTTGGCAGCATGGCCTCTTTGGCGCAAACACTCCACGGCCTCCAGAACCACCCGCTGTCCCTTTGCTGGCTCAATGCGCCCAAAGATGCCCACTACAAACGCGTCTCCAAGAGCATACTCCTCCCGCAAGTTCAAGCGTTCTGGGGCCGCAAGCACAGGTGGAGTTTCCACGCCAATGTAAGAAGCAAATACCTTTGGGCGCACCGATTCAGGCACAAACCGCTCAATCTGCTCGCACACAAGGCGCGTTACGCCAATCATGCCATCAACATGCCGATACAAAAACCGATGATAAAAATCATCTTTAAACCGCGTCATGTGCATGTGCCTTGTCTGGACGATTTTTGGCTTTTGGCATGAGAGAAGTTTTGCCAAAACTACCACGGCCATGTCTTTTGTCCAGTGTACATGTAAGACATCCGCCTTACATGTATCGATGATTTTAGCTAGAGCAAAAGGGTTTTTTCTCCCTATTTTATGATGCGCTAACCTTTCTTTTTCAAAATATTCCCCAAGTTTTGAACCCCTAGCAATCACCCCATGGGCGTTAAAGTAGCGCGCGCACCGCAGCATATACAGCTCCAACCCCCCAAGGTCAGGAGAAAGACACACTTCTAAAATGCGCACATCTTCTTTACATGTACGCATGGGCATGCTCTCCCTTCCAACGCTTGTGAAACCAAAACCATTCATCGGGTTTAGCACGAATGGCCTCTTCGGTGACACGCGCTTGGGCTTGGGTGGCCTCCAAAATGTCTTTTTCCATCTCCTCCGTTTTTGCCACTTCGATGGGCGTGTAAAAGGTAAGGGTAAACTGCTGATGGTTAGCTGTTGTCATAAACACGGGCACAATCAGTCCATTAACGCGCCGTGCGATGATGCTAGCCGCTGGCGTATGGCGCACTTTTTTTCCAAAAAAATCCACCAAAAGACCCTCTCCCGCTCCCGTACTTTGGTCTACCAATAAGCCAAGATTTCTCCCTGCTTTGGCCGCTTTTAGCATCGGGCGCATTGCCCCGCGCTTGTCGATAAGTTCAATGTCTAGCTGTTCCCTATTGGAACGTACTATCTCATTCATCACCACAGAATCCAAAGGCCGCCCAATACCACTTAATGGCCCATATTTTGCGGCCAACGCCAAAGGCACCAACTCCCAATTCCCATAATGCGCGGTCTGAAAAACCAAGGTGCGACCTTGAGAGAGTGCTTCTGCCAAAACACCCTCATTCACAAAGGTTACTTTGCTTAAAATTTCCTCTTTAGTGCTGTTTTGATTACGAATAAAATCCGCTCCATTGAGTGCTAGGTTGCGGTAACACGCCTTTAAAATACGCTCTTTCTCAGCCGCATCCATACTTGACCCGTAAGCCAAGTCTAAGTTGATGCGAATAATCCGTCGATGCTTTTTATTGACCCCTCTTATGCCATCCGCCAAGAGGAACAGCAAAGGCTTTAGTACCCCAAAAGGCACCCAACGCACCAACGTCCTAAACCCATAAAAAAGTGCTAAGTACATCTTATCCATATAACAGTTCCTTCGCCCTGGCCACAATGACCTCAGGCGTAATCATCTTTATACACATTTCGTGTTTATCCAAACGCCTCGCATCAATCTTTTTGCCACACTCTACACTCACATTTACAGGTGTGGCGTAGGTGTTACGCATACTTGGCGTAGGACCAAAAAGGGTAATACTAGGGCGATTTTGCGCCCAAGCCACGTGTGTAGGCCCACTATCTGGCCCAATTACCAAAGCGCATTGCCCCACCAAGGTCACGAGTTCAGGCAAAGAAAGTCTAGGCAAAACCTGTGCGTGCGTATGCCCCGCAATCCACTGCGCCATCTCTTTTTCCCCTTCGCTCCCCCAACACATCCACACCGAAGCATCCCCCAACATCTGTGCAACAATGGCCATTTTTTCCTTAGGATACACCTTACTTGGCCAACTCGAACCTAGCACAAGAAGCACATTAGGACGCTCTTTTGCAAGCCTTACATGTAAGGGAGTTTGAGAAAAAAGACAAGGGGTTTTGTTATCAATGGCTAGTAGGTCAAAAGGAAGTTCGAGTGCTTCGCAGACCAATTTTACATTGCGCACAATGACATTTTCTTCGTATGCCACTACTGCGCGAACATCATAAAACACACTTGCAGGCCACTCTCTAGTCGAACGTCCTGAAAACCCAGCTACGCATGCACCGCCAAGTGCTTTACTCACTAAAGCAGATTTTATCAACCCTTGTAAATCAATCACTACATCGTAGTGTTCTCTTTGAAGGCTTCGCAAAAACCGCCATTGTTGCCACGCATTTTTCAAAGAGCGTTTGGCCTCCTTAAGTGCCACGCCGTGCACATGGCGCAAGTGAGGATGCCCCTCCAGCAACGGCGCAAACCGCTCCTCCACCACCCAATCAATCTGTGCATCAGGATAATGGGCATGAATGTGTTGCAACACGACGCTCGCGTGTACAATATCACCAAGGGCAGAAAGTTTAACAAGGGCAATTTTCATAAAATTTCTTCTTTACATGTAAAGCTTCGAGGGTTTTAAAAGTCTTCATTTTACAAAACCCAAGCAAAAAAAGATGTTAATCAATCACCCCAAGTGCCTCGTAAAGCGACCCGACACTAGGGTACTCCTCG
>JACUTV010000132.1 GCA_014859645.1 Campylobacterales bacterium
AAGGTTGATTTGATTTTGGGTCGTGGTCAACAATTGAGAGTCGATTGTGCACTAGGGTAAAATTATCAAATTCCACCCTAGAGACATTGTCTGGCCCACGGTGGCGCAAAACACTCAAAACTTGTTCATTTTTACTCTTAAAATTAAAACCTAAGATACCACACATGTATTTTCCCCTGCTCTAAACATACAACTTCCCTATAACCCGCCTGATAGATAAATTTTGATCAAACATATTAATTGCCTCTTCTGAGGGAAAATACCCAACTTTTGTTATCTCACAAGCTTTTTTGACGGCATCACCAAACCAATACTTGTCGTCCAAATCAACCACTACTACTCTTTCTTTCATGCACATAGGCAATGTGTCGAGGTATGGATTGTGCTCAATAGCAACACAGCACCCCAAAAAAATAGATTCATACACACTTCTTGGGGAAGAGTCGCTTTCTGGGATGGAAACAGCAAGATATGACTCCGATAAAAGACTATACATCTCCTGCTTGTTAAGTCTACCCAAATCAACGTCACTGTCTAGCATCTGCTGTTTTATACTTTTTGAATAGCTTTCTTCGTAATAGGGGTAAATAAAATGAATAGGGTCTGCGGGCACACTATGCGACCTAGACTCCAAAATTTTGTGAATCCTATACAAAGGTAACATCCCCCTTATAGAGGCAACTTTTGTTTTTTGTTTTTTGTTGTTGTATTTTTGGAGTTCATCAATATCGATTCCATATTGATGAACTAATGCATCAACACCACTTAACTTTTTTATCTCTTTTTGCATATTCTGTGAATCCACAATAACAAACTTTGCTGTCCTGAGTACCTTTACGGCAAAATACCTATATAACCATGACCTGTGCGGCCTAATGAGGATTTCATCCCCCTGCGGAGAGCCTATATATTCGATACCGCTTAGCCAACACAAAAACATGTAATACATTGGATGTGCGTGGTAGATGCAATCAGGATTTTTTTGATGAAATTTTTTTAATTTGCAGATTTGTATTGGCAGCACAAGTAGTTTAAGAAGATTTCTCCAAATATTTCCAAACGTAGATTGTTTTGAGCAAAGAAACTTATCTATAATAAAAAGTTTTTCTATATCGTCCGTCGGCACAAGTAAATTATCGTACCCTTCGCCCCCTATTAAATCGGTTAAAAAAATCACCTCGTTTTTGGGTGCGTTTTTTTGAACCGCCCTATACCAATCCATTGCATGAAAATCTCGCGCACCACCCAATATTACAATTTTTTTCATGCGAAGCTATCCCTTGTTTAGTTCATTTAAAATATACTCTTCCACGGCAATAAATTCTTTTTTTATTATCTCAGATACCTTGTAAGCATTTGCTACCGACACTCTTATTTCGTTGTCGTTCGCGATACTCTTGGTTTGAATAAAAATGTTGTGTGATTCCAGATATATCAATATTTTTTTGACAGATTTCCCTCTCCCCGTTCCGACATTTAAAATTGGTAAATTTTCAATTGGTAGAACTTTTAAAATAACTTTCACCACATCATCAATATGAATAAAATCTCTGATTCCGGCTCCGTCATTCACCAAGGTAAGCTCTACCTTCTCTTTTATCGCCCTAATAATTTTAGATATGATTGAAAAATTATCGTCTCCGCCAAACATATTAAACACTCTTAAAATCGTATAGTCAATTTTATTCTCTCTGCAGTATTGTCCAATAAAAAACTCGTTAGCCAGTTTTAACGATGCTTGCAAATTGATTGGATGAGGGACATCAGTCTCGTTACAATAATCGTTGTCGCCATAGACCGAACTGCTACTTGTGTACATTATTTTTTTTACGTTCTGAAAATCTTTAATATGATCTAACACTTTAGCAGTTACAGTAAGGCTTCTATTAACATAGTCTTCAATATTATTGACACTACTGAGATATTTTGCAGTTTGAAAATTATTAAACAAAACCGCAAACTCAACACCCCTAAACTGATTTAAAATATTTACATTTTCAAGTATTTCCTGAGAAGAAAAAGAGGCCGTTTTGCTGTAGCTTTTTTTAACACAATGGGTTAAGTTGCTATTTTTTCCAATAATAACCAATAAAATAGTTTGCTTGTCATTAGGTTTTATGGTAATTGCCTTTCGTTTAGTTTTGCATCTGCGGGTTTAACAATTAAAAGTGGGGTTGGCCTTATTTTTTCCACCATGAAATAATAGCTAAAGTAGCTAAATATAATAAAAATTCCAATGTTATTTAAATAATAACTATGGACAAAAGAAAACAAAGACAAAGCAACTATAATTTGATATTTGCTACCTTTAAACAACGTATAAAAAACAATCCAACAATACAAAATCATTCCAAATGTGCCAACCAAATAACCGAAAAAGAGCACAGGAATATCATTATATTTCACAACGCTTTCGGACAAGTACCCCAGCCTATGCTCATCAGCAAACATTCCCTGAGGAAAAATGCTCTCAACCATAAAAGAGAAAGAATTAAACCATAGCGCACTCATATAGTTTCTTACATAAGAAGCCGAACTCAGCTGAGAAACATAATGCTCCACTTGCGCATTAAATACTAAAATTGTACAGACAAAGCCAAGGGCAAAAGCCCCAAAACTTAAAAAAACTACTTTTTTTACTTTTCCAGAAATGAGGATTTTTGCAAAAAACAAAGCTCCAATGAACACAATGGCGATTAGCCATGTTTTGATTCCCGATAAAAACAGCATGAATAAAAAAATATACGCCTTGATAAATTCACGATTTATAAAAAAATAGACTATCGCATATGCAAACAATATTCCTTGCAAATGAATGTCAAGGCCTATACCCAAGGGTCTTGAAAATGGAATTGCATTTTCCTGATACTCGGCCAACGACAAAAACCAAAAATATATTCTACTCGGCACATATCTTGATATAACCTCAAAAAAGAAAATAGCACCCGAAAGCAGCAAAACATTTCTAAAATGCTTTTCGAAGTTTAAAGAAAAACGAGTTTTTGCTTTCATTAGATGATGAATAATGGGTATGTATAAAAGTGCTGCTAAAAATGTTTTATACCAAATGAATGCCCCATGCATAGAGGCGTATTCGGTAAACATCTGCGTTATGAAAATGTACAAAAATAGCAAAATCACTAAATGAAATCTTTTAATGCAAGTTTGAACAAAAAAAACCATCACCAAGGGAATGATAAAAATATAAAACTGAATTAACCCTTTTAACCCATAATGCATAAGCGTGTTTAGCTCAAGTGCGACTCCAAGAATTATATTTTGAAAAAGAGCTATGTACATGGCTGTTATGACAAAAATAGAAAAAAACCTATCACGCTTAATGGAAAAATTCATTTAAAAATATTTTGCTTAAAAAAGTTCACCAAGAACCTAGCGGCCATTCGTTTAAGGTAGCATACTTGAAATGCACTATGCTCGAAAACAAAATTTGCCAAAACAATATTTGCCTTTAGCTCTTGTTCAAATACGTTTTTGCGGTTGGATGCTGAACCGTCCAATAGCCGATACCGAACAAGTTTTTCCTCTTGGTATTTATATGTATTTTGATGATTTGCTAGCACATGGAGCCACATATCAAAATCTTCCACAGCAATATACTTCTTGTCCTCATTGAAGTTCTTCAGTAAATCTTTTCTTATCAGCACAGAAGATGTTACTATAAAATTATTTTTGATTACATCACAAATTGTTTTTTTTCTTGCAAATTTGTTATACAATTTGCTCAATGGACTCAAATGGATTTCATCGCTTTTATCATTAATTAAAATGCAGTCGCAACTGGTAAAACTTAGATTATTTTTTTCTAAAAATGCCAATTGTCTTTCTAGTTTATTATTTTTCCATACATCGTCTGCATCCAAAAAAGCAATGTACTCGCCCTTGGCGCTATCAATCCCCATGTTTCTAGGTCTTGCGGGTCCACCAAAGTTTACTTCTGACTCTACTGA
This sequence comes from Campylobacterales bacterium, assembly GCA_014859645.1. Taxonomy (GTDB): domain Bacteria; phylum Campylobacterota; class Campylobacteria; order Campylobacterales; family Campylobacteraceae; genus Sulfurospirillum_B. The sequence goes on from JACUTV010000132.1 coordinate 3,969, forward strand.
CTTTATTCTGCTGTCTTTAGTCACATACTCTTTTGCGATATCCCTACTACTGTCAGTAGAACAGTCATCAACTATAATCATCTCCCAGTTTTGATAAGTTTGATTTATCACACTTTCAATAGTTTCTGCTATGTATCTTTCTGTGTTATACAGTGGAACTATAACAGTAACAAGTGATTGGGTTTCTTGTTTTACTTCCAATCATTTCTCCTACACTCTTCTACATACTCTTTCAAATTTCTTTTTGGGCTCCATCCTAAAGCTTTTGTTTTGCCGCTCATCACTTCAGCGGTCATTCTATTGCCTCTTCTCTCAGGCAGCATTTGTATCTCTCCACCAAATAGCCCAGCAACTTCTTTTATAGTAAATGCTTCTTCGCTTCCTATACCAAACTCGTCACCATATCCATTTTCACCCACAAGGATAAGTCCATCCACTATATCATCTATGTGCGTAAAGTTTCTTTTTTGAGTTCCTGGGCTCACTACAGTTAAAGGTTCGTCATTTTTCATCTTTTCCTTAAAAAGAGCGATAAGAGTTGCGTATTTTCCTGTTTGGATTTCTCTAGGTCCGTAAACATTGTAAAAATATGTGATCGCATAGGGTACATTAAACCAAGCTCCGTAGTTTTCTACCAGCTCGGTGTTGCTTGCTTTTGTCCAAGCATAAGGACTGGCACTTCTTCCAAGCCCTCCATCGCCGAATTTTGTACTACTGCCTGCGTACAATATTTTACATCCTGCTTTTCGCACAAATTCTAAAACTGCAAAAATTCCATCTTTGTTGTATCTCCACACTTTTTCCATATCATCAAAACTTTGCTCAACTCTGCTGTACTCACCAAGATGATAAAGCATATCCGGATTAAAATTTACAAGCGTTGCTATATCTGCCGTATCGCCTTGAATATAGGTCACATTAGGCACATGATTGCCAATACTGCCTGTAAAATAGTTGTCCAAACTGTACACTTCATAATTATCGTTTTTTGATAGTTTCTCACAAAGATGAGAGCCGACAAAACCTGCTCCGCCTGTTACTAATATTTTCTTTTTCAACTATTAACTCTCCTTGTCTAATTCAAATGCTTTTATGATATTTTTCTCTGTAGGCTCCACAAAAAAGTTCTCTTTATACCAATTTGCAATTTCATTTAGCTTTTCATGGTTTTTGGTTCTATAATCAATAAGTTTTCTAC
>JACUTV010000133.1 GCA_014859645.1 Campylobacterales bacterium
GAAACTAAAAGAAAAAGGCGAGGTTTAGAGCGCTTTTTTGGGTTATATGTAAAGGGTGGTGCTCTTTTTTGGAGGGTACCGCCTTTTGCGGTTTTAGCATAGCATCTTGCGAGGTAATATGCTAAAATTGCGTACTTCATGACTAAGGAAAAAAGAATGATGGAACCCGTATTTACCACACAGATTATAAAAATAAAAGACGGAAAAAAGATTGAGAGCGACGACACGCTAGTGCGTGAAATCAAGCTTGAACTCATCGTAAACGGCGAGCGCGTCGGTGCGGTGATGGCAACGCCTGTAGACCAAGAAGCCCTTGCTCTTGGGTATTTGATGAGTGAAAATATCATTGAAAGCTTTGAAGACATTACGCGCATGGAACTTGTAAATGATGGCATGGGTGTGGAGATTGAAGCCAAAGTAAACGCAGCCAACATTGGCAAACTCAATGCCGAAGGAGTAGTCATTAGCGGCTGTGGGCGTAGCATGACCGCCAACATCGACCCCGAAGCCATTGAAGCCAAGGTGATTCAAAACCCTTTAACCATTGAAGCAGCCCTTCTTTCTAAGCAAATGAGCCAGTTCTACACCGAGTGTCCGCTGTATGAACAAACAGGCTGTGTGCACACGGCAAAGCTTTATATTGATGAAAAAACTTTTTATATCGGCGAAGACATTGCCCAACACAACACTATCGACAAAGCCATCGGCAAAGCGCGTCTTGCGGGGGCTGATGTGTCGAGTGCATTTTTGATGGTGAGCGGTCGTCTCTCTTCGGAAATGGTCGCCAAGGCGGTCATGCACGGGATTCCCATTTTAGTTTCACGCACGGCTTCTACGTGTTTGGGGTTGATGATTGCTAAGAAATTTAACCTCACGCTTGTGGGTTTTGCGCGCAACGACCGCATGAATATCTACAACGCGCCGGAGCGCATCCATGTCTGAATTAGAACGCCACATCAAAGAAAACCTTAATGAAGAAGGCAAGCTACCATGTAAGGATGCTTACAAGGTCGCGGCCAAAACCAAAGAAGCCGTGCGAACGGTGGGCGACACCGCCAAAGCCATGGGTGTGCGCATTAGTGATTGCGGGCTTGGGCAGTTTGGCGGCCTTAAGGGCGATGGTGAATACGACGAGGAAGCCAAAGCGCGTTTGGAACCTTTGCTCGATGAAAACAAAAAAGTGTTTTGCAAAGAGGCCAGAGACGCGGCGGCGGGCATTGGGCTAAAGAAGATTCGTGGCACCTTAGACAAGTGCGGTATCGATGTGAAGTACTGTGAGTTAGGCTGTTTTACAGAGAAAAAACGCCAACGGCTCTACATCAAAACCAAAACGTGGATTGAAAATGAAAAGGGCGAACTGCTCTTTGGCAAGGGTAAAACCGAAGTCTTGGAAGATGTAGCGCGCACGGGGTCTATCGCAGGGGCCGCAGAAAAACTGGGGATGAATTACAAAAAAACCTGGAGCCACATTCAGATTTTGCAAAAAAGCTTCTCTTCACCCTTGGTTGCAACCCAAAAAGGGGGCGGCGAGAGTGGCGGCACCACGCTAACACCCGAGGCGTATGAACTGATGGAAGCGTACAAAACCTTGCAAGCAGACATCGAAGCTTACGCTAATGAGCGTTTTAAAGACCTGTTTTTAAAGCCCCGAAACAAGCGTGATTTTTCGTAGCTTTTAGTTCAAACGTGCTACAATTCGCCAAAACAAAAAGGAGTTCTCATGTTTATCAAACTTAACGACCGTGTGTACCTTAACACCCATAAAATCACCCGTATCAAAATAGACGAAGTGCAAGATGGCATCCGCATTCGCTTCTACGAAGGCGAAACCCAAGTGGCAAAAAGTCAAAAATTTGACACCGTCGAATCCGCACAAGCGTGGATTGAAGCCACGTTCAAATAACCCCCTGCCGACTTCGTGTCGGCACCCCTACTAGACTTGAGGTTCAAGTGCCAACACCCTTACATGTAAACCCACAACCTTGGAGTAACAATGCAAATCGATTGCCGTAATTTAGAATGCCCCCAACCCGTATTAGAAACCAAAAAAGCCTTAGAAGCGTTGCCCCAAGACGCCGTTCTTGAAGTACTCGTCAATTCCGTCGCCTCGCGCGAAAACGTCATGCGTTTTGGGAAAAACAGCGGATGCGAAGTGCGCGAGAGCGTCCAAGGCGACGCGACACTTGTCACGCTTGTAAAAGGCTACGGATGTGACATCGTCCCTTCGGCCCCTAGTGGATTTTTAAATAAAACCTTATTTATTAAAGACGACAAAGTGGGCGAGGGCGAGCTAGGCGCCATGCTGATGGTCGGGTTTTTGAAAAACGTGTTAGAGCAAAACGCCTTGCCAAGCCGTATTATTTGTGTCAACAAGGGTGTCTTGCTCACCACCGCACCCGAGGGAAGCGACGTCATGACGGTGCTCAAAGCCCTCGCTGACAAAGGCGTAGAAATCTACTCATGCGGCGTGTGCTTGGAGTTTTACAAGGTGCAAGACGCCCTCAAGGTAGGGGTCATCGGCAATGCGTACTCGACCATTGAAATGCTCTTAAACGCTCAGGATGTGATTAGCCTGTAAGGAATGTAATGAACCTAAACAACCAGGCCAAGCTGACCAAGTACGTCAAGGCTGCGGGTTGTGCTGCTAAGTTGGGTCCGGAGGATCTCACAAACACCCTTAGCGGCCTCTACGCCCCCCATCCCAACGTCCTTGTGGGCAGTGAAGGCAATGAAGATGCTAGTGTCTATGCGCTTAATGAAACCCAAGCCTTGGTGCAAACGGTGGATTTTATCACGCCAGTGGTGGATGACCCCTTTGTATACGGACAGATTGCCGCGGCAAACTCGTTGAGTGACGTGTTTGCCATGGGGGCAGAAGTGCTTAGTGCGTTGAACCTTGTGGGGTTTGATGGATGCCATCAGCCTTACGCCCTTTTGCGGGAAATCTTAGAAGGGGGGCGCGACAAGGTATTGGAATGTGGCGGAGTCGTTACAGGCGGGCACACCATCGAAACCCCTGAAATGTACTATGGCCTTTCGGTGACGGGCATGGTGCATCCTAAACGGTTTTGGCGCAACAACACCCCCCGCGTGGGCGATGTGCTACTCCTCACCAAGCCCCTTGGCATGGGGATTCTCTCGACGGCTATCAAAGCGGACTTGCTAAGTGTGCAAGAAGCCAATGAAGCCGCGCAGATTATGGCACAGCTCAACGTCCACGCCATGCGTGCATTACGTCCTTTGGCGGTGAGTGCGTGCACGGACGTGACGGGTTTTGGACTGTTGGGACATGGCTTGGAAATGGTGGCAGATAAGGTCACATTGTGCATCGCCCAAGGGGCGGTACCGGTGCTAAAGAGTGCCAAGACTTACGCAGACATGGGCATCATCCCCGCAGGAAGCTACGCCAATAAATCGCACGTTGAGCGTTTCCTTACATGTAAGGACGACGTGGACATCACGCTCTTTGACGCGCAAACCTCAGGCGGTTTGCTGGTAGCCTTGCCTGAAAAAGAAGCGCGACAAAGCATCGCTGTGCTTCAGGATTTGGGCTACGTGCACACGTGCATCATCGGCGAAGTATTAGCGCGCGAAGCGACACCTCTAAGGGTCGTGTAGGGTGCAAGCGGGCACCTTGTCTTTTGCGGAAGCGCGGTTTGCGACCCGCAGTTTTGAACATTTCAAATCCCATCTACACCAACGCCTTAGCGTCGGGGCGGTGCTTGAGGGCGAGGTGGAGTTTACGTTAGGAGAGAAAGCATTCACGCTACAAAGCGGCACGTTAGCCCTCATCAACCCTCACGTGCTTCATGCGTGCAACCCTTCTCCTTCTAAACCCCGCACGTACGGGATGCTTTACCTCGACACCGCGTGGTGCGCGTCCTTGCAAGGACGTGAAGTGTTTGCCCCTTTTCAAACTCCACTCCTTGAAGATGCTTCGTTGGTGACGCACTATTTTGATGCCCTTACTGCCTTGCTAGACCCCGAGGGGTTTAGAATGGAAAAAGAGGAAAAACTGACGGAGTTTTTTGGCGCGTTGTTAGAGCGCGTGCGCTTTTTGCCCGCAATGCCTAGTACTCCTTGCATGGCCCATGCGCAAGAGATGCTTACATGTAACCTAGAAGAAGAGTTGCCTCTTGAAGCCCTTGCCCAAACGACGGGCGGGAGCGTGTATGGGTTGATTCGTGCCTTTAAAGCCAGCGTTGGCGTCACGCCCCACGCCTTTAGGCTCAACTGCCGCATCGAAGCGGCGCGCCGCTACCTCCAGCAAGGCCGCGTCATCGCCGAGGTTGCCCAAATGTGCGGTTTTTACGACCAAAGCCATTTTCACCACCACTTCAAAGCCTTCACCACCCAAACCCCCAAAGCCTACCAACGCAATTTTTTACAAGATTTAAAAGCCTAGATTTTTCTATACTTCATCGCTAAAGCACCAAGGGTGCGTGGGCACCCTGCCGAAGGGAACTCAGCGTTAGCGTAGCTTTTGGAGCTTTGCTCTAAAAGCGTATTGAGAGTTCTGAAAGAACTCTAAGGAGTATTATGGAATTTTTCTTGGTAGCATGGGCGCATTTTTTAGCGTTGTTGAGTCCTGGGCCTGATTTTTTTCTCATCATCCAAACAGCCTTGCGGCTTCCGTTGCGCTATGCCTTTGGGGTGTGCTTGGGGATTGCCTTGGGTAATGGGGTGTATATCGCCTTGGCGCTCAGTAGTGCGGCACTGTTGACCCAGCACGAAACTTTTTTTGTAGTGGTGCGAAGTCTTGGCGGGGTTTATTTGTGTTATATCGGATGGCATCTTTTGCGCGCTCCAAAGGTGCGTGAAACCCCTAGTGAAGCCTTACATGTAAGGGCATGGGGCAAACACGTGGCCCTTGGGTTTGGCTCCGCGGTACTTAACCCTAAAAATGCTCTGTTTTATTGGGTGTTGTTCGGGGCGATGGTAAGCCCAGATACGGGGATGCAAATGCGTCTTTGGTACGGGGTGTGGATGGTGGCGGTGGTGCTTGGGTGGGACATGGTGGTGGCACTGCTTGCGGGAAACCGCCACACCAAAGCAAGGCTTTACGGGGCAATAGGGTGGATTCAAAAAGGCTCAGGCGTGGTGCTTGGCCTTTTTGGGTTGGGACTTCTTGTGGGGTTATAG
>JACUTV010000134.1 GCA_014859645.1 Campylobacterales bacterium
AGAGTTGAACATAGACGTAAAGAAGCGAAAACTCTACCGTTTGGTTGCGTAAAAAAGCCTTACATGTAAGGGAAAGGAAGGTAGGCATTTCTACCTTCCTTTCAAAGGTTATACCGCCTCTATGCGCACGGGCAAAGCTTGGCGCGCGTTAGAGCCAATCACAAAATCGCTCAAGGTGGCTAGCTCTCTGGAGCTGTCCATGAGCCCTAATTTATTAATACTCACTCCACTTTTGCGCAAGGCGCATCCTTCTATTTTTTGGTCATTAATCCACACGTCCAGTGCACCTTCGCCTTCGCGTCCCGCGCCATGTTCGATAGCAACAGCGCCTGGCAAGACCCCGTGGCGAAAACGAATGCGCCCTTGAATACTCCCTCCTGGAGAGACCAGTTTTATGCTTTGCCCGTGTGCAACCTTGTACTCTTGGGCCGTTTGAGGGTTGAGGTCGATGTATGTTGTGGGGCGAATATCTTTTATCATCTCACTCGAAGCGGTAGCTTGAGAGAGAACATTGGATTTGTAGCTAAAAGCACTAAGCGGATAATCGGCCTTAGGGTAGCGCTCAAAAAGTTTTTCACCACGAGACAAGCGTGCGGCCATAAACGTCGGCACACCGCTAAAGGCTTCTCCAGTAAGAGAATGGCGCGCAGTGCCAAGGGCTTGGTTGTAAATTTGAATGGGTTTTTTGTAAGGATGGGCTAGTTTTCCTTGGGCGTACCCTTTTTCTTTCTCTTCAAATCTCCCTCCTCTGGCCATTACGTAGGCGGTTTTGCGCCAGTTTTCCCCGCACGTGCTTTGCAACAGTTTCACATAAGGCTCTAGTCCTGCGAGTTCGATCTCTTCATCGGTACACTCAGCTACCCCGTCGCCATCGAGGGCGATGTTTTCAAACGCACGTAAGTAAAAATCCGAAGGTCTATTAAAGTCGTACTTTTCCCCATTTTTGCCCGCAATCGCTCCTGTTCCAAACCCTGGCAATCCAAGTGCCTTGCCTAGTTCAATCACAAAACTGTCCATGGAAACGGGTTCACCGTTGGCAAAACTAGCCTGAGGCGCGGCGATGGTAGGAAAGCGCACGGTGTTGGCTTTGGTTTGATACCCCGCCCAAGGACTCACCACGCCCCACGTTTCATACATCACCGAATCAGGAACAATGTAATCAGCAAAGCGCGAGGTTTCGTTGATAAACGGATCGATGGCGATGAACAAGGGTATTGCTTTTTTAGGGTCTTTTAAAAGTTTTTCGAGGGCGTTGGCGCCACTTTGCCCGTAAACGATGTTGGCATTCCAGCTAATCAGGGCATCCAAGGCGTACGGGTATTTTTTGGCACTGTTGAAAATAACTTCAGATTCGAGGGCGTTGGTGAGAGGATACCACGTGTCCCGCGCCGGATAAGGATTTTCCCCACGGGCTACTTTTTGGGCGTATTCGGTTGTTTTTTCATAGGCAAAACGCGCTCTATCTACACGATAACCTTGGCTTGCCACTTTTCCAGGAAAGCCTAAAAGATTGTATTTTGCTCCGTTAAAATCTTTGTATTTTCCTCCGCCCGCGCTCATGCCTCCTTGGTAGTTGAGGTTACCGACCATGGCACCTAACATCATGATGGCATAGGTGGTGTAAAAGCCTGTTGTGTGCATGGTGCCCCCATGACAATCTACCGCTGCTTTGCGCCCATGGGAGGCAAACTCTCTAGCTGTACGCACAATGCGCGCCACCGCTACGCCACTTTCTTGGGCGTATTCTTCTAGCGTGTGTGCAAAAGCTGCTTCTTTTAAGAGCGTCATAGCACTTTTAAGAGCCATAAGCTCGCCTTCGTATTCAAGGCTTTCATCCACAAATAAACATCCTTGGTGAACCTCGGAAGAGGGTTTGAGGGTATGGGTTTCTTCATCAAGGACAAGAGGCTCCTCTCCTTTTTGAAGCACCTGTCCTGCTTTGTCGCCTGATTGGATGACAAGGTGGCTTGCATTGGTCCATGAGGCATCGTTGAACGCTTTTTGTGCCATTTGAGAGGGGAGTTTGAGGTAGGGTTCGTTGTAGAGCTTTTCTGCGATAATCACCCGCAACAATCCCATCACAAAAGCCAAATCACCACCAGGCTGGATAGGAATCCACTCGCTTCGGTCGCCCGCAGCCAAGGCATCGGCGTTGGTGAGCATAGGGGCGACGGTGACGCATTTGAGGTTACCGTAGGTGCGCGCTTTTGCCAAAAGTTTGGCTTGGCGTTTAAAAGGGTTTCCCGCTTGCGCAGGTGCCGTGCCAATACTCAAAAGGTATTCACAATGCTCAAAATCTGGCTTTAAATGGGGGTACCCCTGAAAATCGCCCAAATACGCCGCTTCGCCTGAGCGCATAGAGAGGCCGCAAATAGCCGTATGTCCCATGTAGTTGCGCGTACCAAAAGCCCCGATAAAACGGTTAACCATGTAGGCTTGTCGTCCCTCATTGCCCGTTCCTAAAACACAAAGGCCATTGGCTTTGGGGCCGCATTTTGGGCCATTGGGATCCATAGGGGTTTCAAGGTCTCTAATGGCAGCAAGTCCCTTGACTTCGCCCTCACCAAATAAATCTCCGCCGTGAACAATCTCTTGAAGCAGCTGTTCGGGTGTGATGCTTTGCCACCTGTTCTCGCCTCGTTTGCCTACACGTTTTAACGGGGTGAGCACCCTGCCTTTGTCATAATGCCGATCGAACACAACATTGCCCCTAGCACAAGCGGTGGAGCGGTACAAGTGTCCACTCTCTTTGCCAAGCAGGGTGAAACTCTCTTTAAGTGGCGTGTTATAAGGAAGCCACGGATCGGTTGAGAGAGGGTTGTAGGGGTTGCCTGAGGCTTTGATAACTTTACCTGTAGCATTGTCAATCTTCACCCGCATACCACAGTGGCTTGTACAGCCATTGCACACGCCATTGCGCAGTGAAAAAGCGCTGTTTTTGTCAAAAGAGGTTGCAATGACCCCCTCGGTTTCTTGGGCGTCGGCGTAAATGGCATCTTTAGCCGGCCTTCCTTTACGCCCCATGGTGGCCGCGGTGCCTAGCATGTCTTTGTAGCCTGCTACAGAAGCAGAGGCGGCTACGAGTGAAGTTCCAATTAAAAATCGTCGTCTATTTGCTTCCATCGTTTACTCCTTGATAGTGTGTTTCCATCTCTTCATCCCAAGGGAAAATAACAGCCACAAGGGCCAATAGGGCAATAAACACTCCCCAATTTGAAGCGACTGAAACGATGCTGTTTTGTCCAAATACGTCGGGGATGTAGTGGGTAAAGCCTGGCATACTGCGGGGAATCTCTTGGCCACCGATGACGGTATTCCAGCGGAATAACCACACGCCAACGGCAGAAATAATCCCCACAATAACAACAATACTAAGGTTGTGGCGCAGTTTGCTAAAGCCCACAACCATGGGAAGGATGAGGCACAATCCGTATTCCACGTAGATAACCATATTAAAATGGAGGGAGAAAAATTGGAAAAGTAATTCGCGTGTTTGCATCCCAAAGGGCATGGCAAAACTTAGCCACAAGGCCCGCACTACCAAGTCAATCACAATAAACCACGCAAGGAGTTTGGCCAAGATGGCCATCATGGAGCGGTCAACCGTTTGCGAGAGGGAGAAAAAGCGCTGAAAAATAGGCAAAAGCACCAAGAGTAAGCCCGTACCTGAAACCATGGCTGAAGCCAAGAAAAGGATAGGCATAAGCGGGGTGTGCCACAACGTGTTGGCGTGCACTGCCCCTAAAATGTAGCCCGTATACCCATGCACGCACAAAGCAAGAGGGATGCCCACGGCACCTAGTGTAAAGCCTAAACGGTGGTCTTTTTCCAAGCTTTGCGCATCCAAAGTAGTACGTCCTAGGGTGAGCCAACGGTAAAAGGTGCGAGAAATCCCTTTGCCTTCTTCCATGCGTTTAATAAAATACGGGCGGTACATTACCAAGGCTTCCGCAAGGATAAGTGTAGGGTAAGCCATCAAAAGCAAAACGCCCCATTTCATGGGAGAAGTGCCAAAATTTTCCCAACCGTAAAGAAAAAAGTTCATCACGCGACCGGGTTGTTTTAAATCATCAATCAAGTTAAAAGGTGCCGCCACAAGCAATACAAAAGCCAGTAGCAGTGAAAAGCCAGCAATGGGCTTAAACTGTTTAAACCCAAACACGTGGGCAAAGCTAGAGATAATAAACGCCGCTGCGGAGCTTCCTGTAAACCAAAAATAGTTTGGCACATCAATGCCCCACGCGCGCATCGGCGCAATCGCCGCGATCGTACTCATCCATTCCATTACGAAACCCCCTTAGGTAGTTTTGGCCACTCTTTGTGCAACAAGCCCAGTTCTTTACGCACCACATCATCCAACAAAGGCGTGGCTTCATGCACCGCCTCAATACGGTTGTCTAGCGAAATGTAAAACACCTGAGGTGCGTTGCCTTGATGGGGCTTTAAGACAGAAGTTGGAAACGTGGCGAGCATTTTTGAAACTTCGGATTCGGGGTCATTTTTATCGCCAAAGATGCGGGCTCCTCCCACACAGGTTTCTACGCAAGCGGGTAACAGACCATCTTTGAGACGGTGGGCGCAAAAGGTACACTTGTCTGCCACGTTGGTTTCTTTGTTGAAATAGCGTTTATCGTAAGGGCAAGCACTCAAACAATAACCGCATCCCCAGCACACTTCACTATCGACCACGACAATCCCATCTTCGCGCTTAAAAGTTGCGCCTGTGGGACAAACACTCACGCAAGAGGGATTTTCGCAATGGTTGCACAGTTGAGGCACATAGCCTTTGCGTACATGAGGAAAGGTTCCTATTTCAAATTCGCCCACAAAAGTGCGGTATTGTTCTTTAGGAACGCCGTTTTCGACTTTGCACGCGGCGGTACAGGCTTGACAGCCCACGCATTGGCGCAAATCTATGACCATGGCGTAGTGTACGCTGGCGTCACCAATGTATTTGGGATCGTGGGCATCGCGTCCGGGATTTTTAAGGGAAAAGGCTTGCGCACTTGTCGCTCCCGCAAGCACTGCCACTCCACCGCGCTTTAAAAAATGCCGCCTTGAAGGGTTGATAGGCATTGACTCTCCTTGGTAAGGGTTTGTCGTAGTCTAACAACCAAA
>JACUTV010000017.1 GCA_014859645.1 Campylobacterales bacterium
CGCTAGAGAGCTCTAGGAAATTTCTCTCAAAAATGGGTTTTTCAGGGGTGACTATCTACTACGAAAAAGGGATAATCTGGGGGATTAAAAATTACGAAAACGTCGCTTCCATCGTCAACTTAGCGATTCTTACCCACAGTGTTGGGCGCGCAGGAGCAGGCGTATGCCGCGCGGGTGGCCACCAAGAAGGGTACACCAGACCTCATTACCACGGCCCAAGCCGTCAAAATCTAGCGGTCATCGACACGGACATCATCCAAGGAAAATACCTTGCTTATTCTATTTGGGGAACCAATCCCTTCGGGCAGTCTATCGCCACAGAACGTTTGCGTAATGCCGTAACAAAACGTTCACAAATTGTCAAAGATGCTATCAATGGCTACCATGGCAATAATCTAGATGAACTAGCTGAAATCATTTACCGTGCATGTAAATCTGGCGGTCTTTTTGTGGTAGACACAGATATTTATCCTACCCAGGCCAGTGAGCGCGCCCATGTAGTTCTTCCTGCGGCAACTACAATGGAGATGAACCTCACATCCATGAGCGGCGAGCGGCGGTTACGCCTTTCTCAAAAAGCCATCGACGCACCAGGAACAGCCAAGCCTGATTGCCTCATCGCCGCAGATATTGCCAACGCCATGAAGGCAGAATACCTCAAAGTTGGCAACGCGGCCATGGCAAAACGCTTTGAGGGCTTTGAGTGGGAAAGCGAAGAAGATGCCTTTAAAGACGGCTTTGCAGGGCAGGGCGCAGACATGGCCAGTCAAGGTGGCCCTACAGGCAAACTTGCAACCTATGCGTTGCTTGAAAAAGCGGGAAATGATGGCGTGCAATTGCCCATCGCCAAAAAAGAAGGCGACAAACTTTTAGGAACGCGGATGCTCTACACGGATGGCAAATTTGGCACCAAAACAGGGCGCGCGACCTTTTTGCCCACCCCGCAACCTCCTATGCCTGAACCCGTGGCCAAGCAACAACGCCGCTATAAATACTGGGTCAACACAGGCCGCATCAACGAAGTGTGGCAGTCCAATTACCACACGGGCAGGCTTGCCTTTACCGCCAAACGTTGGCCGATGGCACCGCTAGAAGTGCACCCTAAAGACGCCAAAGAGTTGGGCGTGCTTGATGGCGACATCGTGCAGCTCTACAACGACTACGGTTCCACCCGCGCGATTATCCTTGTCGCCGACGCAGTGCGCGTGGGCGAAGTTTTTGGAGCCTTTGGTTTTCAAAACTCCATCATCAACGACTTGTGCACCGACTACGTAGACCCCGATACGAAGATTCCTTTCTATAAAGGAACAGCCGCAAATATCGTCAGAATCGGCCGCAGCGAAGGACTCATCAAAGACATGACCTTCGCCTCACGCGCCTAGAAACCCCCCCACCGTCACGCTTTGGCGGTGGGGTAACACCACTTCTTATATACACTATCCAAGATTTTGCCTTACATGTAAGAAGCAGTTATTAACCCATATTTAGCTATTTTTAACTACAATAAGCCTCAAATAGACAAAAGGTACATCATGACAAAAGAAGACATTCTAAGCTACCTTAGGGCACATAAGAAAGAACTCAACGAAAGATTTGGTGTGCTTAAAATAGGCCTTTTTGGCTCTTTTGCTAGAGATGAGCAAACCGACGAGAGCGACATAGATTTGGCGATTGAGATTGAAAAAAACAAAAAAAGCCTTGGAAATTTTTTTGCCATCAAACGAGAGCTAGAGGGGCAATTTGGCAAAAAAGTAGACTTGGGCATTGAAGCCACGCTTAAACCCATCGTGAGAGAGTATGTCAAGAAGGAAATTATCTATGCCTAAAAGAGATGTAAGGCTTTATATCGATGATATTAAAGAGTCTTGCGAGGCGATTTTTGCCTATGTGCAAGGGTATGATTTTGACCATTTTGTCGAAGATAGAAAAACCTACAGTGCTGTCATACGAGAATTTGAGATTATCGGTGAAGCAGCGAAGCATTTACCGCTAGAGATTACGGCTTTGCATGAAGATATCGCGTGGAGAGATATAAAAGATTTTAGAAATTTACTTATTCATGAGTATTTTGGCGTGGATTTTGAAATCGTTTGGAATACCGTAAAAAACGATCTACCACCCTTGTACGAGGCAATAAAAACAATTCAAAAAACGCTCTAAAGCGTCAAAGACATACCCTTATTGCATTGGGAAATAGTGAGTGTGCGTGGAGATTTTAGTGCCTTACATGTAAAGGCACACCGCCTATGGTTTTCCCTCTCTAGTACCGCTTCTTATACACAAAATCAAGACTTCCTGCCTTTTCTTTTGCCCCTAGTTCGGCGTTCCATTTGTCGGTGAGTTGGCGTTGCAAGACTGCTTCGCCCCCTTCAAATTTGTTTTTAAGCAGTACGACCGTGTTGTCTGTCAGGTTTCTGCCGATGACGGTTTCGACGTATTCGTTGCTAGGGTCGTATTCAAAATAGAGCACGTCCAAGCCTAGCTCTTTGGCATAATCTTTAGAGAGTTCGTTGACCAAAAACAGCGATACTTGACTGGCGCGGTGTTCTTCGTTCAAAGAAGACCCTTCGCCTCCCAAGCGGGTGCCAAAGATAAGCAAAGAGAGAATGTCTTGTTGGGGCATGATGGGATTGGAACTAAGGTAGATGCGCGGGTTGCTTTGGGTACCGCTGATGCGGATACTGATGTCCACTTCGTTGTGGGCGTAGCGCGCGTGGATGTCTAGCACGGGGTCGAGAGGGCTAAGACCTCGAAAGTAGAGATTGGAACGCTCCAGCGTGTAGGTTTTGCCCAGTTCGGTGTATGTTCCTGCGATGTCGTGCAGTGAACCATAAAGCTCTAAAGGCGCTTTGGCGGCCTTTTTAAAGTAAAACACCCCGTCGCTGTTGAGGTTGATGCCGTTGTGGGCGTAGGTGAGGCCATCGACAAAAAGGGCAACTTCAAGAGCAACGCGTGCTTTGAAATAATCCTCTTTGGCACTCTCTCCATTTTGGGTGAGGATGACAATGTCTTGGTCAGTATGGATGCTAAGGGCGGGGGCTTTGTAGCGCACAAGCACATCCTTGGCGCGGAGTTCTCCTGCAAAACCAAGCACGCCTTCTTGAGAGCTTACATGTAAGTCTCCCGCAACACGCCCCGCGCCAAAATCTGGATGGGCGAGCAAAAAATCGTTGGCGTGAAGGTGCACGGACCACTCGGGCAAAAAGCTTGCACTTAAAGAAAGGCCTTCAAAATCAAGGCTCCCTTGGCGCGTCGTAAGGTCAACACTTCCTGCCTTGGTGAGGCTGTAGGCGTGGGGTTCCCCAAAAGCATCTCCGAGGGTAAAATCAAACTGTTCGATGTGCAAATGCTCTTCTTGAAGCACTCCTGCTAGGGTGATGGCGTCAACCCCGTACCCTTCTAGTGCAAGGTGCGGCGAAGTAATCTTTAAGCGCGTTTGCGTGCCATCGTGAGAAACTGAAGCGTTAAACGCGCCTTCAAGGCGTTGGGGTGAAAGGGTTGTAAGAGGCAGTAAGCTTTGGCCGAAAGGGGAGAGAGAAGGTACATCAAGGGTGGCGCGGGCCGTGGCTTTTTGGCGTGAAAGTGCGAGGGCAAAGGTTTCATGAGAAAGGGTTGCTTTAAAACTCTCGGCACTGCCAGCAAAATCCCCCTCAAAAGTGACGCCTTCAAGGGTAAAAGCCCCATTGGCGCGTAAGATGTTGTCGTAGCTAAAAGTGGCTTTTCCCTCAGCTGTGCCAATGGCGAGAGGCGAGGGAAGTTCCACTAAACGCGCTGGGTCAAAAGGCTTTACATGTAAAGCACCTTTGATGGGTTGGTCGGTTTTTTGGGAGAGAGAGGCTTCTAATAATGAAGAGTTAAAGGTGCCATGTACTTCCTTTGGCGTACGCCACAAAAGAACATGGGCATTTTCCATAATTTCCTCAAGTTCAACCCCTTCTATGGTGACAAGGGGCGCAAAATCAAGGGTGACGCGCGAGGTGCCGTAAGAAAGTGTTGCATTTTTTGTCTCTATGCCAAGGGCGCGCTTTTGATACAACGCTGTCCCTTTGAGGTCAAAAACCGTCTCTTTGGAGGTGGCTTTTCCTTGGATGTCGAGGGTGTTGAGTTGGGCACGCTGTTCGCCAAAGGAAAGGGAAGTTGGCGCAACATTCGTGTGAAAGGTAACCGCTTCTAGGGAACCTTTGGCAGTGGTATGTAAGGCGCCTTGCAACGTGGGCGAGAAGGAAAGCAATGTGTCGCCTTTGGCTTCAAAGGCCAAGGCTTCAAGGTTGTTAAGAGGTGTACTAAACGCGCCTTCGAGTTTAGTGCTACTTTCTGGGGTGTCAAGCTGCGTGGCAACCGTTCCTGCGAGGGTTGTGTTTGTTAACGTGCCGACGACAAAGGTCTCGCTTAGCGTTGCCTCAAGGACACGTGCTTGGGTCAAAAAAGCCTCATAGTGCACGGCTTCTTGGGTGCCACTGGCCTTTATGCGCGCTTCTCCTTGAACTGATAAAGTTTCTAAAAACGAAGGAAAAGAAGGGATTAGCGCGCGAAGCTCTTCCACGGTTTTTTCATTGGTTTGCGCGGACGCTTCAAGGCTAAAAGTAGGCGCTTTCCACCCTTGCATCTCCACCAAGGCGTGTGCGTCACTGTCTAAAGAGCCGTAATGCACGTGCGAGGTAAGGGTTGCGCTTAGCGCATGGGTGAGGAGGTTGTAGGTTCCTTGAAAGGATGGAGTTTGAAAAGAAACAGGCAAAGCGAACCCACGGTAATCCACGCTTTGGGTTTCGAGGGTAAATTCCACGTTTTGCGCCGTACCTTGGGCGCTAAAGGTGAGGGCATCTTTGGGCGCGAGGGAAAAATCATAAGGCAATGCTGTGGGCAAAAAAGTTCCTTTTGCCTCGACGTACTCATCCAGTGTCGCAAACGCGTGCAGTTCGCCCACTGAAGCGCCAATGGTTAAAGAGAGCGTTCCTTTTGGAGCTTCGTTTGGCTGATACGCCAGGCCCTTGCCTTGTACGTTGAGGTAGGAAATGCGGTAGTCTTGGTAGGCAAGTGCGTTTAGGCGCACCCGCAATGTGGTAATAAAGACCGTATGAAACGGAAACCATCCTGCTTGCGTTTGCTCGTTTGAAAAGAGCGATTCGCTCAACTCATTTTCCAAAGAAACGCCTGAGAGTTCTAGGGTTCCAATGCGAAGCTCGCCCCACAAAAGTGCAGGCAAGTCAAGGGAGAGATGAAGGGTGTCGATGCTTCCAAAAGGGTGAGAAAGCCCTTCAAGGCGAATGCCATCCCACAAGGTGCCTTCGACTTTTTGGTAGGAAGCCTCGTTGGCATGGGCGAGTTTTTCTAGGATAAAGCGTGCGGCAAAAGGGGAGGTGAGCGCCCACCAAAAAGTCAGACCAAAAAAAATAAAAAGGCCACTAAGTAGGCCTAAAAGACGTGCTAGGCGTTTCAAAAGACTTGTCCTATCCCAAGGTGAAACACAACACCCCCTTCTTTCAACGGCGTGCCAATGTCAAGGCGCAACGGCCCGATGGGTGTGTAGTAGCGCACCCCTGCACCCACCGAATGGTAAAAATCATTGGCAAAATCGTTGGGTTTTTCGCGCAACATGGTGGAGTCCAAAAAAGCAGTAATCCCAAATGTTTTTGTAAAGGCGTATTCGAGTTCGAGGCTGTTGTCGATGAGGGTAAGCCCTCCGTAAGGGTTGTCTTCATGGTCTTTTTTGCCGACTTTTTGGTACTGATAGCCTCGGTTGCTGTAATCGCCTCCCGCAAAAAAGCGCTTGAAGATAGGAAGGTCTTGGTCGAGGGTGCCCACTTTGGTTTTAAAGGAAAACGTGAGGCGGTCGAAAGTTTTCATGGCGCGAAATTCGGTGAGGGTTTTGACGTATTCTTCTTCACTGGCCAACAACTTGGTGCCGTTTTCGAGGGTAAAAGAGAGGTAGTAGCCATTTTTGGGGTTTAGGGCGTTGTCGCGCCTGTCAAGCTCTACTTGGTAAAACACGGCGTTAATCCAGTAGTTACCGCTTTCGTATTCGGGCAGTTTGGAGGTGATACGACTGATTTCACTCGAAGCCCCCACGCCATGTTTGAGTCCCCAGAACTCTTTGGAAAAGGTGATTTTTTCATCAAATTTTCGTTGTTTGTAACTGTCGTAGTCGGTGTTTTCAAAGGTGATGTCGTTGGTTAGGGTGACGCCTTTGACCAGGGTATCATTTAGAAAAAGGCGTGGGAGAAAGAGGGAGTTGTACACGCTCACTCCTTTTTCATTAAGCGTGCCGCCAAGGGAAAATTTTTTTAAGTTGCCGTAGAAATTGTCATTTTTATAGAGAGCTTTGATGCGCCCACCCGTGTCCGTGTCGTAGCCAAAGCCGTACTGGATTTCACGGTGATCGCCCTGAAGGAGGGTAACTTCAACAGGCACAGTGGCGTTGGATTGGTCGAAGTCTTGGTTGAGGGCGATGTAGCTGTAGACGCCAAACCCGTACAATTCTTCGTAGGTTTTTTCAAGCAAGCGTGCGTCGTAGCGCTCACCCTCTTTGAAGTGTATGGCGTTATAAATAAGGGCTTCGTCTACCTTTGCGTTGTTGGAAAGGGTGATGGGGCCAAAAGTGTGCAGGTCTCTTGGGGTGACGCGAAAATGCACATCGACCTTGTACGCATCCAAATCCACGTATGCTTTGGTGTCAAGCTCAGCTTTGGGGTAGCCTAAGGCAGCAAAATGGTCTTTGATGTCCCGCTTGGCCGCGGAAAAGGCGAGGGCGGTAAAAACGTCACCTTGGGCAAAATCGATAAAAGGGCGTAGTGCTTCGTCAGCTTCCAAGGAGGCCACACGAATAGGGGCATTTTTCTTTACATGTAAGGAGGCAGAAGTTCCGTTTATGGTGTGCGTCACTTCTGCCTTGTAAAATCCGTAACTGTGGGCATATTGCGTGAGAGATTGGGCGCATTGCGGGATTTGTTCAGGAGAGAAAACAGGCCCGTCTTGCCAAAATTTGTACACAGGTGGAAAGGTGATGTTGCACACTTTTAGTAGGGTGTCTTTGGTAAAAGGCCCCAAGAGCGGGTCAATGTCACCTGTTACATGTAACGTGGTAATGGGAGTGGCGTAAAGGGTGCCAGCAAGGCACAATGCGCTTAAAAAACGGTTTAGCATGCGCGCATGATACCATGCCAATCCTTGGTAAAGGGTAAGGTGTTAGGCCTGTTTTTTAAAGCGAGCTCGAAAGAGCTTGGCACCCTCTTTACTGCTTTCGATACGCTCATTGATGCCCTTGAAAAAAAAGGCCAATCGGCTTTGGTCTAGACTTTCAAAGTGCGAAACGTGGGCAAGATTGAGCAGGTAGGAGCGGTGGATGCGCACAAAATCGTGGGTTTCTAGGAGTGTTTCCATGTGGGAGATTTTGGCGGCGTAGTAGGAAAATCCCTCGCGTGAGCGCACCATTACTTCGGCCAAATCAGCTTTGACGTAAAAAATCTCTTCGGGTTTTAAGAGAAAAAACAGTTCGCCATTTTTTGTCAGCAATCGCAACGCTTCGGGTTTGGCGCGGGAGAGGGCGCGGTGGAGTTGCTCGGCAGTGTAGGGTTTGAGCAAGTAATCCACCGCCCCGATGTCAAAGGCTTCAAGGGCATGTTTTTCGTGCGCGGTTTGGAAGATGATGGGAAGCGTAGGCGCGCGCAAACGCACTTCATACGCTAGGGCAATCCCTGAAAAATCGGGCATGGCGATGTCGGTGATGAGCAAAGAGACGGGCTGGGTTTGGAGTAGTTCTAGCGCCTCAGCACCGCTAGTTGCTTGGAGGATGTTTTGGTGGCCCAGTTGTCCCAGTAAACGGGCAAGGCGCGAGAGGGCTAAGGGTTCGTCATCGACGATTAAAATGTGCATGGGGCGCTCCTAGGATGAGGGTAAAACTAGCTGTGGTGGAAGAGGAGTGTACCAAACTTCCATGGCAAAGGTGTTTTAAACGTTCGCTAAGATTGGAAAGACCGATGCCGTAGGTGGGATTTTGGGGGATGGGGCCTGTGTTTTCAACCTTTACATGTAAGGCTTTTTGGTGTTGTGAAGCCGTGATGTGAATCTCAAAAGGTGTGCCTTTAAAGCCGTGTTTGATGGCATTTTCCACCAAAAGTTGGATGGAAAATTTTGGCACAAGATGGGAAGTAAGCGCTTCTGGGATGGCACAATGCAAGGTAATATTCCCCCCAAAACGCACCGCTTCGATTTCTACATAGGCGCGTGTGTTTTCTAGCTCTTGGGCGAGGCTTAATAGTGCATTTTCTTGCATGGTGTTGCGCAAAAAGGTGGAGAGTTTTAAGACCATGGCTTCGGCTTTTTCGGGGTTGACGTGGTAAAGTTCAGCCAAAGAGTTAAGGGCGTTGAACAAAAAATGGGGATTGAGTTGGGTTTCTAAGGATTTAAGGCGACTTTGGAGTAAGAGGGTGTCAAGGTGCGCGTTGATGTTGCGTAGTTTAACAAGGTGGTACAGCAATGCGCCCAAAAGGTACGTCAATACACCCAAAATAAGCGCGGTTTCTAAGTGAGGTAACTTGGCGGGTAAGAGGAGGCCAAGGGGAAAACTCACCGCAAGCAAGGTGCCTAAAAATCCCGCCAAAAACGCGATGAACGCACTTAGGGGCACCCACCAAGTAGGGGAGATCTTGGGCATGATAAAGCGGTTTGCTACGCTAAAAAGTCCCCACGAACCAAGGGCAATCCACCCGCCAAGCAAGGTTCCAAATCCAAGACCATGCACAAAAGGAAGTTCAAGTAAAAGGTAGAAAAACCCTGTTAAAAGCCCTGAAAAAAAGACTCCAAGTCCCAGCACTCCAAGCCAGTCTTTAAAGCGGATGTGAAGTTCAAGCATCAAGAAGCTTTTGGAGGTTGTGAACACCTGCGATGACGCCTGGCCATCCTTGGGCGGCAAAGGTAGTGTCACCCACCATGTAAAGCCCGCGAAAGGGGGTGTCGTTGGAGGGATTGAGGAAAAATGGACGGGTGTAAGACATGGGGATTCCTCCAAGTTGCGCGCGTCCAAGATAGCGCGCAAAGGTTTTTGGCGTGGCACCAAAATGGTGCACGATGCACGATTTTTCAAGCCCAAGTGTAGCACAGACTTGGTCAAGAATCTGTGAAACAAGGGCGGATTTTTGCGCTTTATAAAGTGCAGGCGGCAATCCTATCCACCAACTGCTTTTAGTATGCACCGAAAGGGTCATGGAACGGTGTCTTGGCGGTGCTAAGCGGGTGTCGTTGGCGTCAGAAAAAGAGACAAAAAGTGCATCAGACGTGGTGTGGGGAAAGGGAGCGTCTAGAAGGAGTTGATAGTGGTGTTCCAGAGGTGCATCGGTGCGAAGCGTGGCGTAGACCATGAACGCGCTTTGGTCGTTATCAAGAGGTGCGAAGCGGGTGAAGTACTCTTGGATAGGCCCTGGTTCAAAAAACTTCGCACTTTCAAACACGGGGGTGTTGAGCACAAGGGTGCGCGTGTGAAAAACCTCGTGGTGTGCGTGAATTTCAAAACCATAAGAGCGCGGGAGGATGCGCGTGACAGGCGTTTTTTTACGCACGTGGGTAATGCAAGGTTCCAGCGCATCAAACAACGCGCCCATGCCTCCTTGCACATAAACGTTGCGCAAAAAAGGATACCCAAGGGCGAGGACGGTGGAAAGAGCACTGGCTTCGCGGGTGGTGGTTTGGGTGACGATGCGTAGTGATGCCTCAAGGGTTGCCATATAAAGAGGAGAGAGGCCAGGAAGTTTGGCGCGCACATACGCATCACCTCGGCGCAACAGCAACGGAAAAAACGCCCGTGCAATAGGCAAAAAGCTTACCAAAGAACGCACAAAATCCCCCCATGAACGCTTGGAAAAGACATAGCCTTGGTGCGCATAGAAAGCACGGTTAATGCGCCAGATTTCTTCCCAAAATGCGCGGTTTTGAGGGTGCGGATGGACGCGCTCAAGGGCTTCTAAAAAGGGCTCCAAGGCTTCAAAACGAGGCAAGGTTTTGCCCTTTTGAACTTGTACGAAAGCGCACGAAAAAGGAGAAGTGGGAAGCGTTACATGTAAGGCTTTGAAAAATGCATGCACAGGCATCCCCTCTTCAAACCCTGCAAAGGTCGTGGCGCCCGTGTTGTAGCGGAAGCCTTGGTGGGAAAAGGTGCTACTGCAGCCTCCAAGGTAAGGCTCTTTTTCAAGCAACAAAACCTTTTTGCCTTTGGAAGAAAGCATCGCCGCCGCGCACGTGCCTCCGATACCCCCGCCCACGACGACCGTGTCGTAAGTGTAAATTGCTTTGTGTGCCATGACGCCTCTTTTTGAGAAAGTGTAACGCAAGAGGCGCGCTGTTGGTAGGGAAAAAATGGCCGTTTAGGTGGAGTTGTGCATGCGTTAATTCTTTACATGTAACGATTACATATGCTTTTTATTGGGTAAAAAATTATCGCCACTCACCACATTTTTGCCTGTTTGGTCTTCTAGTTCAAGCCGTGCTTTTTTGGCAATACCTCCGCCTTTTTTGCCCGCTTTGGCGTTTTCTTCCACACCTTTTGCTTCTTCTACTTCGGCGATTTGACGGGTTGAGAGCTCCGCAAGAGCGGTAAAGATAAGTTCCGCTTCATTCATGTGGTCGCGGAGATTTTGCGTTTTTAGGCCTTTGACGGTTTTATGTTTTTGCACACTCAATCCACTCCACTCTTGATGGATGATGTTCGTCAAAAGGGCAAACTCACTAGGCTTTTCCACACCGCTCTTAGACCAATAATCCGTCAGTTTATTGCGCGTTTCTTGCCCCATCATGCGTTGTTGTATCCACTTTTCACTTCTGCCCGCACTTTTCCAAAATGCTCTAGCTCTATCCACACTTAAAGCGGGGTCACTCATATCTTGGATACGTTCATAACCTACTTTGGCAAGCCAAAGTTTAAAAGGTTCCGCTTTGGGCGAAGGGATAGACTGAATCAGGCGTAAAAGTTGTTCCACATCAGCCACATCCGTGAGTCTTTGCTTCCCATCTTCTGCTCTTAGTTTCAACTGGTGACAGTTTGTCACCGTTTCATTTCCTTCCTCTTTTAGTCTTTGTTTGAGCTTATTCCAGTATTTTCTTCCATCAATGCTTTCAGTCAATATTGAGATCACATCCACCACTGAAAAAAACCACTTTTCATTCTCTTCATCATAATGACTGCGGATTTTTTTGTTTTCAAAGAGTTTGATATTGCTCATTTTTACGCCCCTCTATATTCTTTACATGTAGCGTAACACATTGGCAAAAAACAGCTTAAAAATATTTCAGTTTGCAATGCTTAAGCACTCAATAATCGCCTATAATTTTTACTAAGATAATTGTGACAACACTCCTAATAAAATTTATCAGGAGTTACCGTGCGAAAAAGTCGTTTTAGTGAAAGCAAGACTGTGAGTATCTTAAAGCAAACAGACAGTAGCATCCCTGTGCCACAATCATGCGGTGAACACAGTGCTACCTTTTACAAATAGCGAAGCAAGTATGGAGGCATGATAACCTCTATGACGGCACGCCTTAAAGAACTTGAAGAGGAAAGTAGGCGCTTAAAAAAGATGTATGCCAAAGAGCGCGTTAAATATAAAATCGTGCAAGAAGCGTTAGAAAAAAAGTGGTAAGGCCATTTTTTCGTAAAGAGATGGCCAAAAAAAGTCGTAAAAGAAAGATAAATAACAATGCGCTTAGCGTGTGTGGTCTTTGACATAAGTGAAACGTGCTACCGCTACGCGCCTAAGCTCTCCAAAGGAGAATGAAAAGATTGCCGATTGGCTGATGCACTTAACACACAATCAAAGAAGCTGGGGATTTGACCCCAGTGAAATATGGTCTTGTATGACCAGTTAAGTGATGGACGTAATTTTAGACTCTCTAGAGACACTCGATGAAGCACGCGCTAAAAACCCTTTACATGTAAGGCTACGGATACCGCGTCCAAAAGAGCTTTTCTAGGTTGTAGCCTAGGGTTTTCATGTGGGCTAGAATCTCTTCTTTGTCTTTTACATGTAAGGCTTTTTCGCGGGCGAGTATCCAGAAGTATTGGCGTGAGGGTTCGCCGATGACCGCGTAGCGGTAATCGCTTGCGAGTTTAAGCACCCAGTAGTTGCCGTAAAAAGGGCGAAAAAAGCTTACTTTGAGTTTGGAGGTGTCAAAGGGTGAAGCCAGTTTGGCCACGCCTTTGGCTTCGCCAATTTGTGTGCCCTGTGCATCAAAACAACGGTTGACCACGCGCAAGCGTTCGCCCTCTTGGGTATAAGTCGCGCTTGCTCCCACGCACCCTTTTTCAAAACGGTTTTCGTAGCGGGCTATCTCGTACCACGTCCCTGCGTAGCGTTCTAAGTTTACATGCAAGACCGTGGGAAGTTCGGGGTGCCTAGAGGCACAACCGCCTAAAAAAAGACCTAAAAACAAAGCAAGCATGGCGCGCATGGCACCTCCTTTTTTAAAAGAGTGTACCGCCTTTTTGGCGCGATTCGTAGGGAAAAAATGGCTACTTGTTGAGTTTGATGGTAAAACACGCGCCCTCAGGAGTGTTGGCGACGTTGAGGTAACCGTCCATGTTGTTTTCGATGATGGTTTTGCACATGTACAGTCCGATGCCTGTGCCTTGCTTGGCGTGTTTGGTGGTAAAGTAAGGCTCAAAAACCCGTTCTAGGTGTTCTTCGCGGATGCCCCCTGCGTTGTCTTCCACTTTGATGAGCACGCATTGGGCGCCTTCACTGATACTGATGCGAATCTTGGGGCGTGTAATGAGGCGCGAAGTGAGCGCGTCTTTGGCGTTGGAGAGGATGTTTAAAAAGGCTTGGGAAAACTCATTGGGGTAGCCAAGCACTTCGTATTCTTTAGCAATCTCCCATTCTAGGGCGATGTTGTGGTGCTTTAGGGAGGAGGCAAGGATGCCCCCCGCACTCTTGCACGCGGTGACTACGTTGAAAAACTCTTTGGTTTTAGAAGGTTTAAAAAAGTTTTGAAAGTCCGTGATGGTGCGGGACATGTACGCGGTGATGGTGTTGCACTCTTTGACGCAATGCTCCAAAAACGCCCCGTCAAACTGGTTGAATGTGTAGCGGGTTTCAAGGTGCATCAAGATGGCGTTGAGCTCCCCAAGGGGTTGGCGCCATTGGTGGGCGATGTTGCCAATCATATTTCCCATGGACGCCAGCTTGGATTGTTGGATGAGGAGTTTTTCTTGGTCGGTGCGACGGCTGATTTCTTGTTGGATTTTGTACTCCAAATCATCCACCATGTGGTTGATGACTTCTTTGAGCGCGTTGAGTTCGTGGGTTTTAGCGTGGGCGTCAAGGCGTTTTTGCAAATCTCCGCCTTTGAGGGCTTGGAGCATGTGGGTGGCAGATTCGATGAATTCCATGTCTTGTTTGAGCGCGTCTTTGGCTGCGTCCATTTCCACGTTAATGGCCCGTGCCATCTCCCCAAGCTCATCGTGGGAATCAAGGGCGATAGCGATGGGTTTTTTGGTGATGGTTTTGTGTTTAAAAAATTCAAAAAACTCTAGCAACCCGGACTTCACCCGCTCAATGCTCAGGGCGATTTTCCGAATCACCAACCACCCAAGGGCAAGGCTCAAAAGGCTCAGCAGTACCGAAGTGATGACGATAGTCCAGCGGGTGTTGTCGATTTTTTCTTTGGCGTTTAGGTAGGTGTTAGAAGAGGTGTCAAGTTGCCGCGCTTGGGCTTCTTGCAAGGCGGAAGCAAGGATGTAAAACTGCTCGCGCTCCCCTGTGTTGGCGTTGATAAACGCCCCTTCTTCAAACCCTTCGTGGATGAACGTGCGGGTTTGGTGAAGCTGGGTTTTGTACGCGCGCCACTCGGTGGCGATGGTGCCTTCTTGTGCGCTCATTTTTGCATCCAAGGAAGCAAGCAACGGCTCTAAAACGGTTTCAATCTCTTGGCGAAAGTCCTCGTTGGGCGCTACCACAAGAGAGAGGGAGAGTTCCCTGAGGTAAAACAAAGGCGCAATAAATTCTTGTTGGAGGGTTTGGACGTTTTTAGAATCTTTAAACACATGGTCAAGGCTGTCGATACCAAGTTTACCGATATTAAACGCTAACGCTACCAATGATAAAAGCGTCAAAAACCCGATGGCGCCGATGAGGATAAATTTGGTGCGAATGCGAAGGTACGACATTTAAGGCCTTTTTTTAAAAAGGTGGGTATTGGAGCGGATGGGCATTTGTCTAGCACGCGGGTATTCGCCGTGGCGAAGCGACCAGTGGTAAGGTGTGATTTTCGCCTCCCACAAAGGCATGAGCAGTACTGCTGAGGGAGTATAGCTAACCTCTTTGTTGACCGCTAGGACGATGTTGGGCGAGGGCACAAAGAGCATATACGCCTCTTCGTACACCCGCTTGGTGATGCGCCCCACGCTTTGGACAAAGGCAGGGGAATTGTACGGCAGGGTGAAAAACTCTTGAAGCAACCCTTGAAGGGGCGCGTCTTCATCGATGGCCGACCACACATCATCGGTGCGGTAATTAAAAAAGACCGTCCAGGGGTGGTTGCTACACCAGTCATCATTCCCCCACGCCAAAATATCCCACGTCTTGGGGCTTTCGCGGTTGGTGAGGAGTTGGTCGTAGAGTTCTTTTTCGCTGGTGGTGGTTTCGTATTCAAGACGCACGCCGTAGTGGGAGAGTTGGTATTCGATGCCTTTCCACAAAAACATAAACCGCTCAAGGGTGTACACTTTGAGGGTTAACCCTTCCAAAATCTCCCGCCGTTTTAAGGAGCGTTCTTTTGCATCAGGTGCGGCGGCGGCGCGTTCAAAATGAGTAGGCAAGTCTTGGGTGGCTATTTCCACGGAGGCGTAATTGCGCGTGGCGGCAGTGGGGGCGATGCGTCCTTCGTTTTTGTAGACAAATTTTAAGAGATTTTCTTGATTGATAGCTTCGTTGAGTGCGATGCGCACGGCTTTGTCTTTGAGTGCACCGTGGGGCTTGAGCATGTTAAAGTAGACAGAGATATTGTGCGTCGAAGGGTGCGTAATGAGCTTGGCGTAAGGAGAAAGCACGGCCTCAGTTTTGCGGTTAAAGGGAATGGGCGCGATATCAAGAATGCCCTCCCTTCCTAGGGCAGCTTCTAGCATCGCTTCGGTGCCAAGTTCGGTGTAGATGGTGATTTTTTGAATGTAAGGCAACCGCGGGTTGTAGTAGTGAGGATTGGCTTCTAGCTCGATAACAGGGGTTTGCTCACCGCCTGTGGCAAAGCCTTCTTTGAGGATGTAGGGGCCAAGTCCGTGGGGACCAGGGTGTTTCATGCTGTTGGACGTCGAAGCGCCTTTAAACCCCCAGCCGTAGCGCTCTAGGTAGGTACTGGTGTAGAGGTTAACCATGGTGAGGTCAAACATAAACAGTTCATAAGGCTGGGTGAGCGTAAACCTTACATGTAAAGGGGAAATCTTCTCGACGCGGTGCAAGCGCGAAAACAAGTCGGAGTAACGAAAGGGGCTTTGACGCATGGCTTCAAAATTTTCTAGCACCGCATCCGCATTAAAAGGGGTGCCATCTTGAAAGACCGCGCCTTCCACCAGAAAAAAATCATACACCGTAGGAGAGAGTTGGCGGTGAGAATGGGCCATCATGTATTCCCAACCCTGCGACGAGTCGCTAGAGCGCACCAAGGTGCCGTTGACGAGTTTGGAGAGGTACAAGTAGGGCATGGTGGGTAAAAAAACTTTGATGTGCGAGTCTGGATGGCGGGTTTGAAGAGCCAATGTATCCGCATCATCAAGCCGATACGCCGAAGCCATCAGGAAGGGGGCAAGGCAAAAAAGGAGCACCACGCTACGTTTCAAGTTTGTATCCAATGCCCGAGAGGTTGACGATGAGGTCTTTGGGAAGCTTTTTGCGCAAGCTTAAGACAAGGGAGCGGATGGCGTTGTCGGTCATGACGTCGTCTTTCCAGATTTCGTACTGGAGTTCGTCGTAAGTGACGACACGGTGGCGGTTTTGGATGAGTACTTCTAAAAAATCAATCTGTTTTTTACTCAGGCGAATCTCCTTTCCCTTGTGGGTAAGAAGCTTGTGGTCAATGTCATAATGATAGTCATTTGGCAAACCGTGGGTCAACGGGTGCACGTGCGCGATTTGCGCAAGACAGGTTTCAAGAGCGCCTAGCAAATCTGGAAGAGTGACGGGCTTGATGAGGTACTGTTCCAAGTGAAGCTTCACCGCACTGAGTAGATACTCTTTTTCTGTGTGGGCGGTGATGAGCACGATGGGCGTGGTGCGGTCTTTGGCGCGTACTTTTTGGACAAATTCAATGCCGCTGAGTTTTGGCATGAGGATGTCTGAGAGGATGACATCGGGTTTATGGGTTTCGTAAAGGGCGTACGCTTCTTCACCATCTTTTGCTTCAAAGACACTGTGCACGTAAAAACGCAAGGTATCGCTGATGGGTTTACGGATGTTGGGTTCATCCTCCGCATACAAAATGCGAAGGGTTTTAAGCTGAAGTTTGAGTGCCTTGTCCATCCCTATCCTTTAGAAAAATGATTATAGGTTATTTGTCCTCAACTTTCAAGACCAAAGATTGTCTTGCCAAACTGGCAAATTTGATCCCGCCTCAGCTACCTTTATAGATGAGGTTTAGCTTTAGCCTAAATTCATAGGTACCTGCTTCATGCAAGGTGATGGTAGTGCGGGGAAAACCATCGACGATGCTAGGAGGTGTTTGGCTAGAAAAAGCGTGAATATCTGCAAAACCAGCGACAATATACCCCGAGGGAAGATCGCTTTTTTCAAGGGAGAATGTTACGATATTTTCTCCAAGCGTCGCCTTCTTGGGTACTTGGATGGTCGCTTTTTGGTTGGCATAGTCATTAAACTCTTTTATATCAACCAGCGGACATGCCTGTGGGGAGGGGTCTTCTCCCCACAGTGGCAAAACCCCCATGAGCAGTATGAAAATCCACTGTTTCATGGGAGGCTTCTTAGAGCCTGTGCATCTTAGCCGGCAAGCTAGGATGCACAAAGCGTGTTGAAGGCTTTGTAGAAGACCCGATGGCATAGTCAATGCCAAGTGGATCGGTTGTGCCAAGGTCTGCATAGGCGGGATCATGGAGATCGATGAGCGTGATGGAGCCTGTTGGGCACGATTGGACACAGGCGGGCAATAGCCCATCATCTTGCCGTTCCCAGCACATGCTGCATTTTTCTGATTTGCCTAAGCGCTCGTTGTACTTAGATGCGCCAAAGGGGCAAGCAACCACACAGCCTTTACACCCAATGCACAGTTCTTGGCTATGCTTGACGATCCCTGTAATAGGGTCTTTGGTTTGCGCACCTGCGGGGCATATTTCCACACAGGCGGGGTTTTCGCAGTGATTACATGCTAGGGAAAAATAATAGCGCTCCTCAGGCATGTCTGCTTTTGGCGCTTTGGCGTACCACGTGAGTGTAGGAAGAATGTTGTTTCGGTCTTCAAGATACTCTTCGCCGCCTATTTCACGCACCTTTCTCCACGCAATGCCATTGTCTTGATGGTATTGGTTTTTACAGGCCATCGCACAGGTATTGCAGCCTAAGCAGATGCTGCTATCGACTAAAAATGCTTTTTGCATGGGTAATCCTTTTAAATTTTTCTAAAGTTGACATAGGCATCGTGCAAGGCAACGCCTGGTGCGCCCGTTTTGAAAGCACCCATATCCGAAGAGGTATCATCCACAAGTTCGTTGACGTTGTAAATGTTGTTGTTGAACCATTGTTCATACATCATCACAGTACCAGCGGGGACATTGTCGGTGACTTTTGCTTTGACGCGCAGTAAGCCTACCTTGCTAAAAATGGCAATGGTATCGCCTGTTTCAACACGCTTGTTGGTCGCATCGTTGGTGTTGATGTAGGCAAAAGGTTCTGCATTAAACTCTTCCATCCAGTCCAGATTTTGAAACTGAGAGTGAAGGCTAAATCGGCTGTGCGGCGTAGTAAGACGAAACTTATCGTAAGGTTTTCGCACTTCTACGTACTCAGGCAGTGCTTTCCAGCCGTGCTCTTTTGACGTTTGAGAATAAAATTCATACTTGCCGCTTGGCGTGAAAAACTTGCCATCGGCGTAAGGAATCACGGCTTTGGCTTTGACGGGACCATTTTTAAGTTCTTCCCAAGAGCTAATGCCAAATTTTTCGTAAATGCCTGCATTAAACTCTTTGGCTGTCCATTGTTTGGTGTCTACGTATTCGGGAAAAGTACAAGAACCTTTTTCGAGTGCGTTTAGCTTTTTAGAAAGCAACGCGGCGATTTGCAAGTCATTTTTGGCTTCATGGAGCGGTTTGATGGCTTGTTCGTTAAGAGAGAGCCAGTAGTGCCAATAGGAGACGTTCACTTCATGCTCTTCAAATTGTGTCGTTACAGGCAAGATGATGTCGGCCCATTTGGTGGTTTCGTTGAAAAATTGGTCTACCACTACGACCATTTCTAGGGATTTAAAGGCTTCAATCAGCAAGTTTCTATCAAAGTCCTGCGCAAATGGGTTTTTACACGCCACCCACAGTAATCGTACTTTGGGGTCGGAGTTTAAAATCTCCCGTGCGGTTTTATTGATGTTTAAATAGCGGTCATCGTATTCAGCTTTGTTTTCGCCCGCAGCACCATGGCCAATGTCGCCCATGCGTTTACTGCCCACATACCCCACGCTTCCTGCAGGTTTTTCCAAGCTCATGGCGTGGTAGTTAAAGCCCCACGTGTCGAGGTGTCCGTAGCGAGAGCCTCCCGCGTATTTGCCGATGTTTCCGGTGATGGCCACAAGGGCGTCGATAGCGCGAATCATAGACCCGCCGTTGGTGTGGCGTTGCAAACCGTAGCCTGACCAGATGGTAGCGGGGTCTGCTTTGGCAAATTCTAGGGCGATTTGGCTAATGAGTTCTAGCGAAAGCCCTGAAGTTTCAGCGACATCACGAAGGTTGATGGTGTCAAGGTAGGCTTTGAACTCTTTGTAGCCTTTGGTGTTTTTGGCAAGCCATTCTTTATCGTGCATATTAGCATCGATGATGATTTTGGCCATACCAAGGGCCAAAAGGCCATCGGAGCCTACTTTAACTTGAATCCACTCGCTTGCTTTAGAGGCCGCTTCGGTGAAAACGGGGTCGATGACAACGACCTTTGCCCCTTTTTTCTTGGCCTCAAAGATGTATTTCATGGAGTGTACAGAGTTGGCCGCAGGGTTTGCGCCCCAAAGGATGATGTATTTGCTGTCTTTCATCTCTTCGGGGTCATTGCACCACATGGCGCCCATGTCAAGGTTTTGGGCATCGATGCCTGCGGGCCAACAGGGCGTTCCGGCAAAGCGCGTAGTGTAGCCAAGGGAGCTAAACATGCCCTCGACACCGTAGTGGGTGATGCCAAAGTTACCAGAATATTTGGTCAAAGCCGCGCCCAATAAATGGCCGTCTTCTTTTTTCATGGCAAGCAGTTTTTTGGCGATGGTCTCCATGGCTTCATCCCAACTGATGCGTTTCCATGTGCCAGAACCCTTGCCACCTACTTGCATCATGGGGTACTTGATGCGATCGGGTGAATAAACGCGCCTGACGTACGAGTTGCCTTTGACGCACATGCCACCGTTAGTAAACGTGGACTCTTTGGCGCCTTCGAGGAATTGGATGACGCCGTCTTTGACAAAGGTTTTGATACTACAGGTGTCGTAGCAGTTGCGAGGACAGGCGTTGCGAAAGGTGGTGTAGCTTTGCTTGCCAAGATAGGGAATTTTGGTGTCGATGTGCTCATCTGCAGCCAAAGCGCCGCCAGGGAAGGATGCAACTGCACCGCTGGCGAGTAGCCCTTTTAGAAAGTTACGTCGACTGATGCCTTCGTGAAGCAAGGCATCAACAGGTGATGTGTGAGTACGCATGGTTTTCTCCTTGAATGGAAAGTTCTGTATCAATAAAGCGGTGAAGCACGTCTAAAATCTGCAACATGTCAGGAGACGGCGCGTGCTGTTTGGCCGCTTCGACAAACGGCAGCATCCATTGCGCCATGTGCTCTTGTAAAAAATAGCACCGTAGCGATTTGAGATAGAGGATGTTGCTGTGGATTTCGATGTAGAGCAACTGGTAGTACGCGTCAAGCTCAAACCCCAAAAAGTCATCGGGCAGTTGGCCATCTTTGGGGTTTTTAAGCCCAAAAAGAGTGTAGAGCTCTTTGACATGTTGGGTGGTTTTGCTCATGATGAGCCCCGAGTTTTCTAGATAAAGCGAAGCATACGGAGGCACAAGAGGTGCCTGTGGGCCAACAAAAAAACGGTTAAACTCTGCCTCCAAATGGCACGAAGACGAAACGGGAGTTGGCGAGATAGAGAGAAAAGCTGCCCACAAAGACGCAGTATCGGTACTATTGAAGATGTCTCTTAGGGCTTTGGCGTCCGCAAGTCGTGAAAGGGTCATGGTTAGCCTTAGTGTGTGATTTTGGTTGCTAGGGCCTCGATGTCTTCTTTGCTAAGGCGCATCACTTGCCCGCGCATCAATGCTTTAAGGTTGCCGCCATAGGTACCGTTTTTGTACCCTTCTAAAGAAGCAATAAACTCTTCTTTGGACATTTGATTGATGATTTTACTCACCCCATTGGCCACCTTTTCACCCTCAACGCCGTGGCACCCCGCACAGGGCTTGTACAGTGCGTCTACATTTGCAAAAACGATACTTTGTAATACAAATGCGAGCGCGATTCCTGTCCTCATTTTTACCTCCTTTTGGTAATGTGATGCAGGTATGATGACGAAAAATAATTGGGAAATAATTGGGAAATGAGAGAGTTTTTGGGTGATTTTCCTTACATGTAAAGGGCTTACATGTAAGGAAAATGCGTGCTAGAAAGAGCCTGTAAAATGGCCGTTGGCGAAGTTGGTGTCTAGTCCTTTTTCGCCCCAATAGCGCCCAGCGCCTTTGTGGATGGTGGTGATGATGCCTGTGAGTGGCGCGGTGTCTGAGACGCTTTTGGCTGCGGGCGTGAGAGAGTGCAAAAAGGCAAGGTTGGTAGGGGCAAAAACCTGACGCAAGGCTTCGTAAACCACCGCTTCTTCCACATGTGCCCCCGCAACCCACAAGGCCGAATCTTGAAAGGTGTTGACCTCGTAAGAAACACCAGGATAGGTGTTAGCAGGGATGGTTACGGGGATGTAATAAGGATGTTCGTAGGCCAAATCCCCCTGTGTCGCGGCCTCATCTAAAGGCAAGATGCGGATAGGAATAGCCTTGGCTGTCTCCATGACCGAAGGATGCGGATGCCCCGCAAACACCCACACGGCGTCGAGTTCGCCACTAGCCATCACCTGCGCCATGCGCTTGTAGTTGCAACCAACAGGGGTGATTTTTTCCCACAAACCGATGCTTTTGAAAAAACGTTCTGCAACGATGGACGGCCCGCCGCCTGTTGGCCCCACACCCACTTTTTTGCCCGCCAAGTCAAACACACTTTTGATGGAAGAATCCGCGCGCACCACGAGGTGAACGGGTGAGCCAAAAAGATAGGCAAGGGCGTGCACGTTTTTGGCGGGAATCTCTTTGTCATTTTGGATAGCCAAGTACAAATCTCCCGAATACGCGATGCCAAAATCCGCTTCTTTGAGGGAAATGTGCTTGATGTTGGCTTTGGAGC
This sequence comes from Campylobacterales bacterium, assembly GCA_014859645.1. Lineage (GTDB taxonomy): Bacteria > Campylobacterota > Campylobacteria > Campylobacterales > Campylobacteraceae > Sulfurospirillum_B. The sequence goes on from JACUTV010000017.1 coordinate 21,609, forward strand.
CTACGGAATCGCCCTTGGAAGGTTCGTAGAAAAAAGAGACCTCACGCATGTTTTGAGTCAAAACCGTAGAAAGACCGTTGGCAAGGTGGTGCACCGTTCCGCCCTCAGGCCCGCCTTTAAAGACAAAATTACGAGAAGGCTCTTGGGCAAAAAGTGACGAAGAAAAAAGAGAAAATAGCAAGGCAAACAGGGTGAAAAAACGTGACAAAAGAAAAGCCATGGGGGAACTCCTTGGACATTTTGTGTTTCAAAGTATAACAAAAAATAGCCATTATGAGTGCAAATAAGGCAAAAAACTTTAACTAAAATGAAAAAAATGGTTAAATTTGAATATTAATATTTACCTCAACCTTTCAAAATGCGCCAACGCTTTCTCTCTGGCTTCTTTGTGTTTTACGATGGGCTTGGGGTAGGTTGCATGGTTGCTCTCAAACAGCGCGGCTTCGTTGTGCAAAGTTTTAGCGGGAGTGTCGCGAAGTTCGGGCAAAAAGCGTGTGATGTAGACGGCGTCTTTGTCAAACTTGGCGCTTTGGGTGTAGGGGTTAAAGATGCGAAAATAAGGCTGTGGGTCCACGCCCGTGCCCGCACTCCACTGCCACGAAAGGGCGTTACTGGCGCGGTCGTAGTCCAGTAAATGCGCAGCAAAAAACCGCTCGCCCCACTGCCACGGAAGCAACAAATGTTTGGTGTAAAAAGAGGTGCAAATCATCCGCACGCGGTTGTGCATGAAGCCTGTTTGTAGCAGTTCCCGCACCCCTGCATCTACGATGGGCACGCCCGTTTTTCCCTCGCAAAAAGCCTGATGCAAGGCAACATCGGGGACACCCTGGAAAGAATAACGAAAGTTTTGGGTTTCAAGAGAAGGAAAGTGAAAAAGCAGGTGGGCGTAAAATTCCCGAAACATGAGTTGGCGAAAAAAAGGTTCTGTATTGACTCCTTCTTTTTTTTGCGTAGCAAGGTGGCGCAAGAGTTCACGAACGCCTAGCGTGCCAAAGCGCAAGTGCACCCCAAGGCGCGACGTGCCCTCTTGCGCCATAAAATCCCGCGCGCTGAGGTAGTGTTCTAGCGCGAAGCGTTCAAGGGCGTAGTGCGGGTCAAGCGTTGTGGGCGTGGGCGCGTTAAACCCTAGCACGTCCTTGTCAAAAGCGGTATACATGTAAGGAAAAAGCGTCTGCGTTGCGGGTACACATTCCTTTACATGTAAGGGAGTAAAACGTTCTTTGGCGGCGTTATAAAACGGGGTAAAGACCAGATAAGGCGTGCCGTCTTTTTTGAGCAGTTCGTCGGGGTTGAAAACGTAGGTGTCTTTGACAAGCCTAAAAGGAAGCAGGTGGGAGATTTCCCTGTCGCGCGCCATGGCGTACGTGTCAAAATCTCCCGAAGCTACCACTTCATCAAACCCCAAGGGTGCAAGGGTTTCAAAGACGCGTTTGGGCGTATCGTAAAAAATAGCCAAGTCTAGCCCGCGCTCTTGCAATTCCTGTTTGAGGTGTTGCACATGGTGGCAAATAAACCCCATGCGTTTGTCGTCTTTACTAAGTTCGTCCAAGATGGCAGGGTCGAAGATGAAGAGGGGCAGAACTTCGCCCTCGAAGCTTAACAGCGGGTTGTCGCGTACGCGCAAATCCCGCCGAAACCACAGGATGCGTCTCACTTGCCCGCGTCCACATGTGAGCGCAAGGCGAGTTCTTTGGGGTAGGGCGCTAAAAAGGTTTGTTCTAAAAGGTAGTCTACGTTGTAGCGTTTAGCCAAAAGGGCGATGGCGGAGATGGGCGCGATGAGCGGGATGATTTTTTGGGTGTAATCCTCAAGCATGAGGTGCAACAACTCTTTTTCGCCTTTTTCGAGTGTTTTTTTGAAAAACCCTACCATGTGTTCAAGGACGTTGCGGGTTTTGCTTACGCTGCTTTTGCACGCGATGGCCTCTTTGTAAAGCACGCCATAGGCGTCTAGCACATCAGGAAAGGGAAATTTTTCGTGGTTAGCGACGACATTTCCAAGGTCGCGGTACAAGGCTTCGTTTTTGGATTGGAGGAGGAATTTATTGACCGTGTGAAACTGCACCAAGCCTCCCATGGTGGGATTTTGGGCGCAAAACTCTGCAAAACGCGCATAGGCAAAGAGGTGCATGATGAAGTTTTCCCGAAGCCACGGGTCAAGGAGTCTGGCTTCTTCTTCCATGGGCAGGTGGGGAAATGCGGCCTTACATGTAAGGACAAAAAGCCCGTCGGTTTTGCCCTCGCCATGCCCGTTTGGCAAATACACTTTCGCGCTTCCAAACCCACAAGTTGGGCTTTTGGCTTTAAAGATGATGCCTGTGAGCGGGATTTGCTTGAGGCGGGAGAGTTCGTGTTGGTTTTGTGCTTCAAGTGCGCCCGTAAGGTCTTCGCCTGTTTTGTTGGAGACGATGCGCACCCCTTCGTTTTGATGCACAAGGCGAATAGAAGGGCGTGGCGTCCCAAAGGCCAACGCTTCGGGACAAAAAGGGGTAAAGGTCGCGTATTTGGCCAGTAAATCCGTAATGAAACGCTCCCGTTTGTGCCCGCCATCAAAACGCACTTCATTACCCAAAAGGCACGAGGAAACGGCGATATTCACACGAGTCCTTTGGCAAGGTCTTGAATATTTTGGGCGATACCATGAGGCCCATAGGCCGCGCTTACCACGCTAATCATGTCGGCGTCTTTGACCAAGTGAATGTTGCTTGCATTAATCCCCCCGATGACGCACACTGGGATGGAGAGCGTCGCTTTTGCCTGAGCGATGATGTCCAAAGGCACGGTTTTAGTATGGGGTTTGGTAGGGGAAGGGAAAAACGACCCAAAAGCCACGTAGCTCGCCCCTCCTTCTTGGGCCCGTTTTGCCCGCTCCACGTCCCCATAGCACGACACGCCGATGATGGCTTCGGGCAAAAGAGAACGCGCTTCTTCCAAGGAGCCATCTTCCAGTCCAATATGCACGCCGTGGGCGTTGGCGTTTAGGGCGAGGTTGACACGGTCGTTGATGATGAGTTTTGCGCCATAAACGTTGCACAAGGCGACCATGGCCTTAACCAAAGGAAGCAAGTCTGCATCTGAGTGGGTTTTGTCGCGCAGTTGAAGGGTACGCACACCCGCGTCTAATACCTCCTTGGTTTGGGCCATGATGCTCTCGCGGGGCGTGAGGATGTCATCGGTCAATACATAGAGTTTGCTAACGTACATGCAACCCTCCTTGCTTGTGTCCAAGTGGCCCAGGTCCGTGGCCAAGAGCGGGTGCGTGGAAAATGGCGTGGTAGATGAACGCCTTGGAGCGCATGATAGCTTCTTCGAGGGGTTTGCCAAGAGCGAGGTTAGCCGCGATGGCCGAAGAAAACGAACACCCCGACCCGTGCAAATTTTTGGTTTCAAGTTTGGGCGAAGCGAAGGTGCGTTTGGTGCCATTGGGGTAAAACAGCGTGTCGTGGCTTTCCTTCTCCGTCGTGAAATGCTTCACGAGGACAGGGCAAGAAGCCTTTACATGGCAAGGTTCTCCAAAGAGCGCTTTGGCTTCGTGTTGGTTAGGCGTAAGCACGGTGGCGTAAGGAAAAAGAGAACGCATAGCTTCCACCGCATCGGGTTGCAAAAGAGGTGAGCCAGCTTTGGAGAGAAACACAGGGTCAAGCACCACAGGGATGGAGAGGCCTTTGACGAAACGCTCCACCACGCGGATGAGTTCGGTGCTGTAAAGCATCCCAATCTTCACGGCCTTGACAGGCAAATCTTCCATGACCATGGCCAGTTGTTCTTCTAAAAACTGGGGCGTCACAGGCATGATACTGCGAACTCCTGTGGTGTTTTGAGCGGTGAGGACAGTAAGGGCTGTGGCGCAAAAAACCCCGAAGGCTTCGGCGGTTTTGATGTCGGCTTGGATGCCCGCCCCGCCACTTGAATCACTCCCTGCAATGCTAAGCATCACTTTCATGCACATCCTTTTGTTTTTGAGGGTATTATAAACAAAACCCTTTAAGATTCGTAGGGTGTGCGTGGCGGTTAGTGAGGCGCTAGGGTGGTGGAAGCCCCTTGAGAAGTTTCGATTTCGACGCGATTTCGCCCGCCCTTTTTGGCGCGGTAAAGGGCGTCATCGGCGCGCGAAACCATGCTTTTTTCATCATCGCCAACGTGGTAGGTACTGAGCCCAAAACTGCAGGTTTTATGGCCAATAACCGAAAAAGAAAAATGCGCTATCTTGGTGCGCAACTTTTCTGCAAGATGCGTGGCCGCTTCCATGTCGCTTCCTGGGGTTAAAATCATAAACTCTTCCCCGCCCCAACGGCCTACGATGTCTTCCGTGCGCACATTGTCTCTGAGGATGGCCGCAAATTCTTGCAATACCATGTCGCCCACTTGGTGTCCGTGGGTGTCGTTGACGCTTTTAAAACGGTCGATGTCTAAAAGAAGGATGGAAAAGGCGCTGTTGTGGCGCTGGCTTACATGTAAAGAGGCTTTAAACATCTCATCAAGTTTGAGGCGGTTGTAAAGTCCTGTGAGTGGGTCGGTGATAGAAAGCTCTTCGACGCGTTTTTTGTCGGTGATATTTTGGCGGATGGACGTGTAGCCCACGACCTCTCCTTTGCCATTAACTTTAGGGGTAATGATGGCGTGCACCCAGTATGCAGCGCCATTTTTGCTACGATTTTTAAGCTCCCCTTCCCACACACTGCCTTGTAAAATGGCACTCCATAAGGCTTCGTATGTGCTACTGGGCGTGTCGGGATGGCGGACGATGAGGTGGTCTTTGCCGATGAGTTCTTCTTTGGTGTAGCCTGAAACATCGCAAAAAGCTTGGCTTACATCGGTGATGATGCCCCGCGTGTCGGTGGAAGAGATGATGACATTTTTGTCGATGACGCGCAGTTGGTCTTGGACGGTGTAGGTCATTTTCTCAGCCATGGCAAAAGCGCGTTGGCGCGTGTGTAAAAGTACGTAAATCCATGCGCTAATAGCAAAAGCCAAAAGAGAGCCAAAAAAGAGTTGAACCCATGGCAAATACTGGCTTACCCCCAAATCAAGCACTTGGTCGGCTTTAAAACACAGCGCCCACGTGTGTCCATGAATAGGCAAGGAAATACACCGAGAAAGGCGTGGGTTGGTAAGGTTTGGAGCAGAATCGTACAGCAATGCACCTTTGTGTTCTAGGGTGCCATCGTAGAGTTTAAAGTCGATGGGAACGTAGCGGTCTTGCAAGATGCCATCAAAAATGCGTTTGGCATTGATGGCGGCAAAGACGTAGCCTTGGTGCACGTTGGCGCTATCAAATACGGCTTGGTAAATCAAAAATCCGTCTTTGTACTCTTCATCTTGCAACAGTTCAATCCGCGAAGAAAGGGTTACATCTTTGCGCTCTAGCGCGCGTAGCATGGCGGCGTTTCGGATGGGTTCTGAGGCCATGTCGTAGCCAAGGGCGCGTTGGTTGTGCGGGGTGAACGGTTCGAGGTAATACACAGGCACGGCTATGTTTTCCGTAGCTGGGTGGATAAAAAAATTCTCCACGTCGGACGCGCGCTCAAAGGCCTGTTTTTGGTGGGGAGCCACTAGTGGGCCAAAGCCTACGGCTTGGATGCCAGAAAATCTTTGGGAAAGATTGTGCGCGCCAAGGAAGTTTTTAAAATCTTTTCGCGTGACGTTATCCGAACCTGAAAACAAACCGCCCAAGCTTCGCACGAGCTGTATGTTGGATTCGAGCCGTTTTTGCACTAAAAGGGAGGTGTGGGTGATAGCTGTTTCAAGGCGCGACATTTCGGTGAGGTGGATCCACTCTTGGGTCTTGTAGGAAACAAGCAGTGAAAAGCCAAAGCCGACGAGAAAGACAAAAAGGGGAAGGGTGCTAGGCTTTAGTAAGCGTTTCACAAAAAAATCCTCAAGTATTTTTAAAGAATAGAAGTATACAGAAATAGTTATTAAAGGAAGTGACATTTTTTATTGACATATGTAAAAATAAAGAGTACTATTTTCCATATGTTAAAAAAAGGATGAAAATGCACCCCAAGACCATTGCCATCGCCAGTGGAAAAGGCGGGACAGGAAAAACCACCATCAGTGCCAACCTTGCCCATTTGCTTGTCGAGCGTGGCCATGCCGTCGTTTTGGCGGATGTGGACGTGGAAGAACCAAATATCTTTCTTTTTTTGCGTCCCAACGCTGTACATGTAACGGTTGCAACCAAATCAAGACCTTCGTGGGATCAAGCCGCGTGTGTGATGTGTGGCGCATGTGTGAGCCACTGCCACTTTAACGCACTCCTTGCGCTTCCTTATGAGATTCTTGTCTTTCCCCAGTTGTGCCACAGCTGTTTTTCGTGCAGTGAGCTGTGCAAGACTGGCGCACTTCCTATGATAGAAGAGCGTATCGGGGAGATTCAACGGGGTGAATGTGAAGGCCTTGTGGTGGTAGAAGGTCGGCTGGATGTGGGGCAAGAGATGGCGACTCCGCTCATCCACCAAACCCTTCGCGAGGCCAAGCACCACGCCAAAGAGATGCTCATCTGCGACGCCCCTCCTGGTACTTCGTGTTCATTTGTGGAGACGGCGCGTCAGAGTGATTATGTGGTGCTTGTGACCGAACCAACAGCCTTTGGGCTAAACGATTTAACGATCGCCGTTAAGACGGTGCGCGCCCTTGGAAAACCTTTTGGGGTGGTCATCAACCGCGTGGGTATGGGCGGCGATGCGGTAGAGGCGTATTGTGAGCGTGAGGGCATTGCGGTTATCGCGCGTTTTTTACACGACAAAGGGGTGGCGCGTCAGTATGCGTTGGGCAAATTGGCCGCCCAAAGCGTGCCCCATTTTCAAGCTTCCTTAGACGTGCTTGC
>JACUTV010000135.1 GCA_014859645.1 Campylobacterales bacterium
GGATGGAGGGCGGATGAGGATTTTGAGAGTGGGGTGGAGAAGACTATTGAGTGGTACCTCAAACACTACGCAACAAGGGTTAAGTAAATGACGCCCAAATGCTCCATCATTATCTCTGTTTACAAAGATACCCAAAGTTTGGATTTGATTTTTCAAAGTCTAGTCCGTCAAACACGCGTCCCAAATGAAGTTATCATCTCCGAAGATGGCAATGCGCCCCAGATGAAAGATTTTGTAGAACAAGCGCAAAAAACTTACCCAACACTCACAATGCTTCATCTTTTTCAAGAGGATTTAGGGTGGAGAAAAAATATTGCCCTCAATCGTGCCATCCTGGCTTCAAACAATGATTATCTTATGTTCATCGACGGAGACTGCGTGCCTTTTGATGATTTTGTTGAAAACCATCTTCTTCAAGCACAACACGGTATCGTCCTTTGTGGAAAACGCACAGAACTTGGGCCGAACCTTACGCAAAAGATTTATGACAAAAAGCTAGATATTGGCAACTTAACGCGCCATTACTTTCGCTACCTTCCTTGGCTTATTGCTGATAAAACGAGGCATCTTGAAGACATGTTCCACATTCATGCTAAATCTTTTTTGGCAAAATTTTTAAAGCGCAATGTGCGCTATATCATTGGATGCAATTGGTCTGCTTTTAAAGAAGATATTTTAAAAATCAATGGCTTTGACGAGACCTACAAAGACCCTTCCGTTGGTGAAGACATCGATCTTGGTTGGCGTTTTCGGGGGCTTGGCATTGAACTGCTTTCTTGCAAATTTAACGCCAACTTGGTGCATTTGTACCACAAAAAGCGGTTCAACAGTGACATCATGAAAAAAAATGACGCAATTTTGATGGCAAATTTTAAACTGAATAAGTTTTTTTGCGACAATGGCATCATAAAACACGCATCGGAAGCCTAATGGACACGCAATCCTGCCCCCACTGTGCTGCTGCCATTGTTTTATACCACCCTTGTGAAAACATCTTAAGCAATATTGACTCTTACGCATCTGCAGTGAAAAAAATATACGCGATTGACAACACGGAGTCTCCAAATCAAGCGTTGGCTAACAGGCTAAAAGAAAGATACAAAAATCTTGAATACATCCCCAACAATCAAAATCTAGGCATTGCCACGGCACTCAACCAAGCTTGTGATATGGCAATAGACGATGGATTTGCATGGCTTCTCACCATGGATCAAGATAGTTGTTTTATTAACTTTGATGACTATCTAGCATGCTTGGAAAAACATGGAGAAATAAGCAAAACCGCCCTGCTAGCGCCCAACCCCCAGTGGCATGCAAAAGAGCATTTGCCAAAAAATCCTCTGTTTAATTACGAAGAAAAGAGTCTTGTCATCACATCTGGAAACTTCTTAAATCTGACCTTATTTAACAAAATCGGCCGTTTTGAGGAAAAGCTTTTTATCGACATGGTCGACTATGATTACTGCTTAAAAGCCAGAATGCTGGACTATAAAATTTTGTATTTCCCTGACATTATGCTTCAGCACAGCCTTGGTAATCTTTTCCAAAGAAAAAATCTTGTGACACGCAAGCTTCGCAATAAAATAGAACATAGCCCTCAGAGGGTTTATTATGGAGCAAGAAACTTCTTGTATTTATCAAAAAAACACTCAAAAGCTTTTCCAAGGGAATTTAACCTACCTAAAACCCTCAATATTCTCTTTATTCACGAAATCACAAAGATACTCATCTACGAAGACCAAAAACTAGCTAAAATAAACGCTAAATTTTTAGGATTATGGCACTTTATCATAGGAAAGTACGGCAAATATGAACTCTAGCACCATAGACATCTCGTTTGTCACCATTAACTACAACTCCAGTTCGCACACTATAGAGTTAGTTAAAAGCATCGTGCACCACACCTCCTTTATTTTTGAGATTATTGTCATAGACAACGCTTCGCAAGCAGAAGATTACAGTGCGCTAAAAAACTACTGCGACACCGTCCCTCAAGTGACGCTGGTGCGAAATCGCATCAATGCTGGCTTTGCTTCAGGCAACATGCTTGGGGTTAATTATGCCTCAGGAAAGTACTATTTTTTCATCAACAACGATTGCAAACTTCTTAACGACGCAGGAAAAATCCTCAAAGATTTCTTGGACCAAAACGCGCAATGTACTCTCGCCACGGGAGCGATTTATGACGAAAAAGGAGGCACTTCGTCCTCTTTTAAACAATTTCCGCACCCCACCAAACAACTTCTTGGCAACAGCGTTCAAAGACTATTTGGAGCAAAAAAATTCCCAAGCAACAAAACCACACTAGCGCGCCCCACAGAAGTTGAGGTTTGCAGTGGCTCTTGCATGTTTTTTAGGGCCGATGGGTTTTGCAATCTGGGTGGCTTTGACACCTCTTTTTTTCTCTACTGTGAAGAGGAAGACATTTGCAAAAGAGTTTGGGACAAAGACGGTGTTGTTTTTTATCTACCAGAAGCAAAAATCTTCCATGCGGGTGGCGGAAGCTCAAAGGAGAATCTTTTGCTTGAAAAAGAGTTCTATATTTCTTACTTACTGTTATTTTCAAAACACTACGGCCAATTTCAAAACTGCCTATTGCGCCTCGCGCTACTTTTAAAACTCTTCTTTAGGATATTTAAGCGCCAACACGGACTCAATATTTTTCTTTTTGTTCTAGGAGGAGCAAAAGCCAAACATAGCCTACGCTACAAACAATTTATTACGCCAAAGGTTTCCCATGATGGACGTCACTAGCACAGCCCGCAAGGAATCATTACTCCATGCTCTTCTTTTGTGTTCAGCCATAGCGTATGCTTTTTTACTCCCTTTTGGTAAAGATAGCACCCCAGTATACTTCATTGCATTTTTATTCTTACTACTCCCAAATTTAAAACAAAAAATCAAAAGCTCTCTGCAAAATAAATTCGTTCTTGGCTGTGCACTTTTTTTTGCTATACATCTTTTATGGTCTGCAACAAGCGATGACATGAGTTTAGCCACGCACCAAATCAAAGGAGCTTTAATTCTTTTACTGCCTATCGCTCTTTATCACGTTGTCACCAAACAAAACAGGGAGATACTTCTTTTTGCTTTTATTGTTGGATTTTTCTTGACTTCATTATTTAGTTATCTCATCTTTTTCGATCTTATTGACAATATTTTTCATCTTGAAAATAAGATAGTCGGTGAGCCTTTAGCATTTCTTTACAAGATAGATTTTACAATCATACTTAATATTCTTCTCTTCTATCTCATCGTGGCTTTTCTTAATCGCTACAAAATGCTCTCTTTACTTCAAAAATTCTTTTTTTTATCTGCAATTTTAATGCTTATCTTGAATCTCTTTTTTATTGGAAGCAGAACTGCTGTCGTTGTTTTTGGCGTAGGACTTGTTTTTACCTTGGGATTTTTACTCTTCAGACACAGTTTTTCGAAAAAGGTTATTGCTCTACTTATGGTGGCAAGTGTCACAATCTCTGCACTTGGTTTTATGTTTAATGAATACGATCAACGTTTCTTGCAAGAAGCAAGAGGGATTACTAAGGCAATAGAAAAGCAAGACTACATGTCTAGCAGTGGTGCTAGGCTTGGGTTATGGAAATACGGTTTTTTAGCCTATTTAGAGAACAATCTTTTAGTTGGAAGTGGCACTAAAAATCAATTAGAAGTCACAAAAAATTACATGGAAAGCAATGTGGATGAACTTAAATCCAAGCCCGAATACGATGAAGTCCTTAGAGTGCTTAGTAGCAAAAGCGGACTGCATAATTACTATATGGATATTTTGGTTCAATTTGGCCTTGTGGGGCTTGCCTGCTTTTTTACCATTTTTTTCTTTTTTCTTTTTTCAAACAAAGAAAAACACGAGGACGAAACCTTTCTCTTCTTGCGTTACATTACCGCACTGGTTCTTCTTGTTAGTTTTCTAACAGGCGGGGACTTTGCTACTCAAAAACTAGGGAGTATCTTTATTTTTTTAGCCTCTCTTGTTCATTTGTCCAAACCAAAAACAAAGGCATTGCCTTGAGTTTTAAAAAATGGATTGGCACCTTATGTATTTTGGCATCTGCGCTTATAATCACCATTGTGCTAGTTAATATCAGCGTAGACCCTTACGGAAGAAGGCAAATTCTGTGTGAAAACCACTTCAAGCCCATTGCTCAAGAGCGGTCATTTAAGTACCATGATATTTTTCGTAATAAAAATTATGCGCACTACGACAGCCTTATTCTTGGCAGTTCACGCGTCATGCAACTCCTCCCAGTTCACTTTTTAAGCTCAAGTCCTTACAACTTTGGAGTCCACGTAGCAAACAATGCCGAAAAGCTCTTTATTTTTCAAGAATGGCTGAAAAATGCCCCGCTAAAAATACTTTTTCTGGGTATAGATTTCCACAATTTTCACCCTGAAGACAATATTGGCAAAGTTAATAAAGAAAAGTTCTTAAAACAGGAAAATTATGGGCTTTTATCCTTTGATGTTTTCCAAATGAGTCTCAAGTCTCTTGCAAACCAATACAACAATAACCCCCAAACATACTTCAACACAGACGGTAGCTTAGTCTACCATGCTTACGATGAGCAAATTGCCAACAATCTCTATGATTTTAGCGACCAAAAAATGCAACAACTCGCCAAAGAAGCTTACGGCAAATGGTCAAACATGGAGCTGACCCTTCCCGCAAATGCTTTTGACGACCTCTTGCAAATACAAAAACTCGCCAAAGAACACGATGTTACTGTCATTGCTTTTATAACACCCATGCACCAAACAGGATACGACACATTTTATTCTGACTCAAAACTCATGGACTTTTCCAAGGAAATCAAAAGGGGGCTTGCAGCTAGCCTTGACACAGTTTATGATTTTGACATAGCACACCCCTATCATCAGGTCAATGAAAATTTTTACGATCTTGTTCATTATCGTCCACAACTTGGTGATACAATAATCCAAACCCTAGAGGGAAACATTACCACCTACGGGATCAAACTTCAACGGGAGGCACACTAGCCCATGCTCTTTAGCAGTTACGAATTCATATTCCTCTTTCTCCCTCTTGTCTTTT
>JACUTV010000136.1 GCA_014859645.1 Campylobacterales bacterium
ATTCCCCACACTTCCACCATATATTTTTATTGTAGATTACTATCTGTGCTAGATTTGTTTTTTACAGCCCCTCAAAGAAAGCTCTTTTATGGTTTCAGATAGAGGCAATAAGCGAGCTTATTGCCTTGGATAAGATTAAAAATATCCCCTAAAATCACCCTGCTTTAACTCATTCATGCTATGTTTAAGATATTCCATTCTTGCGACAATGTTGTTTGAAAATTCTTCTACAAAAGAGGTGTCTATGGAGTTTAGACTGTGAAGTTTTTTGGACTCTATATGCTTCAATATTTTTGTCTGGATAGTATTAAAAATAGAGATTAAAAGGGTTTCTTTTATGTTGATGGTGTTGCAATGAAGCGCTAAGTCGTAAGCGGAAATTTTCATCATTTCAAACTGATCTCCAATTGCCATAGCCAAATCATGGTCATACTCTTCATAAAATGTAATGTTTGCAATATCGTAAAACGGCGTAAACTGGAGCTTCCCTGATGTGTTGATGAAAAAAGAGATGTTTTTTCCGTGAGCATCGCTATTGCCTAGGCACAGATTGACCAGTTTCCACGTGATTAAAGAGTGAAGGTAGAGTGCTGGGACTACCATATGATTTTGTGCGCCAAATAGCTTTTGGAAGGTGACGCCTTGCCTGATATCTTGCACATCTCTTCCATTGCCAAAATTCCGCTCGTATTTGTAACTTGGCGGCATAGAAAGAAGTTGGCAACCATCAATCAAATGTAGCTTGTTTACCTGTCTTCCAGAATCTTTAATTTCTCGGTCAAATCGCTCAATGAAAAGAACAGGTTCTTCGTTGAAATAACGAATTTGAGCCTTGTTAACCATGAGTCCTGCTGCCTTTGCAAGCTCAAGTGATAAAAACTCATTCCATACTAAATTGTCATTATTGCCAAATTTTAAAATATGTGTCGAAGCTAGATCTCCTTCGCCAAAACCAAACTCGCCATCAATGATTGCAACAGGTAATTTTTCCTGCACTCCAGACAAAGATAGTCTTACTTTTCCATCCCAAACGGTAATGGGGGTCTTTTTTCTATCTAAAATTCTTTGGGTTAGCTCTGCTTGGCTTACTTTTCTAAAAGTTGTTGCAATGGCACTTTCTGCACCAAAAGAGAGGGCCCCAGATGTTTCTTTTCCTATAGCTCTTAACAGTCCAAAGTGATTGGCTTTGCTGATTTGACACAATTGGCTTAGTTTTTCTAACCCCTCACCTTCTGGTAAAAGGTTTACGATAAAATTTTTAACATCTTTTGACGTAAAGTTTCCAGATAAAGGCAAGGCGGGAGATATGGGAAAACCACTCTCTTTCCAATCATTAGAGTAAGAAAGTGAAAAATTTTCAGCATCGTCTACCTCTAAGCGGCCAATTACTCTGTTTTGATAAAAGATGTGTAAGAAATTATTCATTTAATCCTCTATTGTAAATTGGATTTTAATGCCAAGATTTGCTGCTACTTTTAATGCATTATTAAGACCAGTAAGCGCATTGCCTTTTTCAATTTTGGCAAGTGTTTGCGTGTTGATATTGCACAATTGTGCTGCCATTTGTTGTGTGAGTCCAAGAGAAGTTCGTCTTGAAACAATCAGCTTCCCAAAATCTTCTGAAGTTTTCAATACGGTCTCTTTTGGTGGGTTTCTCTGCTTAACAATTCTCATGCCATGCTCCAATAACCACACTTTAATGTGTTTTTTGAAATTGTACATTAATTGCAAATTAAAAACAACACTATTGCGTAGTTAATAGAGAATAAATGCAAAAAGTATCAATAAACATACTATAACGTGTTTATTGATACAGAGATTTGACTTCGAGGTATCTAATAAACTTTTAAAGCCCTATCAATAGGGAAATAGCCAGTGCTATTCACACACTTCCACCATTTTTTAGGGTTTATGGTCAAATTCTGGCACGATGTGTTGTAGTTGCTTGACCTTATCTTCACTTTTTATTAGCGTTGTAATGTCTTGATTTAGTTGGTCGATGGGGTAAAGTGTTTGGTTGGCGATGGTGATGGATTCATATTGGGTGGAAGTTTCAGAGCCTTCGATAAGCAACTCTTCGTACAGTTTTTCCCCTGGTCTAAGCCCCGTAAACGTGATGTCTACTTCTTTTTTGCCGCTTAATTCAATCATTTTTTTAGCCAAATCTACAATTTTCACAGGTTCACCCATGTCGAGGATGAAAATCTCACCCCCTTTGCCGATGCTAGCAGCTTGCAGTACCAAAAGACAGGCTTCGGGGATGAGCATGAAGTAGCGGGTGATGTCTGGGTGCGTCACGGTGATGGGCCCACCTGTGGCGATTTGAGCTTTGAACTTGGGAATAACACTGCCACTTGAGCCTAGGACATTGCCAAAACGCACCGCGACGATTTCGGTGTTTTTGGGCGTGTTGATGTTTTGGGCGTAGAGCTCACAGACGCGCTTGGTCGCCCCCATGACATTGGTAGGGCGTACGGCTTTGTCGGTGGAGATGATGACGCATTTTTTGGCATTGTGGGCAATGGCACAGTCGATGACGTTTTTGGTACCTAGGATATTGTTAAGGATGGCTTCGGTGATGTTTTCCTCTACAAGCGGGACGTGTTTGTAAGCCGCGGCGTGGATGACGATGTCGGGCAGATGGGTTTGAAAGGTTTGCTCTAAACGTTCAAGGTTGGTGACCGATTGCATGACCAAGGTGGGTTTGTACTCGCACAAGGATTCGGCGATGGCGTAGAGGTTGTATTCGCTGTGGTCGAGTAAGATGAGCTTGTTCGCGCCGTATTTGGCGCATTGGCGGCTGATTTCACTGCCGATGCTTCCTCCGGCTCCTGTGATGAGTACTTTTTTGTTTTTGATAAATTGCTCGATGGCTAGGCTGTCTAAGTCTTTGGGGCGTCTGGCCAAAAGGTCTTCAACGGAGATGTCTTTAAGTTGGGTGGCAAAGTTTTTGTCTTGAAGGATTTCTTCCAAAGAAGGTAAGATTTTAACTGTATGAAAATAGGGAGAAAGTTCAGTGTAAATCTTTTTAGTGCGCTCTTTTGGGGAGGAGGGCATGGCAATGACAAGCAAGTCCAACTTGGTGTTCCCTAGGCGTTTTTTAAGTTTTTTGAGTGAGAGGATGCGAATGCTGTCGATGGAACGTTTGTGTAAAATGGGGTCATCGTCCACAAAATATTTCACTTTAAATTCACTCCCTCGGTACTCTTCTTCCAGTTTCATGCCCGCTTTCCCTGCGCCAAAAATGACAACGTTTTTTGTCTTTGTTACCTTGTTTTTGTTGACCAAATAACTGTAGAGGTACATGGCAAAATTGATGCTAAAGAGGTAAAAGAAGAGTTCTGACGCCAAAAGGGCGATGGGAATCTTGGTGTATAACAGCGGCATATACACCGCAAAAGCAGCCAAATAGACAACGCTTTTAAGTAAAAAGGTTAATTGCGAAGCGCGCGACCAACTCAGAGAATAGTCTTTAAAAATGAGTAAAGAAGCCAAAAAACGCGCGCCGATGACAAGCGCAACACCTTGCCAGTGAAAAGGTTTGTGAAAAATGAGAAACGTCCACCAAAAGGTCCCCAAAGAGAGAAGAATGATGACCAAAAAATTTAAAATACGTTTATCAACTCCTAGCATGAAACAAACCTTTTTCGTTTTTCTACAAAGACCAACACAAGCCCAAGTAATACAAGGCTACATGTAAAGCTTGCCCAAAGGGGCAAGGCGACGACCATGCCTAGCAAAAACAGATTCACAGCCATGCCGCCAAGCACCACGTGGTCGTGTCTCCAGCCCGCTTGCACGAGGCGTTGGTAGGCGTGTTTTTTGTGGGCTTGAGAGAGTTTTTCTTTTCGCAAAAAACGTCGCAAAAGCGTTAGCGTGGCATCAGCCCAAAACAGCCCAAAGAGGACAATCCAGACCCACAAGTTGCTGCTTTCAAGGGTGGCGTAGTAGAGCGTAAAAATAGCCACATTATAGCCCAAAAGTGTGCTGCCCACGTCACCCATAAAAATCTTGGCTTTGTGCCAATTCCAAACCAAAAAGCCCAAAATACACACTGCCAAAAGCCCAAAGTGCGCGCCACCAAACAGCATAAGTCCCGCAAGCCCAAGAAAAATCCCCTGGCTTCCCGCGTAGCCGTCGATGCCGTCTAGGAAGTTGTAAAGGTTGATGTACCACAAGATGAGCAAGAGGGCAAAGAGGGTAGTAAAGAGAGGGTTTGAAATGTCTAAAAAGCCTAGAGTAAGCGTGTGAAACCCGCCAAGGCTAAAAAGTCCGCCAAGGGCGACGACCACTTGAACCCCAAGGCGAATGCGAGGTTTAAGTTCGATTAAGTCGTCTAAAAAACTCACTCCGCACAAGAGCACCCCCCATAACAGTGCGAAAAAAAGAGGAGAGGCAATTTGCCCGTACATGTAAAGATACCCAAGTCCCGCAAACCATGTGAGTGCGATAGCAACGCCACCGCCATGGGGCGTGGGGGTTGTGTGAGAACTGCGCGCGTTAACTTCGGCTAAGAGGGATTTTTTGAGGGCGTAGTGGCGGACAAGGTAGGTGAGTCCAAAGGCAGCTAAAAATGCAATGAAGTAAAGCAAACAGACCCTTTTATGAAGTGTTGTGGCGTATTATAACAAGAAGAAACTCAAAAATGGGTAAGCACCAAAGCCCACAGTTGCGCAGTTTAGAGTAATATAAATTACATAAATAGCAACCAAAATAGACTAAGAGTTAAAGCCATTTAAAGGGCGAAAAGTATAAAATTCAATTTTTAAATTTCATCTTTACATGTAAGCAAGGAATGGTATTGGCAAACGAAGAAGCGGTCTTAAAAATCTTACGTCTTACAGATAAGGTTATTACGCAAAAATCCATTGCTAGCGAGATTGGCTACAGCGTTGGCAAGGTCAATTACATCCTCAAAGCCCTTGTCGATAAAGGCCTCATTAAGGTCGAAAACTTCGCCAACTCTAACCAAAAGAAAAACTACAAATACCTTCTTACTAAAAAAGGCATCGAAGAAAAAATTGCGCTAACTGAAAAGTTCATCGTGCGTAAAAAGTGTGA
>JACUTV010000018.1 GCA_014859645.1 Campylobacterales bacterium
CCTTTGCCGAGCCACCATTGGCCCTTGAAGGAGACGCAGACCGCTACGACCACCGTGAGGGTAATGACGATTTTTCGCAAGTCAGAGCGCTTTTTAATCTCATGAATGAAACTCAAAAAAACCAACTTTTTAGCAACATCGCCGAAGCCATGGACGGCGTGCCACCAGAGATTATTGCGCGGCAAATCAGTTTGTTTGAGCGCGTCTCGCCCGAATACGCCAAGGGCGTACAAGAAGCCCTAGGAAAGTAACATGCAAACTACGCCCGAAGAAGAAGCACGCTACGAAGAGCTCCAACGCATGGCATTGGAGTTTGCTAGAGAAGGACACACGGTTGCGCTGATGGCGATGGTGGGTGCGGGCATGAGCGTGAATTTGTGTGACGCTAAAGGCAACACACTGTTGATGCTGTGCGCCTACCACAATCGCCTCAAAACCGCTGAAGCCTTATTGCTTCGCGGCGCCAATGTGGACCAAAAAAATGACCGAGGACAAACCCCGCTTGCGGGGGTCTGCTTCAAAGGCTACGACGCCATGGCAACCTTGTTGCTCAATTTTGGCGCCAACCCTCATGAAAACAACGGATTGGGGGCGACGCCCATCACTTTTGCCCTTCTTTTTGGGCACAGGGAATTGGCCCAAACCCTCATCAAACATGGGGGTAAAAAGCCCTCAACGTTTCAGCGGCTTCTCCTAGGATTTGGGCAGTGGTTTTCTCCTCAAAAATCTTCCGCTTAAGACCGTAGAAATCTCCCTGTACAGTCGCCTTTTTTTAGCAAATTATCACCTTTAAAAGCCCTTGATTTAGGGCTTTTAAAGGACTTTACTGCAAATGGCATTTTTTGGAGTACAATTCCAAAAAATCACCCCCCTAGGAGACCTCTCGTGCCAACCTTTAGTGTTCGCGGACACAAGCTTAAACACTTTGATATTAAGGCCAAAATGTTGATGGAAAACCATCTCAAAGAACTCGACATCAACATCAGCGACTACACCTTTGCCGCTAACTACATTTGGCTTTCCAATGTAAGCGGTTTTTACACCATCATCGACGATTCCTTTTGCCTTTTTGCTATGACGGGCAGTGAACTTTCCATGCTCTTGCCACCCCTTGGGAAAAAGGAGAATTTTTACGACGCTATCATGGAGTGCTTTGCCATCATGAACGAAAACAACGCGTCACGCTACTACGCACGCATCGACTACGTGGCGGAAAAAATGCTCGAAACCTTTGTCAACGACCTCGAAGAAGGCACCATCATCTATGAAGTGTTGCAAGATTTCGTTGTGGAACGCAAACTGGTAGATTACCTCTACAAAAGCGACGACCTCATCGAACTCAAAGGCAACGCGTACCACACCAAACGCAACGAGATTAACAAATTTAAAAAAGCCTACCCCAACTTTCGCGTCGCCCTCTTAGACCCCGAAGAACACGGCAAACCCATCATGCTCTTGTTTCACAAATGGGTAGGAGATCGCATCCGCTACATGCCCAAAGAGGAAGCGGAGTTGTTTTTAGAAGGCATCTACCAAGAACAACACGCGGTCAAGCGGATGCTTGGCCACTACCAAGAACTAGGGCTCATCGGGATTGTGCTCTACATTGACGAAGAGGTTAAAGGCTTTACGGTAGGGGAGCGCATCAACGACGAAACCGCCAGCGTTATCATCGAAAAAACCGACTTTGAAATCCTCGGTTGCGCGCAGTTTGTCTTTCGTGAGTTTTCTAAGATTTTAAAAGACACCTACGGGTCGCTTTACATCAACGTGGGCGATGACATGGGCTTTGAAAACCTCAAAAAAGTGAAGATGAGCTACCGACCTGACCGTCTCATCCCCAAGTACACCATTTACCAAAAATGACCCTCCTGTGCGCCACCACTGAACATCTTGAGGGGTTATTTGCCTTAGAGCTTGCCTGCTTTGAGGCCAAAGACAGTCCCCTTAGCAAACGCGCCTTGCGTTACCACCTTATGCGCGGGCGCATCATTGGGGCCTTTGAGGGCAAAACCCTACTAGGGTACATCCTCATCTTCCCGCGCACCATTCCGCGCGTTTATTCTCTCGCTGTCCACCCCAACGCGCGCGGACGCGGCATCGCCCAAGCGCTCATTAAAGAAGCCTTACATGTAAAGGAAAAATTGCGCCTCGAAGTGCGTTCAGACAACCATGGCGCCATCGCGCTATACGAGAAACTGGGCTTTACATGTAAGGGCGTAAAAAAAGAGTTCTACCCTGATGGATGCGACGCAAAAGTGTACATGTATAGCCCAACGCACACGCGTTAACATGACGTTTTTTGGGTGCAACACCTTGGTCTTGACCCAAATGTGCTAGACTCTTTATACTCTAACACAAGGAAAAACCATGCACACATTAGCCAATGGCCTCACCATCATCGCCCAAGGAAACCCAAGCGCTCAGCCTCTTGTTTTTATTCACGGCTTCCCTTTTGACCAAACCCTTTGGGACGGCGTTATCGGGGAGTTAAAAGAGCATTATTATTGCATTAGCTACGACGTACGCGGGCTTGGAAGCTCGGAAGTGGGTCATGGGCAATACACCATGGAAGGGTACGTTGATGACCTCGAGGCTGTTCTTTTACACCTAAATTTAGACCAACCCGTCGTGTGCGGTTTTTCCATGGGCGGCTACATCGCCCTACGCGCCAGTGAGCGGCTTCAGTGCTTTAAAGCACTCATCCTAGCCAACACAACCGCGACCAGTGACAACAATGAAGCCAAACTCAAACGCGCCAGTGCCCTCAAAAAAATCGACAAAGAAGGGGTGGCCTCATTTTTAGAGGGCTTTTTCGCCGTTGCCTTTTCCAAACAGTACCAACAAAACCACAACGATACGCTTGTGCACTGGAAAGAAAAAATCCTCAGCTTTGACCCCATCGGCATTAAAGGCGCACTTTTAGCCATGATAAGCCGAACCGACACCACAGGCTCTCTCAACCAAGCTCCTCCGACGCTGTTCATCGAAGCAAGCAAGGATGAAATCATCCCCACAGGCACCATGAAAAAACTCGCCAAAACCGTCAAAAACGCTCACTACGTAGAGCTTCAAAGGAGTGGACACATGAGCATGTTAGAGCATCCACAAGCCTTCATAAACTCCGTTCAAACGTTTTTGCGCGACGTGTAAAACCGCCTCTTTTTAACCTGCATTGTTTTTCTTACATGTAAGAAAAAGGCGACTCCTTTTCCTTACATGTAACCCTTTTTTAGTTGTATTTGGAACACTTTTGAAACATCCCTTTTGTTATAATCGAGTCTATGGATTTTAATACAAGGGAAAAAATGGGGCGCATTTTAAGTGTGTGGGTCTTAGCAATAGCTTCTTTATGGGCTGCGCCGCTTGCCCTGCCTAAAACATTTGACATGCTCTCACTCATGCCCCACACCCATTACATGCGCACCCAAGAGGGCAATCTAACCCCAGAAGAGGTTCTCAACCAAGCAGCGTGGCAAGAGGCACCAAACACCATTCTCTCTTTTGGTTTTGATGACAAATCTCACTTGTGGCTCAAAGCAACCCTTGACAATCCCCACAAGGAATCCCGCACCTTTGCTGTGCAATTTTTTCCACGCATCAACGAACACATTGCATTGTTTCAATGCGCCACCACTTGCCAACCGCTCTCCCTAAAAGCACCCCGTTTTTACCTCCAGCCCACCTATGAAATCACCCTAGCACCCCACACACACGTAACCCTTTTGGCACACACGCACTCCTTTGGGACAGCCCTAAAGGCCAAATGGCACCTTTTCTCCCACGAGAGCGCACGTCATGCGATGCTCCTTGATGCCGTAGCCCTAGCACTCTTTTTTGGCGCGATGGGTGCATTGTTGCTCTACAATGGGTTTTTGTTTGTGTTTTTAAAAGACATTACCTACGGGTGGTATGTGTGCTATCTGGGCGCCATCAGCTTTCACCACATGATGTACACAGGTGTTGGGTACATGCTTTTTTCGCCAGGGTTCATGGAGCTTGTACGCGATGCGAGTGGTTTGGTCTTTACTCTTTTTACGTTTTTTATGATGCTTTTTACGGGGGCGTATTTTAAAACGCACCTGCATTACCCGCGCTTTCATCGTTGGCTAAAGTTGCGGTATCTCCTTATTGGGGGAGCTATTTTAGGGAGTTTTTTCCCTGGACTCTTTCAGCTTGTTTTGGTGCTTAATGCGGTACTTGTTTTTTCCCTTTTGGGTTTTGGGTACTACTTGTTGGTCAAACGCAACCCTCTAGCACCTTATTTTGCCGCAGGTTGGAGCGTGCTTATTGTGTCGCTTCTTTTGATGGCTTTTTTAAACCTTGGCACCTCAACCCTTTACGACACGCTTCCTTACATCGCAGAAGCAGGCATCGTCTTTGAGGCATTACTGTTTTCTTTTGCCCTTGCAAGCCGTTTGCGCACCTTGCAAGCGGCTAAAGAGGAGAGTGACCGCACACTCTTAGCCCTCAAAGAAGAACAAAAAGCCCTCTTGCAAACCACTGTTGAAGAAAAAACCGCTAGCCTCAAAGAAGCCCTTGAGCACAAAGAGGTTTTACTTAAAGAGCTAAACCATCGGGTAAAAAACAACTTGCAAATGATTGTTTCTCTTTTAAACCTGCAACTTCCCCGCGCCCAAAGTGCGGAGGCAATTTCCATGCTTGAAGAAGCGGTGGGACGCGTGCGCACCATCAGCACGTTGCATGAAATTCTCAGCCGCGAATCCCCCAAAGAAAACCTAGACATTGCTACGTATTTTTCAGCATTGACCGCACACGTTCAAACCCTCTACGACCCCGAACATAAAGTTCATTTAAGTCTTACATGTAAAGGAGTATTGCCCATTAAAGACCTCATTTACTGTGGGCTCATTTTGAACGAATTGCTCACCAACGCTTACCGCCACGCAAAGTCCAAAACACCTTTGCATTTTCACGTTAACGCATTTGCTTCACCCCAAAAAGCTTCCCTTGTCGTTGCCGACTCGGGTGATTTATGTTTGGACACCAAAGAGGCAAAAGGGCTAGGACTCACCCTTGTGCGCACCCTCGCGCGTCAACAACTCGAGGGCTCACTCACCCACTCCACACAACAAGGATGCACATGGACACTCTCCTTCGCGCCAAGCACACCCCCATCCTCGTCGTAGAAGATGAATCCATCGTGGCGATGGACATTCTGCTCACCCTAGAATCCGCAGGGTTTTCACAATGCACAAGTGCTAAAAACCCCAAAGAAGCCTACCAGTGCGCCAAAAAACAGCCGCCCATTGTGCTCATTTGTGACATCAACCTTGGCGAAGAGGAAAACGGTATCGATGTGGCCAAAACCTTGCACACGCACTTTGGGTGCGCCGTTGTTTTTCTCACTGCTTACAACGACACCAAAACCCTCAAAGAAGTAGCCCACATTCCCTTTGCCCAATACCTTAGCAAGCCCTACACCTCCGTTGCTCTGCTTTCCATGGTGAAACTTGCCCTACTGCGTCACACACAAACACTGCTGCACTTTGGCGAGCACGCGTACAACCCTTTTACTAAAACCCTCAGTTACCGCGAAAAAACCCTTGTTCTCACCCATAACGAAACCCTCTTATTTCATCTTTTAGCCCTCAAAGAAGGTGCCCTTCTCGGCGAAGCCGAACTTGATAACACCCTTTGGCCTTTTAAGGCGGTCTCCCAAACCACCAAACGCACCCTCATCCACCGCCTGCGCCAAAAAATAGCTCCTCTGCAAATCGTCAAAGTTTCCAACCTCGGCTACCGCTTAACCTAAACGCGTCCATTTGGAACGCTTTTAGAACAAAATTTTTCTACCATTGCATAAAGCAGATATTTCCTTTTTCTTTAATTTTGAAATTTACCAAAGGAGTGGCTATGAAAAACATCTGTCGCATCGTCGTGGCATTGTGCATTTTTGTGCTTGGACTGGGGGCCGAAGAAACGAATGCTAAAAAAATCTACCTCTCCATCAAAGCAGGAGCCTCTTTGATGGAATTTTCTAACTCCAGCTATAATTCCACAACCCTTGGAAACTGGGATAGAGAATACGACCGCTCCGCTAGAGATACTGTTGGCATGGGAACTTTAGCAATAGGCTATTACATCACTCCACAGATTCGCACAGAACTTGAATATGCCTACCGAAAAGAACACACTTATACCAAAACGCCCACCAACAACAATATGGCAAACTCAAAACAAAAAACTGCCATCCAAACTGTCATGGCAAATGTTGCTTATGATTTTGATGCGTTAGAGGGAATCACGCCTTTTGTTTTTGGTGGCATAGGCATCGCACACCATAATTTTGACTTTTACGCCAAAACAATTCCGCCTCTTCACACCTACGATGGTAAGAAAAAAACAACATCCTTTGCAGCCAACGCTGGCTTTGGAGCAAGCTACCCTCTTAGTTCTTCAACCGTGATTGATTTCTCTTACCGTTTTAGTTGGCTTGGAGAAGGGAAATGGCGTGCCTTACGCAATGATAACGCAGACAAGGGGTATGGAGGTGCTGATTTTTCTGCTAGCGAGATACTCTTAGGTATCCGTTATGTGTTTTAGAGTTTAACACCCATCACTTACACAAAAAGGAGTTCATATGCGACACGTTGTATTAAAATTATGCTTAGCACTGTGCGTTTTTGGCGTAGCTGCACAAGCAAGCGGGTTGGAAAAAAGCGGGTTTTATCTTGGGGGCACCTTGGGCGTCAATAGTCCCACGGTTAAATCTACCGTGAGTGACAATACGGGTCTTGGAACCTTTTCCACCGACATTAGCAAGACTGGGCTAATGTTTGGACTTCATGCAGGATGGAGAATGTATGTCAAGGAGGGATTTCACGGGGTTGAAGCTTCCTATAGAGACTCTACTGCCAAAGGCACTTACAACATGGGGTCTTTAGGCGGCGGGTTTAAAACCAACGCCTCTTTTGACCTTTCCTACAAAGGCGGCTATGCCTTTGCCCCTCAAACCTATGTTACAGGGCGTTTGGGGTACGGTTGGCTAAGGGCTAGTCATCAGATTTCTGGCAGTTCATTTATCAACAACGGTTCGTTCAACCACACCCTTGGGTATGTATTAGCAGGCCTTGGCGTGGAACATTACCTTAGCAACTCCCTCTCTCTTAGCGGCGAATACCTTTACCGACACGCCACTGAAGATGTCAAAAAACGCCACATGTATACCAATGGTAGCGGTGACTACACAGACATTAAGGGCAAATATTCTGACCACTCTTTTGTGCTTGGTATCAATTACTTCTTTTAATCTTTGTAACAAGAAGGGCTTTCCCTCTTGTTACATGTACACCTTTTTCACCTGTGCTAAGGTGCTTCCCATGTTTAACAGCAACATGTCTGCCACTACCAACACCGCCATGGCTTCAGCGACGACGCTTCCGCGCACGGCGATGCACGGGTCGTGGCGGCCTTTGAGGTTACATGTAACGCTGTTTCCGTGGATGTCTTGGGTAGGTTGGGCGTGAAAAATGGACGGCGTGGGTTTAAAATGGACACGCAGTTCTATGGGCGCACCTGAGCTAATGCCACCTAAAATGCCTCCTGCGTGGTTACTTAAAAAACCGTTTGCGTTCATGAGGTCGTTGTTTTGACTCCCTTTGAGGCGCGCGGCGCGGACTCCCTCGCCTATTTCTACGGCTTTGACACCGTTGATGCCCATCATCGCTTCGGCCAGTCTAGCGTCAAGCTTATCGTACAGCGGTTCGCCCAGTCCCGCGGGTGCGCCCATAATCTGCACAAGCACACTTCCACCTACGGAATCGTGGCTATTTTTGGCTTCTAAAATCGTTGCTTTTTGGGCTTCCTCACGCGCAGGGTCGAGGGAAAAAATCTCGCTCGCCTTGGCGTGTTCAAAGTCCACCGCTTCGCCTATGACCTCACCGATGGCGCAAATCCCGCTTTGTACGCGGATGTTGAGGGCTTCAAGCAAGGCTTCTGCCACGCCAGCGGCGGCGACGCGCGCGGCCGTTTCTCTAGCACTACTGCGCCCGCCTCCACGGTAATCGCGGATGCCGTATTTTTTCCAGTAGGTCATGTCCGCGTGTCCGGGGCGAAAAAGCTCTTTTACCGCGCCATAATCGCTGGATTTTTGGTTTTCATTGGGAATGAACAGCGCGATAGGCGTGCCCGTGGTGAGCCCTTCAAACACCCCGCTAAGCACTTGCACCGTGTCACTCTCTTTGCGCGCCGTAGCGTAGGGCGTTTTGCCTGGACGTCTGCGGTCTAGCCACGCTTGAATGCGCGTTACATGTAAAGGAAGTCCCGCGGGCAATCCGTCAATCACACAGCCAATCCCTGCTCCGTGGGACTCGCCAAAGGTGCTCACGCACACCCGTTTTCCAAACTGGTTCACGCGTCCTCCTTGGCTAAAATCTCTAATGCCAAACGCGCGGCTTCTTGCTGGGCTTCTTTTTTGCTTTTGCCACGGGCCAAAGAAAGAGTGCGTTCGTGGACTTTGGTGGCCACTTCAAACTCTTTTTTGTGGTCTGGGCCAAAAGAACGGAGCAACACATACTCTGGCGTCACCCCAAAACGGGCTTGGGTGAGTTCTTGAAGGGTGGTTTTGTAGTCTTTAAAGATGCTATCCATGTCGATTTTGGGGTACACGCTCTCTAGCAACCGCTCCACAAATTCCCGCGTCCATTCCAGACCTGCTTCAAGGTAAACCGCCCCCATGACCGCTTCAAAGGCGTTGGAAAGCAAGGAAGCTTTATTGCGTCCTTTGTTGTTTTCTTCGGCAAGAGAGATGAAAATAAACTCACCAAGACCCAAGTATTGGGCTAAAATCTCAAACCCTTTTTCACTCACCAGTGAAGCGCGCATTTTGGAAAGGTCGCCCTCGGCCACAGCGGGAAAAGAGCGAAACAAATACTCCCCCACAATCAAATCCAACACCGCGTCGCCCAAAAACTCTAAGCGTTCGTTGTTGTACGGCTTTTTATAGCTCTTGTGTGTGAGTGCCTCGATTATCAGGTTTTTATCCCGAAACTGATAACCCAGACGCTCCTCTAGTGCTCTCGTCGCACGTTTTTCCATGATTTACCCTTGTAGTTTGGCTTTGTTTGCTTCTTCCTTAGCGATTTCATCGCACCGTTCGTTTTCTTCGTGCCCATCGTGCCCGCGCACCCACGTTGCCTCGACCTTATGGGGCTTGGCCGCTTCTAAATAGGCTTGCCATAAATCAACGTTTTTGATATTTTTAAAGTTTTTCTTGACCCAGTTTTCAAGCCATCCGTTCACCGCGTTGACCACATAACTCGAATCACTCACGATGCTCACCCGACAAGGCTCTTTCAAGGCGCGAAGCCCTTCAATCACCCCCAAAAGTTCCATGCGATTGTTGGTGGTGTGTGCCTCGTGTCCTCGGACAATTTTTTCCGTGCCATTAAAGCGCAAAATCGTTCCAAAGCCCCCAGGACCTGGGTTTCCAAGGGCGGAACCGTCGCTAAAAAGGTAGATGTGCTTCAAGGCGCTCTTTCGTGATAATAGGTTCAATATTCACCGAACCCAAGGCATGGCAACTGGGACAGCGGTAAAAATGCACTGGAAACGTCTGCTTGCACGCATCGCAAAAATAACTAAAACTTAGCCCCGCTTCTGTGTACCCCGCTCCTTGAAGTTTGCCTAACACTTCAAGCTCAAACACTTCGCATTCTTGTGATTCTACCTCGTACCCTCTGGCTTTAAACACCGCCTTAGCCACGGGGTCTGTGAGTGCTTCGGTGCGCACCAAATGGGGGTCAAGGTACCACAACAAGTCCAAGATAACCCGTGTATCAAAGGTGGCTATCTCTTCCCAATCTAGCACAAGTTGGTGCTTTAACCAATACTCAAACACCATGCGTTCCGCCAACCCAAAGCTCTCTTTCAACGCGCGCAAAGAGGTCAGTTTGGCTTCGTGGTTCACGGCTTTGTCTGCCAAAATACTCTTGGCTTTGACGTAAGCTTTTTGAGCCGCCACGTCCGCGCCCATCTCTTCAAGCGCGTCTAATACTTCCAAGGAGTGTTCAAATTCTTTGAGTTTTTCGTAGGTCACGGTGAGATATTTTAACGCTACTTTGTTGCGGGGAAACAGGCGTAACGCTTCCAAGAAAACCTCGCAACTGCGCCTTAAAAACCCTGCTTTAAAATAGGTAATGCCCAGTTCGGTGAGGATGTATTGCTTTTCGTCGCGGTTTTTCACACGTTTCAAAGCTAGCAAATAGACACCGATGGCTTTTTCAAAGTCGCCACTTTTGGTGTACGAGTGGGCCAAAAGTCCTAAAGATTCCGTAGGGACGGCAAATTCATCTAAGAGTTTTTTGTAGTCGTCTTCATCTGTGGTGATTTCAAAGCGCTTGATAAACTGCTCGATGCTTTGCTTTTCTTCCTTGGATTTAAAGACACCCCACCAGTAGTTTACAAAGGCGATAATAAAGACAATGGTAAATAAAATGATGATACCAAACATAGGATCGCGGTATTCGATAAAAAACGGTTCCAAACCTCTACCTTGCATGAAACACCGACACGAGAAACCTGTGAGTGGATTTTTGAGGCCGAAAAACGCTCAGGAAGAGCGTTGGCCGAGAATCCTCGGAGGTTTGTCAGGACGACAAACTAAGAATGAGCGAACAGGTGTCTCGTGTCGGTGTATAAGATTGAATTGGGCTAGATTATAGCTAAGATTGAGTACAATTGCGCTTATGATAGACGAACAATCCATTCAAACCCTCAAACAACGCCTTGATGTCGTAGAAGTCGTCGGACACTACCTTGAACTCAAAAAATCAGGGGCCGCTTTTAAGTGCTTGTGCCCGTTTCACGATGATTCAAGCCCTAGCTTACATGTAAGCCCTTCTAAGCAGATTTACCATTGTTTTGCCTGTGGCGCAGGGGGCGATGCCATCAAATTCGTCATGGAATACGAAAAACTCACCTACCCTGAAGCTATCGAAAAACTGGCAAGCATGTACAACTTTTCCCTTGTGTACACCAACAAAATGGGCGAAAAACGGGAAGAAAAAAAAGTCCTCGAAGCACTCAATCTCTACTACCAACAATGCCTCGAAAAAGAGCCTGCCGCCAAAGCGTACCTCAAAGAAAGGGACATCTACGACGCGTCGGTAGAAAAATTTGAGATAGGCTACGCCCCCGCCTCCCATGCGACGCTCCGCTTTTTGCAAGAGCACGGGTTTACCATCAACGACGCCAAAGAAGTCGGTGCGGCAGATGTGGGCGAAAACGACCGTCCTTACGCCCGCTTTATGGAACGCGTCACCTTTCCCATCTACGCACCTAGTGGAAAAATCGTCGGCTTTGGCGGACGCACCATCACGGGTCACGTGGCCAAATACGTCAACTCCCCCCAAAGCAAAGTGTTCAACAAATCCTACTTACTCTACGGCTACCACCTTGCCAAAGAACACATCTTTAAAGAAGGGCGTATCATCGTCACGGAAGGGTATTTAGACGTTATCATGCTCCACCAAGCGGGTTTTACCACCGCGGTTGCAACCCTAGGTACCGCGCTTACCAACGAACACCTTCCCTTGCTTTCTCGCGGCAATCCACGCGTCATTCTCTCTTACGATGGCGACGAAGCGGGCATTGCAGCAGCACTTAAGGCGTCTCGGTTGCTTAGTAACCACGGCATCGCAGGCGGTGTGGTTATCTTTAAAGAAGGGCTAGACCCCGCCGACATGGTACAACGGGGCGAACAAGCCTTGCTTGCCAAGCTCTTTGACGCGCCCCAACCCTTTGTGGAGTTTTGCCTTGAACGCACCATCAAAACCCACAACCTCAAAGACCCCCTCCAAAAACAGCACGCCCTCGAAGAGGCCACCGCTTTTTTAAAAAGCTTGCCCCCTGCTGTGGCGGCTTCTTACCAAGGAATGCTCGCAGACATGCTCGGGCTCAAAGAAACGCTCGTGCGCATGGAAAAGCCAAAACATGCTACCAACGCCCCACGGAAACGGGTTTTTGAAGACACCCTAGAACTCACCATCATCAAAACCCTCCTACTAGAGCCCAGTTTGATTGATACGGTGCTAGACATCATTGATATTTCCATGTTTAAAACCCACGGCGAAGAGTTTCGCGCCCTCCTAGACGGACGCCACGACCACCCAAGTTTGCGCCGATTGCTCGTGTGGGAAGACATTAAAATCTACCCCGAAGAGGAGCTGATTGGCTCGTTGATTCACTTTTTAGGAGCCTATTATCAAGAAGAATTAGAGCGGGTCAAGCGGGCTTCGCACTTGGCGTTTGACACCAAAAGTTTCCTCATCCGCAAGATTCAACACATCATGGTTAAACTCAAAAAAGGAGAACTCGTTCCGTATGAAAGCTTTAGCACTCTTTAGTGGAGGGCTTGATAGCATGCTCGCTATGAAACTCGCCACCGACCAAGGCATCGAGGTGATTGCCTTACATGTAAACATCGGGTTTGGCCCAGACAAAGGCAAACACGCGCTCATGCGCCAACGTGCCAAGCAAGTGGGTGCCACGCTCGAAGTGTACGACGCACGCCAAACCTACCTTGATGAAGTGCTCTTTAGCCCACTCCACGGGTATGGCAAACATTTTAACCCTTGCATCGATTGCCATGGGTTTATGTTTCGCTTGGCCAAGACCCTTTTACCTCTTTATGGCGCGGAGTTTATCATCACGGGCGAAGTGGTCGGGCAACGTCCCATGAGCCAACACATGCGGGCCATTCGCACTGTGACAGCCCTTGCCCAAGATGAGGACAAGCTCATCGTGCGTCCCTTGTGCGCCAAACTTTTAGAAGAAACCTTGCCCGAAAAAGAGGGGTGGATTGACCGCGCGCAGTTACTGGACATCAGCGGGCGAAGCCGTGAACGTCAAATCGCTTTGGCACAAGCGCACGGATTGGACGATTACGAACCGCCTGCGGGAGGATGTTTGCTCACCCACGCCTCTTTTTCCAACAAAATCAAAGACGTGCTAGCCCATGGGGAATTTACCCTTGAAGACATTGCGTTACTCCGCCACGGGCGGCATTTGCGCCTGCCAGGAGGTGCCAAACTTGTCATCGGACGGGACGAAGCGGACAATGGCGCTTTAGAAGAACTTACCCATTCTAAGTACGATTTTATCGACCTTGGGGAGTTGATTGGGCCAGCGGCGTGGCTTGAAAAATGCGCCAGTACCACGGACCGTGAGTTTGCCCTGCGCCTCGTACTTTCCTACGCCAAAACTTCCCCTGAAATTTCCTACACTCTAAGTTTCAACCAAACCTTTTTCACCCTCACGCCCCTTCCTTCAAGGGCTGTTGCGCAAGAATATCTCATCCGCTAAGAGGCTTTACATGTAAAGCCTCTTTAAGGTTATTTTACTTATAATTGCGTTCTTCCAAAATGTGGGGTGTTAGCTCAGCTGGGAGAGCGCGACGCTGGCAGCGTCGAGGTCAGCGGTTCGATCCCGCTACACTCCACCATCACAACGCAATTTCCAACTAAAAACAACCCTTTACCGAAACTTCCACCCTTCACTCTCAAGAACGGCTTTGACTTTCGTTTGCACGTCACCTTGCAGGGCAATCCACTCTTCTTCCCACGTCCCACCGCAGGCGAGCTTCTTTTTTAAAAAACGCAGTAACTCTTTTTTATCCTCTTCACCAAGGGCGAACCTGCCCACAAGGGTCACGGGCTTGCCCTTGCGCCGTTCAAAACGAAAGACGAGTTGGTGAGATTTTTGAGGCTTTGTCGCCTCTTTGGTTTCCTTTTTTTCTTCCTTGCCTTGAAGGGCTAACGCCACCTCTTCTAGCTTCGCACCCATCTCAAACATGGCTATTTTCGCTTACGACTTGCCAAATACACCATCCCCCAAACACCTAGACCAATCACTACCATCGCACCCAAAAAGGCAATCACTGCTTGCATCGTTTTCTCCGTAAAATTTTTTCTGATTGTAGCGTGTTTAGGCTTTCACTAAAGGACATTTGGGTATAGTTTTGACAAAAAAAGGAAGCACTGATGCGGATTGTTTGGTGGCTTTTGCTACCCTTGCTGGCTTGGAGTTTTGAGGGAACATTGATACAAATCGTCGATGGCGACACGGTCGTATTAAAAGACCAAAAAGAAAGCCAGACCATCTGCCAGCTTGGCTTTTTAGACGCTCCCGAAGACCGCGCCAATGCACGCCTTGCAAGCCAAGCGACCCGCTGTGGCTTGTCGCAAGCACTCCTTAAAGAAGCAGGAATCGAAGCTACTGCGTTCATAAAATCCACACTCGTTTTGGGCGAAACTTACACCTACGAACTTCTCTCGCCTAGGAGCAACGGTTGGGCCCACTGCCTCATCCACATCCCCAAAGCCGCCCACGCCCAACTGCATCCCACCATCAATGGCGTCATGCTTGACCAAGGTTATGGAGTTTTTTCCCCTTGTCCAGAAAATCCGCCCACGCTGATGAAATGGAAAAATTTGCCAAAGCTGCTCACAAAGAAGGGCGCGGGCTTTGGAAAACCCACCCACAAGTGATGGAATGCCTCTCACCTAGCCGCTAAAAGGTTGCTTACATGTAACCGCTTTTAAAGTACAATATCTCTAACTTTTTTCCCAAGGAATACACGTGGCTTCGGCACTCATCATTGGCGACATTCCCATTTACGAAGGGGAGGAGAAACAGCTTTCTCTCCCTTTGCCAAACCTGTACAACACCCCCGCATTTTTACCCTTACATGTAAAGCGCGGACGCAAAAAAGGCCCCACGGTTTTCATCAGTTCGTGCATCCACGGCAACGAAATTAATGGCATTGAGATTATCCGCCGCTTGCTCGAAGTTACCTTGCTCAAACGCTTGCGCGGCACCCTTATCCTAGCCCCTGTTGTAAACCCCTATGGCTTTAACACCCTCTCACGCTACCTACCCGACCGCCGCGACCTCAACCGCTGTTTTCCAGGCTCCGCCACGGGTTCGCTTGCCTCACGGGTTGCTAAAACCTTTTTTGATGAAGTGGTCCTTAAAAGCGACTTTGGCATCGACCTTCACACGGCCGCTTTGCACCGTTCCAACCTACCCCAAACCCGCGTGGCGTACGAAGATAGCGCCCTTTTGGAGTTTGCCAAAGCCTTTGAAGCCCCCGTCATTTTAAACGCTCCCTACCGAGAAGGAAGCTTGCGCTATTGCGCCCACAAAGCGGGCATTCCTGTGTTGCTCTACGAGGCGGGCGAAGCACTTAGAGTTGATGAATCTTCCGTCCATATCGGCGTGAACGGCATTGTGCACGTGCTTAAAAAATTAGGCATGCTTCCTCAAAAAGAGTCCCAAAAAAAGCGGCGCAAAAAACCCCTCTATACCCACTCAAGCAACTGGGTGCGCGCCAGTGAAAGTGGCATCATGCGCGCCCTTAAAAACCTTGGTGACACGGTAAGTAAAGACGAAGTAATTGCCCTCATTGAAAAGCCTTTGGACACGAACCCGAGTTTTGTACGCGCCCCCCACAACGGCATCATCATCGGACGCACAGAGATTCCTTTGGTGCAAGAAGGGGACGCGCTCTTTCACGTGGCCGCCTTTGAAAACCTCGAAAAAGCCGAAGAGCGCATCGAGTATTTCCAAGATGCGGCCATCAGCCAAAACGACTTTTTGGAACTTAAGGACCAACATGTCACTTCTGAATAAAGCCATCATCGGCAGGGTTGAACTGGTCACGTTGCCCGCCTTTGAATTAGAGGACTTGGAAGCCAAGATCGACACAGGAGCCGACAGTAGCGCGTTACACTGCACCAACATCGCCTTTCATGAAGACCACACGGTCTCTTTTCATGTCCTAGACGCTAACCATCCAAGCTACGTTTCCAAAACCTTTCGCTTGCCTATCCATGCGCTCAAAAAGGTGAAAAGCTCCAATGGCGTTTCCAAAAAACGGGCCTTTATCAAAACAGAAATCTCCCTCTACGGGCACATTTACCCCATCGTCCTCTCCCTCACCGACCGTTCTTACATGGCCATGCCCATGCTGCTTGGACGAAAGTTTTTAGAAGGACGTTTTTTGGTGGATGTCTCCCTTAACCATACATTTAAACAAAGGAAGAAGCC
The DNA here is from genome assembly GCA_014859645.1 of Campylobacterales bacterium. Lineage (GTDB taxonomy): Bacteria > Campylobacterota > Campylobacteria > Campylobacterales > Campylobacteraceae > Sulfurospirillum_B. Next base: position 16,072 of record JACUTV010000018.1, read on the forward strand.
ATGAAACTGGCGATTTTATCACGTAATGAAGAACTTTACTCCACAAGACGTCTTTATGAAGAAGCCCTTGCCAAAGGGTGGAAAGTCCATATTTATGATTATTTAAAATTTACCGTTGAAATCATGAAAGATGAACTTTTAATCAACTACGAAGGGACGAAAATTCTCAAGCCTGATGCTATCATCCCGCGTATTGGCGCATCGCGTACGTTTTTTGGTGCGGCCATGGTACGTCATTTTGAAATGCTTGACACCTTTTGTGCTAACGGCTCGTTGGCCATTTCTCGTTCGCGGGACAAATTGCGTGCCTTGCAAATCCTCTCCAAGCGCGGTATCGACATGCCAAAAACCGTTTTTGCTTCCAACCAATCCGACCCCAAAGACGTCATCAAGCTCGTTGGCGGCACGCCTTTTATCATCAAGATTTTAGAAGGAACCCAGGGGGTTGGCGTAGTGCTAGCTGAAACCCAAAAAGCCGCCAAGTCAGTGTTGGACGCCTTTTATGGCATGAACGTTAACTTGCTGGTGCAAGAGTACATCGAAGAAGCCGCAGGAACAGACATTCGCGCGTTTGTGGTGGGGGGAGAAGTTATAGGCGCCATGCGACGTCAAGGAGCAGAAGGGGATTTTCGTTCCAACCTTCACCAAGGCGGTTCCGCCGAAGCTGTCAAACTAAGCCGCGCCGAAAAAGCCACCGCGCTAAGTGCTGCTAAAGCTATGGGGTTGGACATTTGCGGGGTTGACATGATCCCCTCAAAACGCGGCCCCTTGGTCATGGAAGTAAACTCTTCCCCGGGCCTTGAAGGCATCGAAAGCGCGACGGGCGTCAATGTCGCAGGGAAAATCATGGACTTTATTGAAGCAAGCCTTCATCTCTCTCCTGCCCCTAAAAAACGTAAACCCAGGGATATTATTGGCGCTTAAAGACGGATGTGTCGGGAGAGGATATGGCTTTTTTCTCTCCCAAAGACTTGCTGTAAAAGCGCTTCGTTGTTTAAAAGCTCCCCAACACCTCTTCCTACTGCCAACAACGGCTCGTACGCCACGCGCACAGGGAGTTCTAGCACTTCGCTTAGGTACAAATTTAGCCCTCGAATTAGCGCGCCACCCCCTGTAAGCACAATCCCATTGTCTACAATATCGCCCGCAAGTTCAGCAGGCATCACTTCAAGAACGCTTTTGATGGTCGCAGCCATTTGGCGCAAGGGTTCGGCGATGGCTTTGCGAATCTCTTCGCTACCAAGCTCTAACCGCACCAAATAGCCAAAGTTATCGCGCCCCTTGATGGTGGCAACAAGCTTTTCCTTAAGAGGATAAGCTGCGCCAATTTCCATCTTAACATTCTCTGCGGTACGCAATCCAATGTGCAAGTTGTACTCTTGACGCACAAAATCCAAAATGGCTTTATCAATCCTATCTCCCGCCACTCGACTGGCCTTGCACAACACCAAGCCACCTAACGACGTCACGCCCACTTCCGTCGTACCCGCGCCAATATCCACCACCATGTATCCCGTGGGCAAGGTCACATCCAAGCCCGCCCCAATGGCCGCCGCCATGGGTTCATCCACCAAAAAGACTTCCCGCGCTCCTGCGCCGATAGCCGCATCTTTGACCGCATTGCGCTCCACTTGTGTCACTTCCCTGGGCAAACAGATGATGATGCGTGGTTTGATGAACCGTTTGCGTCGATATACCCGTTCTATCATGGTGCGAATCATAATCTCCGTGGCTTTAAAATCCGCAATCACCCCATCACGCATGGGGCGAATAGTCTCAATCGCCTTAGGCGTTTTACCCATCATCAGTTGGGCTTCTTTGCCGATGGCAAGCACCCCTTCTTTGGTCAGCATCCCTTTTTTAAAGGCAATCACGGCAGGTTCGTTTAACACAACTCCATCCCGCTTTGAAAAAATGATGATACTGGAGGTTCCTAGGTCAATGGCGATGTCGTTTGAAAATATTCCCATGAGTCGATTAAACATTGGCTAACTTCTTTATGTAACAAATTTATGGAACTCTATGTAAACTTCGTCAAGAATCTTAACACGAATCATGTTCTAAATGCTTTAAACCATAATTGAGTCTACCCTTACATGTAAGGCTCTTTTGAAATCTTTCTTTAAAAAAGCTATAATACCCCCCTTATACACTTCATCTTCATTGCAATTTAGGGGTTTTCGTGAAAAAATCTATGCTCTTTCTGTTAGGATTATGTCTCTTTTTTTTCGCAACAGTTACGCTTGCGCATGCTATAAGTGAAACTGATTTTGACGAAGAATTTACTACTTCCGCCGCCAAAAACGATCCCTTTGAAGGGTACAATCGACTCATGACACGCGTTAACGACATCTTGTATGTCCACGCATTCATTCCTGCCGCTAAAGGTTATGCCTTTTTTGCTCCAGAGCCCTTGCGCGAGGGAATTGGCAATGTTTTCTACAACCTCCTTTTTCCTGTTCGCTTTATCAACTCTTTACTCCAAGGAGAGGCTACCAAAAGCGCGGATGAACTGTTTCGGTTTGTCATCAATACTACCGTAGGTATTGGCGGATTTTTTGAAGTCGCTGGAACCCATTTTAACATCCCCACACACCCAGAAGACCTTGGTCAAACCTTGGGTGTTTATGGCATGGGCAGCGGACCCCATCTTGTATGGCCTATCCTTGGCCCATCCAATGTGCGTGACAGTTTTGGCATGGTGGGCGATTGGTTAGTGAGTCCGACGACTTACATTAAAACCGATACAGATGCGTTGGCTATCAAGAGTTTTTATCGACTCAATGGGCTTTCTCAAACGTACCCTCAATACGAAGCATTGCGCAAAGACGCCCTTGATCTGTACCCCTACTTGCGTGACTTCTATGAAAGCCGTCGCGAGACGCTGATTCGAGAATAGACCATGAGCCGATTATTTTTATTGTTACTCTTGCCCTTTTGTCTTTTTGGGGCGGTTCAAAAAGACAAAATAGCCCCCATCATGAAATACAAAATCCAGTCTGTCACCGACACGCTTCAGCAAGAGAATGTCGACAGAAAAACCCTCTCAGGACAGATTTTTGAAGAATTTGACCCCCTGTTTGACTATGAACTCATGGCACGCTTAAGCCTAGGCACAACCCAATGGCGCGCCTTAAGTATGGATGAACAACAAGAATTTACCCGTCATTTTATCGCCAGGCTCAAACGTTCTTTTGTTGAAAAACTCGAACTATACTCCAACGAAGTTGCCGTGATAAAAGACGTGAAAGAGGCACAAATTGGCTCTAGTATACGGGTCTTTTTATTCACAGAACTCATCAGCAAAGAAGCCAATTACCAAGTGGATTATAAATTCTATGACGGTAAAGAGCGCGGGTGGCTCATCTACGACGTAGATATTTTGGGTGTGAGTATCGTGCAAACCTACCGCTCCCAGTTTGAAGGTTTTTTAAAAGACAACCGTTTTGAGGGGTTAATACAATGGCTTCAAGAGGGCGTGGAACCCTAGATGCTTCTTCGCCTCTTTCGTGCCATCGTTACGTATCCTCTTGCGAGCGTCATTCTTGTCACTTTGTGTATTGGATTTTTAGGAACATACACTCCCCGTCTTCAAATAGATGCATCTTCTAAAACGTTGATGCTTGAGGATGATGAAGATTTAATCTTTAACGGCGTTATGAATGCACGCTATGGCGGGGGAGATTTTCTCGTTATCGCCTTCAAGCCCCATGAAGACCTCCTTTCCCCTCAAACCCTAAGCGCACTCAAAAAACTCTCCAATGAATTGGCTGGCCTCAATCGCATCGATTCGGTCATTTCTATCTTAAACGTTCCCCTACTGCAAAGCCCTGTGATGCCCGTGCGTGAGTTGGTTAAGAAAATTCCAACCTTGGAAGATGAGCGGGTTGAAAAAGCCCTTGCAAAAGAAGAGTTTTTGCAAAGTCCCCTGTACAAAAACAATCTCGTCAGCGCCGATTTCACCACGACTGCACTGGTGCTAAACCTCACACCTGATTTGCGTTATGCGCAATTGGAACAGCAAAAAAAAGAGCTTGAAGCCCTAGAAAAACCGACTTCCACACAGCGCCAACAGCTTCGACACACCCTAGAAAGCATCAAATTTCACCGCGATGCCCAACGGGCCATTGAACATCAAAGCATCAAGCAAATTCGCACCATCATGGAAGATTACACCCCCTACGGTTCTTTGTTTTTGGGTGGTGTGAACATGATTGCAGACGACCTCATTACGTACATCAAACATGATGTGGTATTTTACGGCGTGAGCTTGCTTCTCTTGCTCAGCCTCACCCTATGGTTTATTTTTCGCCAATTTCGCTTTGTGGCACTGCCGCTACTCATCTGCCTTTATTCGGTGTTGGCTAGTACGGGAACTTTGGGGTATTTTGGGTGGGAAGTGACCGTCATCTCTTCCAATTTCATCTCTTTACAGCTCATTATCACCATTTCCATCGTCTTGCATTTGATTGTGCGGTACCGCGAACTTGCCTTACGCTACACCAAAACTTCCCAAAAACGTCTTGTTTTTCTTACCCTTGCCTCCAAGGCAACTCCTTCCTTTTTTGCCATTATTACGACGATTGCAGGCTTTGGGTCGCTCATTTTTTCTAACATCAAACCCATCATTACCCTAGGATGGATGATGAGCGTAGGGATTGCCCTTTCTTTAGGGATTGCCTTTGTTCTTTTTGGGGCGATTCTGGTTCTCTTGCCCAAAAAACGTCCCGTACTCTCTTTTGAAAAACACTTTGCCATCACCCATTGGTGCTCTTGGCTGGTCAAGCGGCACGGCAAAGCCATTATCGTTGTAAGTGGTTTTATTTTTCTTCTAGGGGCTTCTGGTGCTAGCAAACTTGAAGTGGAAAACAGTTTTATTAACTATTTTAAATCTAGCACGGAAATTTACAAAGGCATGGAAATTATCGACCAAAAACTTGGCGGCACTACGCCGCTGGATATCATCCTCACCTTCACCCAAGACGAGGAAATCCCTGTTGAAGAATTGGACGATTTTGAGGCTGAATTTGCCCAAAAACAAAGCAAGGAAGAATACTGGTTTAGTGCGCGAAAAATGCAGGTCGTCGAGCGTGTTCACGACTACCTTAACGCGCAACCCGAAATTGGCAGTGTGCAGTCACTTGGCACCATGTTAAAAGTGGGAAAAATCCTCAACGATGGCAACCCCCTAGACAGCTTTCAACTAGCACTACTCTACAACGAACTTCCCGTCCATTTTCGCAACCTCATCCTTGACCCCTACCTTAGCATCGCGCACAACCAAGTGCGTTTTTCAACGCGGGTCATGGACTCCCAAGAAGGCTTGCGGCGCAATGAACTCTTAGCGCGCATCAATCATGACCTTGACGCCATGCTAGAAGCCGACACTGCCACCCATCGCCTCTCGAGTTTGATGGTGCTCTACAACAATATGCTCCAAAGCCTTTATACGTCTCAAATCACCACTCTGGGGTTTGTGGTCTTGGTATTGCTTGGCATGTTTTGGCTGTTGTTTCGTTCCTTTAAAGTGGGGCTCATCGCCATCGCCTCCAACATCATCCCCATGAGCATTGTCTTTGGCCTCATGGGCTGGGTTGGCTTGCCTTTGGATATGATGACCATCACCATTGCGGCTATTAGTATCGGGATTGGAGTCGATGACACTATCCACTACCTGCACCGCTTCCGCGAAGAATTGGCCCACGATTGGGATTATGAAGCGGCCATGGAACGCTCCCACCAAAGCATCGGGTACGCCATGTACTACACCTCTTTTGCCATCATCTTAGGTTTTTCTATTTTAGTGATTTCTAACTTCATCCCAACGGTTTATTTTGGTCTTTTAACCGTCCTTGTCATGGCCATGGTCTTGCTTGGCGCCTTGCTCCTTTTGCCACGGCTACTCATCGTTTTTTGCCCCTGGGGCACATCTTATGTAAGGAATACTCATGCGTCTTGAAACCAATACCATCCAAGCGGGATGGGACCCTAAAAATGGCGAACCCCGCGTTGCACCTATTGTTCAAAGTACCACTTATGCGTACGACACGGCACAAAACGTCGCGGATCTCTTTGACCTTAAAGCCGCAGGACACATGTATTCGCGTATTTCCAATCCCACCTGCGAAGTGCTAGAGCAGAAAATCGCCCTTCTTGAAGGCGGCGTAGCTGCCCTTGCTACTAGCGCTGGACAGATGGCTTCAACCATTGCCATTGCCAACTTGTGTAGCTCAGGAGACCACTTCATCGCAGCGGGTTCTTTGTACGGAGGGACGGTCGCTTTGTTTAGCAATACCTTTAAAAAGATGGGTATCGAAGTGAGCTATGTGGACGCCGAAGCACCGTTACATGTATTAAAACAGGCCATTCGGCCCAACACCAAAGCCATCTTCGCCGAAACCATCGCCAACCCTGCGTTAGACGTTTTGGATTTTGAAAAATTCGCCGCCCTTGCCAAAGAAGCGGGCGTGCCTTTTGTGGTGGACAACACCTTTGCCACCCCTTTTTTATGTCGCCCTTTTGAACACGGTGCCAACATCGTCACCCATTCGGCCACCAAATACCTCGATGGACATGCCGTAGCAGTAGGCGGGCTCATTGTCGACAAGGGAGATTTTGACTGGACCAATGGCAAATTTCCCCAGATGACCGAGCCAGATCCTAGCTACCACGGTGTCGTTTACACCAAAAACTTTGGCAACCTTGGCTACATCGTCAAAGCAAGGGTGCAGTGGATTCGCGACCTTGGTGCGTACCTTAGCCCCATGAATGCCTTTTTGATTAACCTTGGCATGGAAACCTTACATGTAAGGATGCAACGCCACTGCGAAAACGCCCAAGCCTTGGCCGAGTTTCTTCAAAACCACCCCAAAGTAGCGTGGGTAAATTACCCTGGCCTTCCTTCACACAAACACCACGAACGCCTAAAGTGCTACTGCACGGGTGCTAGCGGCGTACTCACCTTCGGGGTCAAAGGCGGACAACAAGAGGGAGAAAAGGTGATGAATGCCTTGAAACTTGCGCGCATCCTTGTCCATGTAGCAGATCTTCGCACGTGCGTGTTGCATCCTGCCTCCATGACCCACCGCCAGCTAGACGAAGCCGCGCTCAAAGCCGCGGGCGTGAGCCCAGATCTCATTCGCGTGAGTGTAGGATTAGAGCACATTGAAGACATCAAAGCAGACTTTGAACACGCCTTAAGCCAACTCTAACGCACACCTCTCTTGGGCGCAAGACGCCCAAGATTTTTTCGTTAACCCAGTTTTTATTTTTAACGTCTTTTTAATTTCACTTCTTCTACAATTCATCCTCAAAGAGCAATTTATAGGCCTAAGTTTTAGGCAAACATCAGTCGCTGCCTGTTGCTACTGCTTCTGTTGCCCTCCATTTGTTCTCATTTTTTCGTCATCCACCCCAAGGAGTAGTTATGCTAAAAAAAATTATTATCACCTTTTGTTTGGGCCTTTTTGCCCTCTCCTCCCCGTTGCTTGCTAAGGCTCCTGAACGCCTCATCATCACTGCCATTCCTGATGATAGCGCGGAAAATATGCGTGAGTTTTTTGGGCTCATCGCCAGGCACATTCAAGCAAGCACAGGCATTCCCACGGAGTATGTACATGTGGAAAACTACGCCGCTACGGTAACGGCGTTAGCTACTGGCAGGGCACATTTAGCGTGGTTTGGTGCGGTTACCACCGCCCAAGCGTACATGATGATGGGTGATGAGCTTGAGGTGGTCGCCGCACGTGACATAGACAAAGGGTTTATCAGTTACTTTGTTGCCAATGCAGACTTAGGTATCGCCCCTGTCAAAGACCTCAAAGAACTAGCCCAGCTCGCCAAAGACAAAAACTGGAACTTTACCTTTGGGAGCAAAAGCAGTACCTCTAGCCACCTCATGCCACGCAGTTTTTTTGCCGACCAAAGCGGTCAACGCCCTGAACAAGTCTTTCGCACCGTTGCGTACAGCGGTAGCCACGATGTAGTGGTGCAAAAAGTTGCCAACGGTGAATTTCACATCGGCGCCCTTGGACAACCCCCATATGAGCGTGCTAGCGATGCCATCAAGGCTAAAGCCCCCATCATTTACACCACGCCCAAATTCACCAACTATTGTTTTGCCACCAAAAAAAGCTTGGGCCGTGACACCATCGACGCCATCCACGCCGCCCTTTTAAACCTGCACGAATCCGAGGAAGGTAAAAAAGCCCTCGGCTATCTTAAGTCCAAAGGCTTTGTGGACGCAGATATTAGCGAATGGATGAGTTACGTCGAACTTCTCAAATCAGGCGTAGATATTGGCAACTAAGCCCGTCTTTGTTTTACAAAATGCGAGCAAATCTTTCGGGGGTTCTTTTGCACTCCAAGAACTCTCTTTGCGTATCAATCACGGTGAAAGGGTGGCCATCATCGGCCCTTCGGGTGCGGGAAAAACCACCCTCTTTCGCCTACTTTGCGGTATTTTGCACCCCGATAGTGGCTCAGTAGCCCTTTTTGGGCACGACACTAAAACCCTAAACACGCGCACCCTTCGCCGTTTGCGCAAAGAGGTGGGCGTGCTCTACCAATCCGATAACCTCATCCCCCAACTGCGCGTAGTGCACAATGTCCTCATGGGAAACCTAGGACGTTGGTCACTCCCAAAATCCCTATGGTCACTCTTGTGGCCCCAAGAACTCCCGCGCGCCAAAGAAGCTTTGAAGCAAGTCGAGCTTGAACACAAACTTTGGGCTATGCCAGGGGAGCTCTCTGGCGGCCAACAACAACGCGTCGCCCTAGCGCGCTTGCTCGTGCAACGCCCCAAAGTCGTCTTGGCAGATGAACCCGTGAGCCAACTAGACGTGCGCCTTGGCAGGGAAATCATCCAACTGCTCTCTCACATGGCACAGGAGCTAGGCAATACACTCTTGGTAAACTTGCACACCTTGGAACTTTTAGAGGGGCATTTTGAGCGGGTGATTGCTCTTAAAGAAGGCAAAGTGTTTTGGGAGGGGAGGCCTGAAGCACTGGATGACTCCTTGCTCAAAGCCCTTTATGGCGTAGAATACACCCAGATTCATGAGCACTAAACGTCCTTGGGGCGCGTGGGCGGCCATCGTTATTGTCTTTGTTCTTTTGGTGGGGGCTCTTACTGCGGTTTCGTGGGACATCTCTGTTTTGCTCAACAGCTCCCGACGAGCCATTGCCTTTGGGCGTATGAGCGCATGGTTTTTCGCTTTTGCATCGCCAGACCTTGGAAGGGAGTTTTTGCTCCACTGCTGGGCGCTCACCCTTCAAACCCTTAGCGCAGCACTCTTAGCGACGTTTTTAGCCATCGTAGCAGCTTTGGTATTGGCCATGGGTTCTTCCAAGGCTGTCAGTGTAGGGGATGACAGACAGGGCATCATAGGGCAGTGGGTGAGCCGCCTTACATGTAGCCTTAGCCGTCTCGTGCAAGACGTGTTGCGCGGGGTGCCCGATTTTGTGTGGGCGGTGATTTTGGTGGCACTCATTGGCCTAGGGCCACTCACGGGCGCCTTGGCGTTAGCCCTTAGCATGACGGGCATTTTGGCTAAAGTCTACAGCGAATTGTGGGATTCGGTCGCGCCAAAGCGTTACGAGCAAGTGCGCATTTTAGGCTCAGGCAGGCTGGGTATTTTGGCTTATGGTATCGTGCCACTCGCCGCGCGAAGTGTCCAAAGCTTCACCCTCATGCGCGCGGAATGCGCCATCCGAAACGCTGCGGTTATCGGCGCCGTGGGCGGGGGTGGACTAGGGGCAGATATTTGGTATCAAATCCAGTTTGGAGCATGGTCAAAAGTCACCACCTTACTCCTCTTCACCCTAGCCCTAACCCTAAGTGCAGACTTACTCAGTAACGTCATTCGCCGCCAACTGCGCACCGACCCCAACCATCCTCAGGCAAACCACAACGAACTGCTGTGGAAACAAATTGGACGCAATTACCTTGCTGTGGGCATCATGGTTGTTGCCCTTGGGTGGTCGTTGTGGTTCATGGGCTGGGGAAATAACGCCCCACCAGGCCAACAACCGCGCAATTTTCTCGCGCCTGCGGTGGAGCTTTTTTCAGGTGAAGCATGGCAGCATTTGAGCTTTTTTAAGCGGATGCTCTCCCCTGAATTTGACCTAGTTGCACTTGGGATTGGAGAAGAAAGCGCAGTAGAAGCGCGTCAAAGGGCAGGCAAAAGCGTGGAACTGTTCGCTCAGCACAGCCTTTGGGAATTTTACAAAAAAGAGGCGTGGCAAGGGTGGAATGCGACACTAAATAATTGGTTTGTCTGGAAGGTCATCACTTCTGCGGGCGTACCTTTAGCCATGGCGATTGTAGGCACCTTGCTTGGCGTGGGCGTGGCAGCGCTGCTAAGCTACTCTCACTCTTTTTCGTTCATGTGGGAACCCTCCCATTTTACGGGCGCTTATTTGCCGTGGTGGGTAAAGACCCTAAAGCGCATTCAACTGGTGCTTGCAAGGCTCACAGGATTGGTGGCGCGCGGAGTGCCTGAGGTGATGTGGGCCTTTTTGCTCATTGCCTTTTTTGGGCCAGGTATCCTCGCAGGAGCGCTTGCCATCGCCATTCACACCGCAGGCGTGTTGGTTCGGGTCTTTAGCGAAAGCGTCGACAACATCCCTTACCGTCGCTTTGAACAGTCCTTTAGCGGGTCACTGCCCGTGTGTTTTGGGCTAGTAGCTGTGCCAGTGGCATGGCGCGACTGGTTGACGTACAGCTTTTTTCAATTTGAGTCCAACGTGCGCATGGCTGTGGTGCTAGGCATCGTGGGTGCAGGCGGGCTTGGGTTTCAGTTTAGTTTTCATTTTGAATGGTTTATGTTTGAAAAAGCGGCAACGTATTTGCTCATGATTATTGCGCTGACCGTTGGCATCGACCGCCTTTCACGCGCGCTGAACCTTTCGCGGGCAGGTTAAGGATATTTTGGAAAGATTATTTTACCAAAGTGTTTTTGTTGCCTTTTTTTAACATTCCTTTAACCCCAAATTCCTTACAATACCCCAAGAGCAACACGGCCTAAGTTTAGGTAAACATCAGTTGACGCTTCTGCCGCACCTGCCTTGTTAATCCCCCTCACAGTCTTGCTCACCATCTTTACATGTAAAGGAAAATTCATGGGTGTTGAAGCACACAAACCCTTGTTGGAAAGTATCGGAGTTGACGTTGAACGTCATGCAAAAATGATGGGCATGGGCCTAGGCGCCTACCAAAACCTCTTCATGTCCCAAGAAAATCGCCCTAAAGGGATGGCGTATTTTGATTGGTTTATGAGTGAGATTCAAGGGGAGCGCATCGCCGAAATCAACGCCTTGCGCGCGCAAAAAAAGCCCGCCGTGGGCACCTTTTGTATTTTCGTACCCGAAGAGATTGTCACGGGTGCTGGTGGGGCCTGTTACGGACTGTGTGGCGGTTCGGCAGCAACCATCGCGGACGCGGAAACGGAACTGCCACGCAACATTTGCCCCCTTATCAAATCTGCCCACGGGTTCAAACTCCAACGCACCTGTGCCTACACCCAATCTTCGGACTTCATCTACGGCGAAACCACCTGTGAAGCCAAGAAAAAAGGGTGGGAAATCCTCAACAAACACCATCCCGT
>JACUTV010000137.1 GCA_014859645.1 Campylobacterales bacterium
GTCATCACCGACGAAAATTCTCCTCTTGATTCTTTTGCCAAAGAGTACGGGTTAAGCGCGTTTCACATCCCCCAAAACGTCGGTGGACGCTTTTCGGTATTAAGCGCCGTGGGATTGGTACCTTTAACCTTGTGTGGCTACGACACCAAAGCCCTCTTAGAAGGCGCGGATGCGTGCAAAGAAACTTACGTCGAACAAGGCGATGAAGCCATCATGCAAAAAGCCTACCGCTACGCCATCCACAAGCAAGCTTCCATCAACGTGCTCTTTTCCTACGCCGATGCCTTTCGGGAGTTTAACGCATGGTACACCCAGCTTTGGGCAGAATCTTTAGGAAAAAAACACGGTTACGCGCGCATGGGACTCACCCCCATCGGCCTCATTGGCTCCGTGGACCAACACTCCTTTTTACAGCTCATCATGGAAGGGCCAAAAGACAAAACGGTCACGTTTATTAAAATCAAAAATTTCAACAAACCCAACCCTATCCCTAGCATCAAACTCCCTTTTTTAGACAAGGTAGACTACACCGCAGGCCTTAGCATGGGAAGTTTGCTCAACGCCCAATGCGCCGCCACCATGCAAAGCATCATCCAAGAAGGCATCACCACGGACCTCATCGAAATAGACACCCTTGATGCGTGGCATGCAGGGTATTTGATGTATTATTACGAACTACTCACGTCCACCTGTGGCCTGATGTTAGGCATCGACACCTACGACCAACCTGGCGTAGAAGTAGGCAAACGTATCTTAAAAAATGTCCTAGGAGCCAGAGGGTGAAAACGTGGATTGCAAGCATGGTAAGTGTGTTACTTCTTGGTGGGTGTGCCCAAGTGCCTTCCCCAAACGCGTCACCTTCCTTCGCCTCGTGCTTAGCACCCCTTCCTGTGCTTGGTAGTACAAGCCACGCAGGCCCCTTACATGTAACGCGTACCTTTTACCTAGGACACACGGGCGTAGTGTTGGTATATGAAGAAGCTGACTTGGATAGCGCACTAGAGTTTATCGTGGGACCCGTGAGCATCATGAATGCGGGGTTTGAGTTTCAAACCTACCGCACCTTTGACCTCGACCGTTATCATGATGGTATCGAAGGGGTTAGTCGTGATGGAGAACCTGTACACCTCGTGACGCGCGCGCTGTATGAAGGGTTTTTAACGGCCTATTCGCGCGACCCACTCCTTGTGGCTTCTTTTCAAGCGTGTCTCATGGACGCAACGCCCATGCCTTTGCCAGCAGTAAACGTGCAAAAACCCGTCCTTTTTCAACAAGCAGTCAAATCCGACTGGAGCGGGCGCACGTTTTGGCTACACCGCATCGCCGCAAGCAAGTTCATCGAACGTTTCTAGGCACGCGCGGTAGCCCATTTCCACGAGCACATCGATAGAAGAAAACGAAAACAGGGAAAAACCTGAAAGCGCAGGCGAACTAAGAAGCCACGTGGCCTCTTGTTCTTGAGCGCGCACATTGGCGTGCCAAAGGGAAAAAAGCGCCCGACGCAACAAATTCCCGCCCCTATAAGGTGGGCAAGGGTGCAGATTCACGGCGAGCAATGGCAACGCGCTCTTTTTAAGCGGTTGCAACGGCAGGTTATCCACAAATCCACCATCCCCGTACCACGACCCCTCAATAGTGCGAAAAGGAAAAAACGGCGCCAAAGCGCACGTTGCTTCTAGGATTTGGCGCAAATCGCCCGTTTGAACATACAGCACTTCGCCTTTTTGTAAATCACACAAGCTTACATGTAAAGGAAGAGGAAGCGCCTCAAGGCGTGTATGACCTTGAAAAAAGGGTTCAAACACGGGGTGATTTGGGTCGATTTTCCACACACTTCCGCCAAAAAAATTCCACTTAATACTTTTGGCAAAGGCGCGACTTTTAAAAAATGCAATCATTGCTTCGGGTGAATTACCGCACGCATACCCCACCCCAACCACTGCGCCAATACTGCTCCCGCTAATAGCCCTCACGCGAATACCAAGCTCTTCAAGGGCTTTTAAAACCCCTAGGTGGTACGCCCCACGCGATGCGCCACCAGAGAGGCACAGCCCAATCTCCTTAGGCATAGTTCCCAAAATCCAACACCTCCCAACGCCCATCATGGTGTTCCACAATCGCCGTGCAACTCTCCACCCAATCTCCGCAGTTTAAGTACTCAACGCCTTCAATCATGCGAATCTCCGCCTTGTGAATATGCCCGCAAATGACTCCATCATAGCCGTAACGCTTGGCATGGTCGGCCAAAATCGTTTCAAAGTCTGTGATAAAACTCACCGATTTTTTCACGTTTTGCTTGACGTATTTTGAAAGGGACCAGTAGCTACGCATCCCACATTTACGTCGCGTGTAGTTCAACGCTTTGTTTACATGTAAGAGCATTTCATACCCTTTGTCACCCAGATGCGCGACCCATTTTTTTGTCATGGTAATGCTATCAAAAAAATCTCCGTGGGTGACGTAGTACGACTTACCATTAAGGGCTTCATAAAGGGTGTCTTTGATGATGTGCAGACGTTCGCCCAAGACCAGTGGCGCAAAAGAGCGTAAAAATTCGTCGTGGTTACCTAGGATAAAAAAGACTTCCGTTCCCTTGCGGGATTTGCGTAAAATCTTTTGAATGACGTCTGAGTGAGATTGAGGCCAATGCAAGCGCCGTTTAATGGCCCATCCGTCGATGATGTCGCCCACGAGGTAGAGGCTGTCACTCTCGTGATCGCGTAAAAACGCCAACAACTCCGTCGTTTTGGAAAATTTCGTTCCCAAATGCACGTCTGAGAGAAAAATACTGCGGTAGGTTTTCATAAATCTAAGTGTACACGCACTTCATAACCAAACAATTACGCATACGGATGTTGCTTGCTTTTGCTATAATCCGCGCGTGTGTATCTAAACCGTGTGTATAGCACCAAGGAGTATCCCGTGTCACTGACCATCAAAACAAAAGGCTACGTGCTAGCCTTGTTTATTGTTGTTGGATTTACAGCAAATTTTCTCGTCGTTCTCTCAACCTTTTCTTCATCAAAAAACGAATACAATCGCCTCGAAAACTTACTCAATCAAGAAAGCATACTCAAATCTCTTTTGGTTAACGGTTTGCTTTTTAACTCTTCGAGGCAAGTTGCTTTTAGTGACCTCGCGCAATCCCAACCCAAAGAAACCATGCAACGCTCCTTGGAAGGATTAAAAGAAGAGCTTAGACGCCTTGAGCGCCTCGATGCCCCCTTGCATCAAACTATCGCCCCTGCCGCCCATGCGTTTTTAGAACAAGCAACCCTACTCCAACGGCTTGCTCTTGAAAACACACCCGCTTCTTCCGCACAAAACGCGCTGACATTAAAACGCTGGAGGGAACTTAGAGATACCGTAGGAGCCAACGAAGGAAGCATTAGCCAAAAGGTCGCGGAAGAGAAAGCATCTTTTAGTGCCCTCCTTGAAAATGCACAACTTTTTATCAGTATTTTTTCCCTTGCTGGACTGGTTTTCTTTACAGCACTCATCTTCTTCATTATGCGCAGCATCACGCGCCCTATTTATGAAGTCAACGCCGTCGCCAAAGACCTTGCCACAGGAGAAGGTGACCTTACGAGACGTTTGTTGCTTGCAAGCCAAGATGAAATAGGCCAAGCCTGTCACAACATCAACGCGTTTATTGCCAAAATTCAAATCCTCATCCATCAAGCCAAGCAACTCGCCACCGAAAACGCCTCCATCTCACACGAACTCTCCACAACGGCACAAAGCGTGGGGGGGCATACTGAAAAAACAACCGAGGTAGTCGAACAAACAACTCAAAAAGCCCTGCAAATACAAAAAGAGATTGACGTGTTTGTGGAAGAAGCACAGCAAAACAAAGAAGACATGGGGCATGCAAACCAAGAATTACTCTTGGCAAAAAATGACATGTCTCAACTTGCCAACAAGATGGGACAAACTGCCCAAGCCGAAACAGCGCTTTCATTGCGCATGGAAGGGCTTTCTGGAGAGGCCAAAGAGGTGAAAAATATTTTGGTAGTCATTAGCGATATTGCCGACCAAACCAACTTGTTAGCCCTAAACGCCGCCATCGAAGCGGCGCGAGCAGGAGAACACGGGCGTGGATTTGCAGTCGTGGCCGACGAGGTACGCAAACTGGCTGAAAAAACCCAGCTAGCCCTCACCCAAATCCACTCTACCATCAACGTCATTGTCCAGTCCATCGCTGATGCTAGCGGTCAAATGACCCACAATGCACAAGAAGTCCAAAGCCTTCTTAGTGTCACCGAACAAGCACAAAACCGCATTGGTCAAGCTGTTAGCAAGGTGGTTTTAGTGACGCAGGCTAACGAAAAAAGTGTCAAGGATTTTACGCAAACGGGTAAGGAGATTCAAAATATCGCAAGCAGTATTGAAAAAGTCAATCACCTTTCCTCCCAAAATGCGCGTAGCGTAGAAGAGATTTCAAGCGCGGCAGACCATTTGGGCGAACTCACGGAGCAACTCAACCAAAAACTCAATATGTTTCGCACCTAAAAGAGGGAGATCAATACGCCTCCCTCCCCTCCAAGAGCCTCAGCCATCCTTTGGCAATGCGGTAAATAAACCACACCAACGCACCCAAAATGACCGCATAGCCCACCATCACAAATAGCAATACTACCCCCACGGCGCTCCAAAACACCATCCACCAAAAGGTGCGAATTTGCCACGCATAATGGCTCTCAAGCCACGTTCCGCGCACATCGCCTTTTTTTACATGAGCGATAATCACCCCAATCAGCGCCGTAATCCCCACAAAAAACGAAGCCGCATACAAAGCATATACCGCAGTAGCGGGACCTTTTTGAGCACTGGGTGCATCTTTTACATAAGGACGTTGGTCATAGTGGTGTTCCATCATTGCCTCTTTTTTTACCAAGATTGTAACACAAAAAACCACAACATCGTCCATCACAAGCAGTAGTGTT
>JACUTV010000138.1 GCA_014859645.1 Campylobacterales bacterium
GGGTATAAAAACCTCTACGACAGAGATGTGATTCAAAAACTTCTTACCAGTCTACAAACCAAACACATCCAAGTTTTACAAGGGATAAGAAGAAGCGGAAAGTCGTCACTTTTTAAACTCCTCATCAATCACCTCTCCCAAACCATAGACCCCCAGGAGATACTCTATATCAACCTAGATGACCCTTTTTTTACCAAATATTCCAACGACCCTACAAGTTTTTATGAAATCCTCCAAGCAGCCAAAAAACTTACCCAAAAAGAGATAAAGTATCTTTTTTTAGATGAAGTTCAGGCCATAGAGGGCTGGGAAAAGTACGTTAAAAGCGTCTATGATAGCGGTGAGTTTGAAAAAATATTTATCACAGGTTCTAACTCTTCGCTTTTAAACGGTGCGTTTGCAACGCTGCTTACAGGACGCTATATCTCCACAAAGGTTTACCCCCTTAGTTTTCACGAGATTTTACATATCAATGGCATAACGAGTTTTTTAGAGCTTAACAAACACCTCCCAAAAGTCTTAAAACTCGTAGACGACATGATGCTTTATGGCTCATTTGTAGAGGTGTGTGGGCTACAAGATGAGTTAAAAAGGGAAGTGCTTAGCAGTTACTATGAGACTATCCTTCTAAAAGATTGCGTAGCAAATAATCAAATCAGAGACATCAAAGGGTTTAAAGAGTTGAGTTTTTATCTACTTAGCAACCTTACTTCACTCTACTCTTACGCGTCTTTAGCCAAAGCGGTAACGTTGAACGATAAATCGGTCAAAGAGTACATTCAAGCGTTGGAAGATTGCTATTTGTTTAGGGAGCTAAAACTTTTTTCCTACTCGCTCAAAGAGCAGATGAACAACAAAAAGAAACTCTACTTATGCGATAACGGCTTTATGAATCTAGGATACAGCTTTAGTGCAAACCACGGAAAACTTCTTGAAAATTTGGTTTTTAGCGAACTCCAAAAACATGGGCTTGAGATATATTTTTACAACAAAGAGAGCGAATGTGATTTTATCGTCAAAAAAGAAGAGAAAACCATCGCCCTGCAAGTGTGCTATGAACTAAATGACCAAAACAAAACCAGAGAGATAAACGGAATCAAAAAACTCCCCTTTGATGTGCAGGAAAAATACATCATCACCTACAATCAAAAAGAGACAATCGACGATATAAAGGTAGTGAGTTTTTGGGAGTATTTTTATACATAACGCCCAAGGGATGGTGATTGCTTTTTCCTCAAATCCTTTACATGTAAGCATTTCCACACAAACAACGGAGGCACTATGAACATCGGTATTTACATTTATGATGAAGCGGAGGTTTTGGATTTTTCAGGCCCCTTTGAGGTTTTTAGTACAGCAAAGCGGCTAGGGGCAGAGGGCTGGAATGTGTTTTTTGTTGCAGAAGTCCTAGAACCCGTCAAGGCTCGTGGTGGTTTTAGTGTCTTGCCTCATTATTCATTTTTGAATCACCCAAGTATCGATTTGCTGGTAGTTGTTGGCGGTGTACATACAGGGGAAATGCACAAGCAAAATGTACTAAATTGGATAGTGTCAGTGGACAAAAAAGCCAATGCTGTGGCGTCGGTTTGTACGGGCGCTTTTTTGTTGGCCAAGGCTGGCTTGCTGAAAGGTTTGCCCGTGACGACCCATTGGGAAGATATTCCAGATTTAAAGCAACGTTTTCCTGAATTAACGGTGATTGATAATCAACGTTGGATTGCTTCGGGAAAGTATACGACTTCTGGCGGAATATCAGCAGGTATAGACATGAGTTTGCATTTGGTATCACAGCTTCATAGCCAAGCGCTTGCTGTATCGGTGGCCCATCAAATGGAATACAACTGGCAAAAATGCACATAGCAAACGCTTCAAGAGGAGCATAAGCCAAAACAAGCGTTACATGTAAAGGTAGAAACTATAACTTTGATATAGCTTTTATATTATATGATATAATTTTAGTATCAATAAGGAGGCGAACATGTTGGAGGTATTATTTGGCACTGTCAACCGTGAACTTGCACTGCAATATCTTTTAGTGTTTAAGGAGGGTTATGCAAGAGAGATAGCAAAATATTTTGATGCACCCTTGCCCTCCATTCAAAACCAGCTCAAAAACTTTGAAAATGCAGGACTGGCTTTGAGTAAAATGGTGGGAAAAACAAGAGTCTATTATTTCAACCCGCGGTATGTTTTTTTAGACGAGTTAACGACCCTTTTGAACAAGGCAAGAGCCTACTATAAACCCGAACTGAAAGAAAAATTTGAGCTACAACGAAAACGACCTAGACGCGTGGAAAAGCCCTTATGAAAAAGCCTATCAGCGCAATGAGTATGCAAGAACTAGGTGGCTTTTTATGTGATGCTTTGAAGGCAAAAGGTATCCATGTGGTACTTTCTGGCGGTTCATGTGTGCAAATTTACAGTAGAGGTGAATACACGTCTCATGACCTTGACCTCATTAACCAATACAACGAACAATTTAAAAAGATACAAATGACCATGGAAGAGCTAGGCTTTAAAGAGCACAATAGATATTTTGTGCACGATGATACGCCACTTTTTATAGAGTTTCCCTGTGGCCCACTAGGCGTGGGTGACGCTCCTGTCGAAGAGATAGCACACATAGATACCGAGGCGGGCGTGCTTAGATTATTGACGCCAACAGACTGTATTAAAGATAGATTGGCTGCATATTATCATTGGGATGACGAACAGTGTTTACAGCAAGCTGTCTGGGTTGCACAAAAGAACACATTTGATATGGCGTCGGTTAAAAAGTGGTCGCTTAAAGAAGGGATGAAAGATAAATTTTTGATTTTTGAAAAAAAGGTGCCCTAAGCGCTTTGTGTCTTCTTTTATCTCTCTCCTAAAACACTTTTAATCCACGCCATCGAAATCGACTGGGCGGAAAAATGGACTGGGACATCGGCCAAGCCTTGCACCGCGCTAAGATGACAGGCAAAGCACCCGCCGTTGCGCTCGTCGTGGGCGAAAAAGACGCGCGCTACCTCAAACGTTGGAACTGGTGGCTAAAGATGTTGGTATCACAGTGTTTGTGATTAACCGCTAAGATAAAAATCCTCCTTTTTTCTTTGCAATAATAAACGCATCAAAAGTTATATATTTATAAATTTTTTAAAAAGTCACATTAAGAACATTAGGAGTAGACTTCTTAAAAAGAGCATTATGACGAAAAATTAGTACGATTTCATGGTGCTTTTTATCTTACGAGGAGGACACAATGGCAGAATCAGCAAACAGTCGTCGAGACTTTCTACGGGTCTCAGTTTTAGGCTTTGGCGCAGCAACCTTAGCTCCTACGTTAAGTGCAAGTGAGGCGAGTACGCAAAAAGTACTCTTTGGTGGATATGCTAAGGCCAGTGTTGGCTCATTAAAAGAACTACAA
Source organism: Campylobacterales bacterium (assembly GCA_014859645.1). Classification (GTDB taxonomy): domain Bacteria; phylum Campylobacterota; class Campylobacteria; order Campylobacterales; family Campylobacteraceae; genus Sulfurospirillum_B. The sequence continues at coordinate 3,407 of JACUTV010000138.1, forward strand.
GCGAAGGGCGAATTAGACTTTTTTTACCCCGACGCAAACTCTCTTTGCAAGGCCGTCTTTGTGGATGGCGAAGCGAAAGCCTTTAGCGTGATTTGCACCCACAAAGGCTGTCCTACTGTGTACGACCAAGGCACGGCAGTCTTTACCTGTGGGTGTCACTTCACCAAGTACGATGCCAAGAAAAACGGACAAATGATTATCGGACATGCCACAGGCGGTTTACCGCAAGTTCGGCTTGAGATTGAAGGTGACGCGCTTTATGCTACGGGTGTAGACGGGCTTATCTTCGGGCGTATCGCCAACACAATCGGTTAAGGAGACATGACATTAACAGATCGCTTACCCATTCCTCATGCTAAAGCAGAAGTCAAGAACATCACCTGTGAGTTTTGTATCGTCGGTTGTGGCTACAAATCTTACAAATGGCCCGCAGGTACCGAAGGTACACTCTCCGACAACGCCTTTGGCCTCGACCTTTCCCAGCAACAATTTGTAGACGGCCTTTGGTGTAGCGAACGCATGTTCAACACCGTCACCGACCGCGATGGCAAACATTACAATTTCATGGTCATCCCTGACCAAGAGTGCGTCGTCAACAAAGGGCAAAACTCCGTCCGAGGCGGCATGATGGGCGTTTCTACGTTCAACGCCGCAAGCGCTACTCGTGACCGCCTGAAAGAACCCATGGTCTACCGTGGTGGCATGCAGATGGAAACCTCTTGGGACGAAGCCATAGGCTTGGTGGCTAAAGTGTACAAAAAAATCATCGACCGCGATGGGGCAGATGAAATCTCCCACAAAACCTTCGACCACGGCGGTGGCGGTGGTGGCTTTGAAAACACGTGGGCGACAGGCAAGTTGTTTCACACCGCCATCGACACCAAGTCCGCTTCCATCCACAACCGTCCTGCGTACAACTCCGAAGTGCACGCTAGCCGTGAGATGGGTATTGGCGAATTAAATAGCAGTTATTATGACGCGAGCATTGCCGACACGTTGCTCATCATCGGGTGTAATCCGTACGAGTGTCAGACCAACCTTTTTAACGTGCACATGCTTCCAAACCTCCAAAGGGCAACCGTTGGTGAGAAGCAAAAAGAGTTTGAAAAAGGCGAGAGCGCGGCGGCGGCTAAGATTATTTACGTTGACCCTAGACGCACGGCGTCCATCACCAACTCCATGGAAGCGGCAGGGGCAGAAAATGTACTCCATCTTCAGCTAAAACCTGGTACTGACATCACCCTTATGAACGCGCTTGTGAGTTACATCTTTGAACAAGGATGGGCGGATGAAGATTTCATCAAAAACCATGCAGAAAACTTTGGTGCGATGTACAAGGCCAATAAAATCTCCCTCGAAGAAGCGGCAAAAATCACCGAACTCAAAGTGAGTGACATGAAAAAAGCCGCCCAGTGGATTGCCGCGCCTAAAGCCAGTGGTCATCGCCCTCGCACGTCTATATAGTCACCCCTGAAAAACTCACTCAACCCCCATATTAAGGCATTTAAAA
>JACUTV010000139.1 GCA_014859645.1 Campylobacterales bacterium
CCCGTTATTAGTCAAATAAAAGATGACAATACTTTTTTTAGATTGACGTATATTCTTTACAATTTTGCTTATCATATTGACAAGCATCACGGATATTTGGGCAGCATTGAAGGCTACTGTTGCAAAACACAGAAAGAACGAGATGAACACGTTGATTTTAATAATATAAAAAATCAAATAGACAATTACTTAGACAAAAAATTTGAATTTTACATCCTCAACAAACTTCTTTTTTCGCTTCTTGTCTCAAGCGATTACTACGCCACAACGGAATACATGGCAAGTTTGCCGATAAATGATTTTGGAGTGTTTTCAAACTCAGACAAGCAAAAGCTTACTGAGCTTTTCTCTACCTTTACATGTAAGCATAAAAACCCAGAAGGAATTAACAAGCTACGAAGTGAAATGTTCCAAGAAGCGGAAACAAATCTACTCAAAAACTTAGATAAAAACATCTTTTATCTTGAAGCTCCAACAGGAAGCGGTAAGACGATTACTTCTATCAACTTAGCGTTAAAACTTTTAGAAAACCATAAACATATCAACAAAGTTTTTTATATTTTCCCCTTTAATACCTTGGTTGAGCAGACTAAAAATGTATTCGATGATATATTTGGAGATGCTTTAAATATCGAAGTCATTAACTCCATAACACCCATAACTATAGATGAAGATAAGCAAGAGGACGAAGAGAGCAAATACCAAAAGTCTTATATTAATCGTCTTTTCTTTCATACTCCTGCGATTATTACGACCCATGTGAGTTTATTTAACATTCTTTTTGGCACATCAAAAGAAGACAATTTCCCGCTGTGGCAGTTGGCAAACAGCGTCATTATTTTGGATGAGATACAAAGCTACAATAACCATTTGTGGCATTATATGGTGGAATTTTTCGACCAATACGCGGCATTGCTCAATATCAAAATTATCATCATGTCGGCAACTTTACCCAAACTTGATTTTTTTCTAAAAGAGAGAAATAATTTTGTTGACCTGATTTCCAAAGAAAAAAGAGAGTATTTTTTTACGCATACGCTTTTTAAGGACAGAGTCCAAGCTGATTTTTCACTTTTAAGTGAGACGATGACGTTTGAGCGTTTGGAAGAAATATTGGAAAAACAGCCAAAAAACAAAAAAATACTTTTTGAATTTATTAAAAAACAGAGCGCACGAGATTTTTATATACGCATCAAAGATACATTTGAAAATGTTTGTGAACTTAGTGGCGATGACAATAAGGCGTATCGCCAACTAATCATTAATAAAAGCAAAGAAGATACGCCTTTGATTATTGTTGCAACACAAGTTATTGAAGCAGGTGTTGACATTGATATGGACATAGGTTTTAAAGACATTTCAACACTTGACAGTGAAGAGCAGTTTATGGGGCGAATCAATCGAAGCTGTAAGCGTGAAGGAAAAGTCTATTTTTTTAATATGGACAAAGCATCAGAAATTTACCGCAATGACCACCGCTTGGGCTTTGATTTGACACATGAAACTTATAGGGATATTTTGGCGACTAAAGCGTTTGGAGTGTATTATCAGGAAGTTTTAACAGAGATTAAAAGAAGTAGCGATAAGTTTGAAAACGGCTTACTGACAAATTATGATAATTTTGAGACATTGCTAAAAAAGCTAAATTATAAAGAAATCGCTAAAACGATGACACTGATAAGTTCCAACACTTTCACACTCTACTTTCCATTTAAAATAGACATCGCTCAATACAAAGGCGTTAAAGAGTTTGACCCAAAAAATCTAGAGAAGCAGTTTTTGAGTGGTGGTTTTTTGGATGGTCAAAAAGTGTGGGAGGCTTTTTTGGAGCTTAATAAAATTGAGGGTTTTGCAAAAAAAGAAGTGGCAAAGTCTCGTATTTATGCACTTATGCAGTTTTTTACTTTTACGATTTTTAAAAACTATGAGGGCCAAAGACCAACCATAGGCGAAGAGGTGCATGGCTACTATTTTGTGCAAGAGTATAGTGAATTTATCACCCGAGAAGACAAATTTAACAGAGAGCAATACAATGCAATCAAGAACTCGAATTTTCTATAGAAACAAGGAATCCCATGGAAAAAATACAACTTTTTGAATCAAAAAAAATACGAAGCCATTGGGATGAGGCGAATGAGCTTTGGTATTTTAGTGTTATAGATGCGATAGAAGTGCTTACCCAAAGTGACCGACCTAGAAAATATTGGAGTGATTTAAAAAACAAGCTAAACAAAGAAGGCAGTGAACTGTCCGAAAAAATCGGACAGTTGAAAATGCAAGCAAGTGATGGAAAAATGAGAGCTACAGATGTGGCAACAACTGAACAGCTTTTACGCCTCATACAGTCTATTCCTTCTCCTCAAGTCGAACCATTTAAGCAGTGGCTCGCAAAAGTAGGTTATGAGAGAATCGAGTCGATGCAAGACCCTGAAAAGTCCATAGATCAGGCGATGCAAGACTATCTCAAATTAGGCTATACCGAAAAATGGATCAACCAACGACTCAAAAGTATCGAAGTGCGAAAAGAATTGACTGATGAGTGGAAAAAAAGAGGTGTAGAGGAGGGCAAAGAGTTTGCATTTTTAACTGACATTATTTCACAAGCATGGAGCGGTCACACCACACAAGCGTATAAAAAGTTAAAAAATCTCAAAAAAGAAAACCTTCGAGACAATATGACAAATTTGGAGCTGGTGCTCACGATGCTAGCCGAAGCAACCACCGCAGAAATCTCAAAAGAAAAAAACCCTAAAGGGTTTGATGAGAGTAAAAAAGTCGCCAAACAAGGCGGTACCATCGCAGGAGATACACGAAAAGCGATTGAGAAAAAGACAGGTAAAAAAGTAGTGACGAAGCAAAATGCCAAAGGGTTATTGGAAGACAAATGATCACAGGCACCCTCATCAACTACTATTTTCATTGTCGCACCCAGTGTTGGCTTCACGCTAATCGCCTGAACCTTGAAGACAACTCCGAGGACGTGCGTATTGGGAAGGTGCTTCATGAGATTAATGAAGAAAAAGCCAAAAAAGCGGAGATTAAGATAGACAACATCGCCATCGACAAGCTCACCAAAGAGTACCTTGTGGAGTTTAAAAAGTCCGACTCTGACCCCGAAGCGGTCAAGTGGCAAGTGTTGCTTTACATGTATAAGCTCAAACAAAAAGGCATCGAGCGCAAGGGTCGGGTCGAGTACCACGAAAAAAACCACAATACCAAAAGCGAAATACTAGAACTAGACGCGCAAAATGAGCAAGCATTGTTGGGTGTGTTGGAGGCGATTACAAGCCTCGTCAATGCCCCGACTCCGCCACCGCCCGTGCTTGAAAACAAGTGCAAAAAATGCGCCTACTACGACTACTGTTTTATCTGAGGAAGCCATGGCAAAAAACCACACACGCTATATTTTTTCGATGGGAGAGTTGAGCCGCAAGGACAATTCCATCGCTTTTCGTAACGAAAAAGGCAATTTTTACTTGCCCATCGAAGAGACCAGAGAGCTTTACTGCCTCAATGAAGTGAGCTTTAACACCAAGTTTTTGGACTTCATTGCTAAGGCGGGCATCACACTGCATGTGTTTAACTACCACGGGCATTACAGCGGGAGTTTTTACCCTAGGGAAAACCTCATCAGTGGTGACTTGACGGTGCGCCAGTCGCTAGCCTACGTGAACGAACGCTTGGAGATTGCCAAAAGCATCGTGCTTGGCATCGCGCTAAACATTCACGAAGTCCTCTACCACTACTACCGCCACGACAAAAAAGAGCTAAAACCCCTCTTGGATTGGCTCAAAAACGATGTGCCCTCCTTGTTACATGTAACGATGAGAATCGAGCAAATATTGTTCGTCGAAGGGCAAGTGTGGAGTCGATTTTACGACAGTTTCAAGCACTTTTTGCCCGAAGATTTTGTGCTCAACAAGCGCGTCAAACGTCCGCCAGACAACCCTATCAATGCACTTATTAGCTTTGGAAACACCTTGCTCTACACCAAGACCATCGCTGCTATTTATCACACGCACCTAAACCAGTCCATCAGTTTTTTGCACGCTCCACGTGAAGGGCGTTTTAGTTTGAGTCTTGATTTGAGTGAGGTGTTTAAGCCTGTGGTTGTCTTTCGGACGATTTTCGACCTCGTGGGGCGCAAGAAACTTCAAGTGCTCAAACACTTTGACAAATCCCTAAACTACGCACTTTTAAACGAAGAAGGCAAGAAGATTTTCATCGATGCCTTTGAAGAACGCATGAACGAAACCTTCTTACATGTAAAGCTCAAACGCAAGGTTTCGTACAAGCATTGCATCAAGCTTGATGGGTACAAGCTCATCAAAACCATCGTCGAGGGCAGGGCGTTTGTGCCCTTTTGCCTGAAGGACAAAATGTGAAAAAGGACACGACGAACTACAACTATGTTTTTCTCTTTTACGACATCGCCGATGAGTTTAGTGAGGTCGGCAAATACCGCGTGGCAAAGGTCTTTAAAATCTGCAAAAAATACCTCAAGCACCACCAAAAATCCATCTTTAGAGGCAACATCACCCCTGCGGGGCAGATAAAACTGCTGAATGAACTCAAAAAAGTAATCGACCCGCAAATAGACTTCGTGACCGTTATTAAAGTGCTAAATTCAGGTAGTTTTGCCGAAGAGACGCTAGGCACCCCCAAAAAAGAGAGCGAGGGGATTTTTCTCTAATTTTCCAACCAGATTTTTGTGTTTTTGGGCGCAAACGCGCTACAATGGGGCGTTAGTTTCTCTAGCGCTCTTTAGCATTGCATTGTTAAAAACGATTGGAAAAATTGAATAAAACGACCATCTGGTGGGATTTAGCATTTTGCAAAGCCTGATTTGATGGTACTAGAACCGACACAAGCGTTGTATTGAAAT
>JACUTV010000019.1 GCA_014859645.1 Campylobacterales bacterium
CGGTAGAGTTCTTGTTCGATGAAATCTTGGATATCTTCTACCGCAGCAAGGCGCTTGGCGTTGAGTTTTTCTATGACGTTAAGGAAAATCACACGGTCATAAGTGGTGTTTTCACTTTTAAACGCTTTTTTGATGGCGTCTTCGATTTTGTAGGGTTGAAATTCTTGGGTGGTTCCGTCGCGTTTGAGTAATGTTGTCAGCATGGGCGTCCTAACGATAGCATCAGATTTGAGGGTTTTATTATAGTACAAAGGAGGCGGTTTGAAACTTAATTAATTTTGTTACAAGGCCGTGACATGGGTGAAATTTCCTAAAAAAAAGGCAAAAAGATGAAACAAGTTAAAATTTAAAAATCAATTTAGCTTCTTCAAGTTCCCTATTTTTAGGACTTTATTGCGAATAATTCATTTTACATCTGTGACATTTTAGAGTTTTACTTAATGTTAAAAATTAACCGCAACTTTTAAACTAAAAAGCTACGCAAGGATGAACTCTTTAAGGGCATTGACGTGAATCTCGGTGGTGTCAAACAGAGGGATTTTGGCATCTTTGGCTTCTAGCAACATCCCTATTTCTGTGCATCCAAGCACCACGCCTTGGGTTGCGGGATGTGCGTTTAGGTGTTCTTGAATGACACGGACGTAGTACGCTTTAGAAGGTTCGCACACCTTTCCTTTACACAATTCTTCAAAAATAATACGGTCAATTTCTGCGGTTTCTTGAGGGATGTGTACGCGGATGCCTTGTTCTATTAATACCTCCTTGTAAAAGGCTTCTTGCATGGTAAAGCGGGTGCCAAGCAACAAAATTTCTCTAACATTTTCATCCAATAATGCGCGTGCCGTGGCGTGGGCGATGTGCAAAAAAGGAACCGAAATCGCCTCGCTAATCATGGGGGCGATTTTATGCATAGTATTGGTGCAAAGGGCGATTCCTTGGGCGCCTGCGCGCTCAAGTGCGGCCGCAGCGGTGGCGAGTTGCTTTCCGGCTTCTTCCCATTTTCCTTCCCGTTGCAACACTTCTATGGGCGCAAAATCCACCGAATGCAACCAAAGAGGCGCACTGTGCAACCCGCCTTTAGCCGCACCAATCGCGCGGTTTAACTTGGTGTAATAATGGCTCGTAGACTCCCAACTCATGCCGCCGATTAGTCCGATACTTTGCATTGTCACTCCTGTATCACACCCTTACATGTAAAGAATACTTCGTGGTGTTTGGTATAGGATGAGTATATCAAGAGAAGCCTTACATGTAACGCCTCTCTTGGGCAAAAAGCAATTAAAAAAGTGTTCTAAAGGCTTCTTGAATGTCCGTTAATATGTCTAAGCGCGTAGCATCATCTACCGTGGGAACTTCGCCAAAAAAGAAGTGTTTTGCAACGTCGATGCCACAAAAATTAAAAATGCCCACATCGGTGGTGTGTTGGAGTGCTTTGGTCATGCCGGTACTCTCATAATGAGCGCTTGGCGTGCCGTGGGTAGTAATGAGGGCACCCTTTTTGGCACTAAGCAATCCTTCAATCCCTCCTGCTTGGCTATGTCGGTAGGCAAAACCGTAGGTAAATACGCGATCAACATAGCCTTTTAAGATAGCAGGAAGGCCCGTCCACCACAAAGGATGAATAAAAATAATAGTGTCTGCTTGCGTGATGAACGCTTGTTCGCGCGCCACGTCTTGTGCTACATTTCCTTGACGCAAGGCGTCCATGTCTTTTGAAGTGAGAACAGGATTAAAACCTAGGGCGTATAAATCCCTGACAACAACCTGATCTCCTTTGGCTTCAAGGGTTGCGACGACGCGGTCTAAGATGGCATTGTTAAAGCTTTCGTGTTTAGGGTGAGCAAAAATGATGAGATGGTTCATGGATAATCCTTTTGGGACAGTATCTCGTTATTGGCAATACAAGTGCGAGAGTGCGTTTGTATTATGGCCGGTAAAATTCCAGTTTTTTTCCAAAACCTAAGCGGTTATCCGTCAGTTTAGCGTAGTCGATGCGCAGTGTCCATAGAGTCGGACGCATGGCGCGCGCAAAGGGATACGCTTTGTAGTAGAGCTTGTAAGCGGTTTTATCACTTTGGGTGAGATGACCTGTGAATTGCATCCCTTGAATGAGACCGACAGATTTGGTCTCTAAGGTCACGGTACCCGCGACGTTCGGGTTTTCTAAGGCTTCTTGTATGTGGCGAGTCTTGGGGTCAGAGGCAAAGATAAAGCACCCATTTGGTGCGTCAAAGGCGTAAAAACAGCTACATGTATAGGGGAGATTTCCCTTACATGTAGCCAAGTTTAGCACATGATGGTCTTTTAAAAAAACGTGAAACTTTTCGTCCATCATGGGTGTATATCCTTTACTGGCACCCCTCGCATTCAATGCTACGATCTGCCACGTCTAGGGCATTTTCGGGGCTTTGTGAGCGCAGGTAATAGGTCGATTTGATGCCAAGTTCCCATGCGAGCATGTAAATGTCGTTGAGGTACTTGCCACTGGCTTTGTCTAGGGTGATGAAAATATTCAAGCTTTGCCCTTGGTCAATCCACTTTTGGCGCACGGCTCCGGCCTTGATGAGCAAGCGTTGGTCAAGCTCGTACGCAGGGGTGTAAAAGTTCCACGTATTGGGCGAGAGATTGGGCACAACCACGGGAATCATCCCTGAGAGGTTTTCTTCAAACCACTTGCGTTTGTACACAGGCTCAATGGTCTGGGTGGTGCCCACGAGGATGGAGATGGAGCTAGTGGGGGCGATGGCCATCAAATAGCCGTTGCGCATGCCGTGCTCTTTGACTTTAGCACGAAGCTTTTCCCAGTCGTAGGTGGTGCCATCAAAGAGCCCGCCACGTTTGACAAGGGCCTTGGCATTTTCGTTGGCCATATCGATGGGGAAAATCCCCTGTGACCATTTGGAACCTTCAAATTCAGGATACACACCTTTTTCGACCGCAAGGTTGGAGGAAGCGTAAATAGCGTTGTAGCTGACCGCTTCCATGATTTCATCCACTTTGGCCAAATGCTCGTAACTTCCCCAGACGATGCCTTGTTCGGCGAGCATTTGGGCTTCACCCATGACGCCAAGGCCGATGGCACGAGAGGCTAGGTTGGTGCGTTTGACTTTGGCGTGGGGGTAGAAATTGAGACCAATGACGTTGTCAAGCATGCGAATAGCGATAGGAACGCACCGTTCAAACTCTTCTTTGGTGTTGACCTTAGAGAGGTTGATGCTAGCGAGGTTACACACCGCGGTTTTGCCTTCGCATTTCTCTTTTTCGACGATGTAAATGGCTTTTCCGCCGATGGCGTCTAAGGCTGTAATCTTTTTTGCTTTTTTTGTAATACCACTATCGACCCGTACATCCACGTCTTCTTCAAAGAGTTCCACGCTCTCATCTTCGTAAACCACTTTGATGAGGTAGTGGTTAGGTTGGGTGTTTTGGAAGATTTCTGTGCACAAGTTGGAGCTTCGGATGATGCCCGTGTGGCTGTTGGGATTGACGCGGTTGGCGTGGTCTTTGAAACACAAAAAAGGACTGCCACTTTCAAAATAGTTGAGCAAGATCTTCTTCCACAACTCTTTGGCTTTCATGCGCTCTTTACTGACCGATTCGTCTTTCTCATAGGCTTCATAGCGCGCTTCAAAAGCCTCACCGTGCAGTTCACATAAATCTGCCGTTTCAGCAGGGTCAAACAGTGTCCAGATGCCGTCTTCTTGCACCCGTTTCATAAACATGTCGTTAATCCAAAGGGCAGGGAAAAGTTCATGGGTACGGCGGCGTTCTTCCCCTGAGTTTTTCTTTAAATCCAAAAAGTCTGACACGTCCATGTGCCACGGCTCTAGGTAGACCGCGATGGCTCCTTTGCGCGTGCCGAGTTGGTCTACGGCGATGGCGATGTCGTTGGTGATTTTTAAAAAGGGGATGATGCCCCCCGCGGCATTTTTGTGGCCATCGATGCTACCGCCCATGGCGCGCACCAAGTTCCAATCCCAGCCAATCCCTCCGCCAAATTTGCTTAGCAAACTCATCTCTTTGTAGCTGTCAAAGATTCCTTCGATGTTATCAGGCGTGGAGCCGATGTAGCACGAGCTTAGCTGGTGGCGCGTGGTGCGGGCGTTGGAGAGGGTTGGCGTGGCGAGCATCACTTCAAATTTGCTGATTAAATCGTAAAATTTCTTGGCCCAATCTTGGGGGTTAAACTCATTTTGCGCCAAAAACATCGCAATGGCCATGAACATGTGTTGAGGCAGTTCGATGTTTTTGCCTTGGCGGTCTTTGATGAGGTAGCGATCATGCAAGGTTTTGACACCCAGATAGGTAAACTGCAAATCGCGCTCAGGGCAAATGTACGCGTTGAGGTCGTCTAGGTCGTATTTTTCCCGCAGACCCATCAGTAGCCGACCCTCTTTTTCACCCCGTTCAAAATACTCTTTGATGTGGCCGTAGTCGGAGTGGCCGTTGACCTTGTGGTAAAGGTCGTACAAGAAAAGACGCGCCGCTACAAAGGTCCAGTTGGGGCGGTCGATGTCAATCTTTTCTACCGCAGTTTTGATGAGGGTTTTTTGAATCTCTTCGGTGGAGATTTGGTCACGAAACTGGATTTTAGCGTCGACTTCCAGTTCGCTTTGGTTGACGTTGTCTAAGCCAGCTACGGCAGAAGAGGTGTATTTTTTGATTTTGGAAATATCCAAAGGCTCAGTGCGGCCATTGCGTTTTCGAACGGTTAGCATGTGGGTTCTCCAAAGACACGAGCAAAGATGGTATCGACATTTTTGGTGTAATAGTTAAAGTCAAAGCACGCGCGGATATGCGCTTCGTCAAGTTTTTCCCGCAAGTCCGCATCCTCAAGAAGGTTTTGCAAGAAGAGGCTTTCTCCTTGGGCGTTGAGGGCGGGTTTGCCTTGTTGGAGGTCTGCCCACACTTTCATGGCGTTGCGCTGGACGATTTTATAGGCATCTTCGCGGGAAACGTTAAGGGCAGGAAGTTCTAACAAGATGCGTTGGGAAAAGACAAGGCCGCCCGTGAGGTTGAGGTTGCGCATCATGTTTTGGGGGTAGACAACCAGTTTTTCAATGACCCCTGTGAGGCGCGTAAGCATAAAGTCGGTGGTGATGAAGCCATCGGGAAGGATGAACCGCTCTACCGAACTGTGGGAGATGTCCCGCTCATGCCAAAGGGCGACGTTTTCCATAGCGGGCATAGCGTAGGAGCGAATCATGCGGCACAGGCCAGTGATGTTCTCGGTGAGCACAGGATTGCGCTTGTGGGGCATGGCAGAGCTGCCTTTTTGCCCTTTGCTAAAAAACTCTTCCGCTTCGTAGACTTCAGTGCGTTGGTAGTGGCGCACCGCAATGGCGATTTTTTCGCAGCTAGAGGCTAAAAGTGCCAAGGCGTTCATCAGTGTCGCGTAACGGTCGCGTTGGATGATCTGATTGGAAGCGGGGGCTGAGGCAAGGCCAAGGGCTTCGCACACGCGCTCTTCAAGTTCGACAGGTGCGTGGGCGAAATTTCCCATGGCGCCGCTGATTTGCCCGACGCTGATGGTTTTCATCACATGTTCTAAATTTTCCAAAGAACGTTTGATTTCATCGTGCCAGATGGCAAGCACGAGTCCAAAGGTGATGGGTTCTCCGTGGATACCGTGGCTACGTCCGACCATGAGGGTGGTTTTGTGCTCCATAGCGCGGGTTTTTAGTGCGGCCATCAAGCCTTTGACATCTTCTAAGATGAGGGCCAGGGAGTCGCGCATTTGCAAGGCAACGGCGGTGTCGATACAATCGCTGCTAGTCATGCCATAATGCACCCAACGGCTCTCTTCTCCAAGGCTTTCTGAAACGCTTGTGAGAAAGGCAATGACGTCGTGTTTGGTTTCTTGCTCGATTTCGTCAATGCGCGCGATGTCAAAAGCGGCATTAGCCAAAATCTTTTGGCAATCTTCATCGGGGATGAGCCCGAGAGTATTCCATGCTTTGACTGCGGCTTTTTCTACCTTTAACCATGCATCATACTTTGCTTGAACAGTCCATTTTTCCTTCATCACCTCACGGGCGTATCGTTCTACCATTGGCTCACCTTTTTATGAGAAAAGCTTTAAAAAGCTCCTCTTTGGATATAATATTTTCTCTCTTTTCGTGTAAGAAAACTGTTACATGTAAAGGGTGAATTTTATCGAAATGTGAGTAAAGATTGCCTTATATAAAAAAACCATTTCTCATCCCCAAACCAACCCCTATCTATGCTTTTTTGATGGAAGCGATGGGGCTTAGTATCAAAGAATCCCAACGGTTCGTTGACCGTGGGCGCGTGTATCAAAACGATGTGGTCATCACCGAAAAAAACCAACGCCTCAGCGGCGCTATTGAAGTGGTGGTGTATGTGGCCAAATCCCAAGGGCTTTGTCCTGTGTTTGAAGAGGAAAACTTCGCACTTTTTGACAAGCCAAGCGGGTTGCTTGTGCACCCGACTAGCCGCAAAACGCACTACTCTTTGTATGACGAAATCCTGCACCATTTTGGCGAAGAAGCCAAAATTGTCCATCGGCTTGACCGTGAGACGAGCGGGCTGATTTTGGTGGCGAAGAACAAACCCTGGGAAGTGACCCTAAAACAGCTTTTTGAAAAGCGTCGGATAGATAAAACTTACGTGGCACTTGTGCGCGGTCATTTTCAAACACCGATGCGCGTGGACGCGCCTTTGTTAAATAACCAAGATTACAGTGATATTAAATTGCGTATGGTGGTACATGAGTCGGGAAAACCTTCTCAAACGGACTTTGAACCCTTGCGGTATTTTGCAGATATTGACGCGACGCTTGTCAAAGCAACGCCCCACACGGGGAGACAACACCAAATTCGTGCCCATTTGTTTCACGTGAAACATCCTATCCTTGGTGACCCTTTGTACGGTGTGCCCACGTGGGTGAGCGAGCAGTATTTGGATGAAACGCTCACGTTAGCAGAGCGGTTAGAGTGGATGGGAGCGAGTAGACTGCTGTTGCATGCTAACACGTTAGCTTTTAGCGTGGAAGAAACCGCCTACGCGTACCAGTCTCCGCTGGATATAGAAACGCTCTTTTACGCCTTTGGAAAGGAAAAATATGCGAACAATTGTATGTAATGAAGAAACCGTCACCCCTAGCACGCTTTTTTGCGTGGGGAGAAATTATGTTGAGCACATTAAAGAGCTTGGGAATGAAACGCCCGAATCTCCTGTCTTCTTTTTCAAGCCCAACAATGTATTGGCAGAAACCTTACATGTAAGCATGTGGGATGAGGCGATTCACTATGAAACCGAGTTAGTTTTTGTGGTAGGAGTGGATGGTTACAAAGCGGTTGGCGTTGGACTTGATTTGACAAAGCGAGCATTGCAAAGCACGCTAAAGGCAAAAGGTCTTCCGTGGGAGCGCGCAAAGTCTTTTCGTGGCGCTGCTTTGGTGAGTCCATGCCTTGGCTTTACATGTATAGAAGATTTGCGTTTAGAGCTTTGGATTGATGATGTGTTAGTTCAAGAAGGGGGTGTTAGTCAGATGATTTACCCTCCTCTGGAAGTTCTTACCCAGTTGCAAGATTTTGTGGATGTTAGTGAAAATGACCTTGTGTTTACAGGGACTCCAAAGGGCGTTGGAGTCTGTCACGTGGGCCAAGTGTTCGTGGGAAAGCTCTTTGAAAAAGAGACGCTGTTAGTAGAACAAACGTGGCGGGTGCGTTAGTCTTTGTCGATAAAAATAACTTTAATCATCGCACCGATACTAACCAATGCAACGATTGTTAAAAAGATAACCTGTCCCCAATCAAGCAGTGACATGAGTACTCCTTTCTTTGAGTTGTCCACAGGCGGCACTGATGTCAAGGCCTTTGGATTGGCGAATAGTGCACACGATGCCGTGCGCATTTAAGTAGTCGCGAAAGGCTTCCATTTCAGCCGTATGAGGGCGCGTGTAAGGACTGCCTTCGTGGGGGTTGAAATAAATGAGATTGACTTTGGATTTGATGCCGTGAAGCAAGGTTACTAGTTTTTTAGCACTTCCTAAATCATCGTTTCGTCCTCTGATGACAAGGTATTCAAACATAATGCGCTTGCGCTCATCAATAGGAAACACTTTTACCGCTTCAATAATGGAGGCAATGTTATAGGCTTTATTGATAGGCATGAGCTCTTGACGCAAGGCGTCATCCACTGCGTGCAAAGAGATGGCAAGTAAAATACCCAAGTTCATTTCACCGAGTTTTTTAATCTGATGGCTCAGTCCGCTAGTGGAAATAGTTTGGCGTTTGGGTGAGATAGAAAGGCCGTCCAAATCTGCAAAAATCTTCACTGCTTTGGCAACAGCGTCAAGATTGTCAAGTGGTTCACCCATGCCCATGTAGACAATATTTACCCGACGTTCGGGTGAAATACCATGGCGTTTTTTAAGAGCTAACACTTGACCGACAATCTCACCCGCACTAAGGTTACGCACAAAGCCTCCTTTGGCGGTGAGGCAAAAAGTGCAGCCAATCTTACAGCCTACTTGCGAAGAGATGCAAATGGTAAACTTAGGATGGCTTACGCGCCGCCCTTCTTCGTCTACCACTTCTTCTTTCATGGGTAAAAGGACAGATTCGATGGTGTGCCCATCGCGCAAGCGAAATAAGGTTTTAACACTTCCGTCTTTGCTGGTTTCTTCGTGGGCGACCTCTAAGGGGACAAAATCGTATGTGTCCGCAAGGGTATCGCGCATAGCTTTGGGGAGGTTGCTCATGGCTTCCGCGTCGTCTACGTAGCCTTGGTAGAGCCATTTGAAAATCTGTTTTGCGCGAAAGGCAGGAGAAAAAACAAGGCCAAGTTCTTCTTTGGTAAAGTCTAATAAACACGGTTTCATCATAGTTCTCTCCAGTGGTCTAAGACCAAGCCATGCAAGCGTTTTTTGGCTTCTTCGTGGTAGGCTAAAAAAGTGGCATGAGCGTCTTTAGTGCAGTAGTTAGTAACAACAAAAAGCCCAAAAGCGGGGATGTTAAAATGCTGCGCAACGCTCAGCACAGAAAAAAATTCCATGTTTTCAATGTCGCAATTCGCCTCAAGGTAACGTTTTGAAATAGCAGCATCAGCGGTGATGTAGTTACTTGAATTCACAGAAACTTGAGGAAATGTTTCACGTGAAACAAATGGAGAAAAATGGACAATCTCAGGGGAAATAGGCGAGTATGCCTGCCCCAGTAAACCACTTGTTTCAAGGTTGAGCGCACGGGTGCTCACACAAACATCTAATAACGGCACTTCTCCATAACTCCCTGCACTGCCCACAAAAAGAAAATGTTCAGGAAGTTCTTGGAGGCATAAGCGTGTAAGTGTTATGGCACTTTCCACAAGCCCAATGCCAATAGGTTTGGCAAAGGAAAAACTTTCACTCTTGCCCGCACAGACAATCATAAGCGCACCGCAATGCCTTGATCATGCAAATAACGTTTCAAATCCATGATGTCAATCTCTTTAAAGTGAAAAATAGAAGCAGCAAGTGCGGCGTCAGCATGGTTTACAAAAGCATCTTTAATGTGTTCCATTGTCCCTGCCCCACCACTGGCAATGACAGGAATATCAAGCATTTGGCTCATTTGGGAAGTAAGCGGGATGTCGTAGCCATTTTTCGTTCCATCGCAATCCATAGACGTGAGCAAAATCTCACCCGCGCCACGTTCTTGCAACTCTTTTGCCCACACGAGCGCATCTTTGCCCGTATCGATACGCCCGCCGTTGATGTACACATGCCAAGAGTCGCCCGTGCGTTTGGCGTCGATTGCGACGACAATACATTGGGTACCAAAGCGTTGCGCCGCTTCGTTGATAAACTCAGGATGATGAATGGCAGCAGAATTAATGCTCACCTTGTCGCACCCTACATGTAAGAGTTTGTAAATGTCTTCTAGTTTGCGAATGCCTCCACCTACGGTGAGGGGAATAAAGACTTCTTTAGCAACCTTAGCAACAATGTCAACAATAGTATCGCGCCCTTCGTGAGAAGCGGTGATGTCTAAAAATGTTAGCTCATCGGCCCCTTCTTCGTTGTAGCGTTTGGCAACTTCCACGGGGTCGCCCGCATCTTTGAGTCCGACAAAATTTACTCCCTTGACGACGCGACCATTGTCCACATCTAGACAGGGGATGATGCGTTTGGCAAACTCTTCCATGGGATTCCTTTAAACAAGCATTGAACAGTACGTGGTTGCACCGTTTCGTGGCCAAAGTCTAGCTAAAAAGGGGCTAAAAACTACTTAAGCCAACGCCGTGTGCATGAGAAAAAAAGCCCCAAAAAGCCCATCAAATGCCTCTTTAAAAGAAAATGAGGTAGAAGAAAGAAAGGGTTTCATAGACTTTATAGAATTAATCGGCTATAATGTGCGCCTTTAGGAGCGTGCATGAGTGTGAAAGCCAAAAAAATGTTTGGACAAAATTTTCTCAAAGACAGCTCCGTGTTACACCGAATCATCCAATCGATGCCCGAAAATTCAACCAATGAATTGATTGAAATCGGCCCTGGATTAGGTGATTTGACGCAGTGGCTACTCCAAAAAAGAGGTGTAGTAGCCTACGAAGTCGATAGAGACTTGTGCGCCTATTTAAACGAGAGATTTGCTAAAGAACGTAAGGCGAAAGACTTTACCTTGCATCAAGGCGATGTATTAGCCATCTGGGACCAGCAAGGAAGCCTTAGCGCGACACGTTATGACGTGGTAGCTAACCTGCCTTACTATATCGCAACAGCGATCATTTTACGTGCCCTAAACGACACCCAATGCCAAAGCCTACGGGTGATGGTTCAGCGGGAAGTTGCGCAAAAATTTGCCGCCAAGCCAAAGGAAAAAAACTTTGGTTCCTTGGGGATTTTAGCGCATACGTTAGGCACGGTAGAGATTCTGTTTGATGTCCCTCCGAGTGCCTTTGAACCGCCACCAAAGGTGGTTTCATCGGTATTGTGGATACAAAAGCAACGTGAATTTGTAGGAGAAAATGGCGTTTTTGAGAATGGGCAAATGCATCACGCATTTGAACAGTATCTCAAAACAGCTTTTTGCGCTCCTCGCAAACGTTGGTTGAAAAACCTAAGCAGTCAGTACGACAAAACACTGCTTGCTTCTTTGTTAGAAACGCACTCTCTCTCGTTAGACGTTCGAGCCCATGAAATCGACACTGCGACACATCATCACCTCTTTAAACAACTAACAAAGGTGAATGATTATGTCAGAAATGAACAGCAACAACAACAGCGACTCCAACAGCAACCCTAGCCCAACCTCTTCTGAGGCACCCGCAAAACCACGCAGACGTAGACGTCCTCGAAAACCTCAAGGACAAAAACCAACCCCGCAAGAGGGCATTGCGCCAACTTCTTCTGTAGAAACTCCAGACGCACCAGACGCGGCATCTGCAACTCCAACCGAGGGCAAGTTAAGCAGGCCAGTGCAAGGAAATAAAAACCGACGCAAAAATGCCCCTACTCCCATTGTAGGCAACGAGCCATGGCAAAAAGACATTGCACGGGTCATTGAGGCCAATAAGCGTGGCCATGATGAGCGATTAAAGCCCTATACTGAAATAAATGCCAACACAACAAAAGTGCGTATTACGCCCCTTGGAGGCCTTGGTGAAATTGGCGGCAACATCACTGTTATTGAGACAGAAACCAGTGCGATTATCATCGATGTGGGAATGAGTTTTCCTAGCGAAGACATGCACGGAGTGGACATCTTGGTGCCAGATTTTGACTATGTGCGCAAGATTAAAGATAAGGTCAAAGGCATCGTCATTACCCATGCCCACGAAGACCATGTCGGGGCGATTCCTTACCTCTTTAAAGAGATGCAATTCCCTATTTACGCCACGCCACTTCCTTTGGGAATGCTCTCCAATAAATTTGACGAGCATGGTTTAAAACAAGCCAAAAAACTTTTCCACCCCGTGGAAAAACGAAAGATTTACCAGATTGGGGAGTTTGACGTAGAGTGGATGCACATCACCCACTCCATCATCGATGCTTCTGCATTGGCTATTACATGTAAAGCCGGCACCATCTTTCACACGGGCGATTTTAAAATCGACCATACGCCAATCGACGGCTATGTAAGTGACTTGAACCGTTTTGCCCAGTACGGCGAAAAAGGCGTGTTGTGTATGCTAAGTGATAGTACGAACTCTCACAAAGAAGGCTTTACGCGCACGGAAAGCTCAGTGGGTAAAACCTTTGATGCTATTTTTGCCAAGGCAAAAGGACGTGTGATTATGTCTACGTTTTCTTCCAACATTCACCGTGTGTATCAAGCGATTGACCACGGATTAAACTATGGACGGAAAGTAGCGGTAATTGGGCGCTCTATGGAGCGCAACCTTGATATGGCTAGAGAACTTGGCTACATCAATCTTGATAAGAGTATTTTTATTGATGCTAACGAAGTCCACAAATACCCCGACCACGAAGTGCTTATCGTCACCACAGGAAGCCAAGGGGAAACCATGGCAGCCCTTTATCGCATGGCAACAGATGAGCATCGCCATATTAAAATTAAACCCACTGACCAAATTATCATCTCCTCAAGAGCTATCCCTGGTAATGAAAACAGTGTTTCAAAGGTCTTGAATTTCTTGCTTAAAAGCGGCGCAAGTGTAGCGTACCAAGATTTCAGTGAAATTCACGTCAGTGGTCATGCTGCCCAAGAGGAGCAAAAACTCATGTTGCGCCTTTTAAAGCCAAAATTTTTCATCCCTGTGCACGGGGAGCTTAATCATACTATCAAACATCAAGAGACAGCGATTAAATGTGGTGTAGACCCCAGAAATACTATTATCATGGAAGATGGTGATCAGATTGAAGTATGTGGCAAGTACATCAAAAAAGTTAAAACGGTCAAAACAGGGAAAGTGTTTATCGACAACCAAATTAACAAACAAATTGCCGATGATGTAGTCATTGACCGCCAAAAACTAGCCGAAGCGGGCGTGGTGATGCTCATTGCGCAAATCAATAAAGATGACCACAAGTTAAGTTCAAAACCCAGAGTTGTGAGCTACGGGTTAGTGCCTGACCGCGAAGACAAAGCCTTTTCAAAAGAGATGGAAGAGGTATTAATTCAGTTTATTACTAACGCGAAAAAGGAACTTTTGCAAAACCAGCGTGCCCTTGAAAACGAAGTGCGCCAAGTGGTGCGAAAGCATATTTTCCGTTCGCTTAAGAAGTATCCAACCATCGTACCAACTATTTTTGTAATGTAAGGTGGGAAGATGAACAACTACCAACAAATCGCCAAGGAAGTCTTGATGCTTGAAGCCAAAGAGCTTCTTGCTACAGCACAAACCCTTGGCGAAGAGATGGAAGCAGCGGTCCTGCTCGTGGCGGCCACACAAGGCAAATTAGTGGTCACGGGTGTGGGAAAAAGTGGGCTCATAGGTGCTAAGATTGCTGCAACCTTGGCAAGTACGGGCACGAGTAGCTTTTTTCTTCATCCTACAGAGGCTATGCATGGAGACTTGGGGATGATTGGCAAAGACGATGCGGTCTTGGCTATTAGCTATAGCGGCGAAAGCGAAGAATTGGTACGTATTTTGCCCCATATTAAGCGGTTAAACATCCCTCTTGTGGGGATGGCACGCGCTAAAAACACCACCCTAGGACGCTACAGCGATGTCTTTTTGCCTGTACATGTAGAAAAAGAAGCCTGTCCTCTAGACGCGGCACCAACGTGTTCTACGACCCTGACGTTAGCCCTTGGGGACGCATTAGCGGTATGCCTCATGAAACACCGTAATTTTCAAAAAGAAGATTTTGCCTCTTTTCACCCTGGCGGTGCGTTAGGGAAGCGGTTGTTTGTGCGTGTTAGTGACCTCATGCGCAAGGACAGTTTGCCCATTATCAGCGAAAACACCTTACTTAAAGACGCCATCACAGTGATGAGCGAAGGCCGCTTAGGAAGCGTGATGTTAGTGGACTCTGAGGGCAAACTCACCGCGATTTTAAGCGATGGAGACTTGCGAAGAGCACTCATGCACAAGGATTTTTCACTGGAGAATGCTTCTCTTTGTTATGCCACCAAAAACCCCAAAACGTTTACTAACGAAAACATGTTAGCCAGTGATGCGTTAGCCTTGATTGAGTCGTATAAGATTCAACTTGTCGTCATCACGGATTCCCACTCACGCCCCCTCGGGGTGTTACATATTCACGATCTCGTGGAAGCAGGCATTCAATGAACCCCGAAACCAAACGGCTTAACAAATTTATTTCCCACAACACCAAGTATTCGCGGCGCGAAGCGGACAAGCTCATTCAAGAAGGTAAAGTGCGGGTAAACAACCACATCGCTACCGACCTTTCGACGCAAATCAAAGAGGGTGATAAAGTTAAAATCAACGAGCGCCCCATTTACCCCAAGGAAGATTTTACCGTTTTGGTCTACCACAAACAAAAAGGCGAATTGGTCAGTAAAAAAGACGACCGTGGACGCAAAACCATCTACGACACCTTGCCCAAACGCTATGCTAACTACCTAAGTGTAGGACGTCTTGACTTTGCAAGCGAAGGGTTATTGCTTCTCACCGACTCTCCCGTCATCGCTTCTGCGCTCATGCACAGTGATTTAGAACGGATGTATTACCTAAAAATCAAAGGCGACGTGACCCCTGCGATGATTGAAGCCATGCGCAATGGCCTTGTGGCAGCCGACGCCACGAAAGGCGGTCATGAAAAAAGTGAAATTAGATCCATGACCTTCGCACCTTTTTTGGCCTACGGTATTTTAAATAGCACCGGAGGTTATACGCGGCTAAAAGTGGTCATCAGCGAAGGTAAAAACCGCGAACTACGCCGCTTTTTTGGCTACTTTGATGCAGATGTGGTGGAGTTAAAGCGTGTGAGCTATGGGCGTGTGAGTTTGGACATGCTAAAGCCAGGCAAACACCGCTTTTTGGAGAACAGCGAATATGAAGACTTGCGTAGCTTCCTTAAAGAGCGAGGCATTCGCTACTAATGGACGCTTTGGCGTTACGCTTTCGCCCCAAAACCCTTGAAGAGATGGTGGGGCAAAAGCACCTTGTGGGAGAGGGAAGTCCGCTTCGAGCCCTTCTTCAAGGAGGCAAAATGCCTCACGCCATGTTTTTTGGCCCTCCAGGCACGGGTAAAACAACCCTCGCGCGCATTGTGGCAAGCATGCTTGATGCGCCCTTTTACGAACTCGACGCCACCAGTTTAAAGGTGGAATCTTTCCGTAAGATTTTCGCTTCCCACCAACATGCCCTTGTCAAACCGCTTATTTTTGTGGATGAGGTGCACCGTTTGAGTAAAACCCAACAAGAAGTGTTGCTCTTGCCTATGGAAAACCACGAGGCAACGGTCATTGGCGCGTCCACCGAAAACCCCTACTTTGCGCTTAGTAATGGCATCCGCTCCCGCTCTATGTTGTTTGAATTTAAACCCCTTGAAGCAGAGGATTTGCACACGCTCTTGGCGCAGGCTCAAAACACCCTTGGGTTTACCATCACGCCTGAAGCGGCAGCATATGTGGTGGATTCGAGTGCGGGCGACACGAGAGCAATGCTAAACTTGCTCGAATATGCCTTACATGTAAACACGCTCATCGACCTTCCTTTGCTTAAATCCTTGCGCCCTGCTCCGCTCAAAGATGGGGTCAGTAGCGACGATACCCACTACCAACTTGCCAGTGCGCTCATTAAAAGCATTCGAGGCTCAGACGTGGACGCGGCGTTGTATTATTTGGCACGGTTGATTGACGGGGCTGAAACGCCTGAGTTTATCGCAAGACGGTTGGTGATTTTGGCTAGCGAAGATGTGGGTAACGCCAATCCCAACGCGCTTAATCTTGCCGTGAGCACTATGCAAGCGGTGAAGCTGATAGGCTATCCCGAATCGCGCATTATCCTTGCCCAGTGTGTGGTCTATTTGGCTTCTTCGCCCAAGTCCAACAGTGCGTATGAGGCTATCAACAAAGCCCAAGCCTACGTGACAGACAAGCCGCGCCTAGAAGTGCCTGCGCATCTTAAAGAGCCCACCCGCCAAGGGTATCTTTACCCGCACGCATTTGGGGGATGGGTGAAGCAAGAGTACACGAGCAAGCCCGTGCATTTTTACACTTCTACTGGGGTTGGGTTTGAAAAAACGTTAGATGAGTGGTTGAGCAAAATCCGTACGAAAGATGTGCCTAAAAAGGCTTCCAAAGACGAATAAGGCTTAGTATCCCTGCATATTCATGCAAGGCCAAGTAACTGCGTGATAAATTTCCAAAAGAGGGAAAATAGTCTTGCCAAGAGCTCTCACGAGGTGCGTCTAGCTTAAAATCCGTCGCGTAAGGCGCCACCTCAAATCCCGCGTGTTCAAACAGCGTTACTCCCCGTTTCATGTGATAAGCAGAGGTGACAAGCACAACACGAGGTGTGTCGTGAAACAACGCGCGCGTGAGCACAGCATTTTCGTAAGTGTCGCGGCTTCTGTCTTCTAAGATAATCCTAAAGCCCTCCCCTTTTTCAGAAAAAACAATCCCAAAGGGTGTAAAGATAGCCTCAAGAGACTGGGCAAATCCTTGGGCTTCGGTAAGCTGTTTATCGCCCCCTCCTGTGTAGACTAATGGCACGTCATAGGTTTTGGCAAGCCCCGCGCCTGCAAGGGCACGTTTGAGGCCATCGCTAGTGAGCGACAAGGGTTGCCCTTGAATCACGCCACCTCCTAGCACAATCACCGCATCAGGTGCTTGCAATGGGGCGTTAAAGACACGATAGGGTGCTTCCAAAGGGGAAAGGAGCTTTGAGGCCAAAAAAGGGGTAGAAAGGCTATAAAGCGCAATAGCACAGCAAAAGAAGAAAAAGCGAAAGCGTTTGGCCCAGATGGCCGCCCCTAAAAGCACTAGGATGAAGATCCCAGGGGGCAGCACAAAGGCGGTAAAAAGTTTAGAAAGGATAAACATCAAAGGAGGCGAACACCCGAAATTCCCGCCTTCATGGACCCAATGACATAGCCATCAGATCCTTCAAGTACTGCATCCAGATTTTCAGGACTCACCACCAAGACCATGCCCACACCCATGTTGAAGGTGCGGTACATTTCTGCCTCTTCCACGTAGTCGCTCATGAAATCAAACACTGGCAAGGTGCGAATAGACGCTTTTTCCACCTCCGCCCCAAGACCCGCAGGAAAGACACGAGGAAGGTTTTCTACGATGCCACCACCCGTGATGTGGGCAAGGGCGTTGATGTAAGGTTTGAGGGTTTTAAATTCATTGACATAGATGCGCGTAGGTTCAAGCAAGATGTCGATGAGCGGTTTTCCTGCAATTTCATTGTCAAAACTGTAGCCAAGTTTGTCAAAAAAGAGTTTGCGTACAAGGGAGTAGCCGTTGGAGTGAATGCCTGAACTTGGAAGGGCGACAAGCACGTCCCCATCCTTTACATGTAAGGCGCGGTCCATTTCGCTTTTTTCTGCAATACCCACGGCAAAGCCCGCAAGGTCAAAATCTCCCCCATGGTACATGCCGGGCATTTCAGCTGTTTCGCCACCAATCAAGCTTGTTTGTGCCCGTTTACATCCCTCGGCAATACCTTTGACCACATCGATAGACGCGTCAAGTTCCAATTTGCCCGTGGCGTAATAATCAAGAAAAAAGAGTGGGGTAGCAAAGTTGCAGATGAGGTCGTTGACGCACATGGCCACCAAATCAATGCCCACCGTGTCAAAACGATGAGAGTCGATAGCCAGTTTTAATTTAGTCCCTACTCCGTCGGTTGCGCCCATTAAGACAGGTTCTTGAAAGCCCTTGGGGAGTTCGTATGCCCCTGCAAATGACCCAATGCCACCAAGTACATTGGGACTAAACGTCGCTTTTACAAGGGGTTTTATGGCTTCCACAAAGGCATTGCCCGCATCAATATCAACACCCGCTTCTTTATAACTCACACTCTGTTTCATTTATTTTTCCCATTAGCATAGCGGAACGCGTTTGCGTCATGTCCTGGTTGAAGGACAAACGTTTGTTACCGCCTAGATTAGAATCATTACAATCACAAACGCTTGTAAGACCACCGCACGTTGTATAAAACCACTCCCGCCATCAAAGCCATCATGTGTCGCCAAAGGCGCTCTACACACACAAGGCGCACCCTTGCACGTAGAATTTAGGTGATTTTAGCTAAATCATGTTAAAATCAGGGTTAATACAAGGTGGAGTACAAAGGATTTAAGACCGTGCAAGGGGTGATTATTACAGGGGGCATTGGAACGGGAAAAAGTACCGTATGCCGCCGTTTGCGTGCACTTGGTGTAGAAGTGATTGACGCAGACACCATCGCCCACACATTATTGCAAGCACACTATCAAGAAATCGAACAATTGTTCGGAAAAGCGTGTGTTGAAGAGGGTGTTGTGAACCGCAAGACCTTGGGGGAAATCGTCTTTTCTGACGTCCGTGCGCGCAAAGCGCTTGAAGCCTTGTTACACCCAAAAATCCACCGTGCCATGATGGACGCGTGGAGGGTTTTTCAAAAAGCAGGCCAATTGTGCGTGCTTGACATCCCGTTGTACTACGAAACACAGAGTGTGTACGAGGGTTTTAAAGTCGCGCTAGTGTACGCGCCAAAAGCGGCGCAGTATGCGCGGGTGAAGCAACGGGATGAGCTGAGTGATGCGGCCATCCATGCCCGCCTAGAAGCGCAACTAGACATCGAACAAAAACGCCAATGGGCGGAGTATGTGATTGATAATTCGCGTGATGAAGCGCACCTTGAAGAGGAGATTCAGCGGTTTTACCGTTGGCTAAAGGAATGCAATGCATGTAAGTAAATACAGTGCGAGTGGCAATGATTTTGTCATTTTTCACACACTTGTAAAACAAAACCGCTCCGCATTGGCGCGGCAACTGTGTGATCGCCATGAGGGTGTGGGCGCGGATGGGATGATTGTCCTTGTGCCCCACGAGCGGTGTGATTTTGAATGGGAATTTTACAACAACGATGGCTCACAACCTGCCATGTGTGGCAACGGCTCAAGGGCCTGTGCGCACTACGCGTTAGCTAACGGACTAGCACCCGCCTCCATGCGGTTCATGAGTGGCGCGGGTGAGATTGGCGCGGTGGTAGAAGGAAGCATGGTGGAGAGCGAACTTACTCCCGCATCAGAAGTGGCAGCTCCTTTTGAAGCAGGTGGGGCACGGTGGTTCTTTTTCGACACGGGCGTGCCCCACGTGGTGACGTTCGACCTGCCTTTTGACCTTGCATTAGCGAAAACAATGCGCGAAACGTACAATGCCAATGTGAATTTTTGCACCTACGAAAACGCCTTACATGTAAGGACATATGAGCGGGGCGTTGAAGGGGAAACGCAAGCGTGTGGCACAGGAATGGTCGCTGCTTTTTTGAGCGTTTACCGGTATCACGATGGCCCAGCGTGTTTGGAAGTCATTCCCACCAGTGGCGAACGGTTGCAAGTGCGCATTAATGGCGAAACCCTTTTTCTCAAAGGTGCTGTAAAACCAGTGTTTACGGCGCAGGTGCAGGGCGTATGATGCGGGTGTGGATAGGCCTCATAATGATGGCACTGTGGATGAATGGGGCAGGGTTTCCGAAAGAGTACTATGCTATTCAAAAAAGCAAGGAACAACGTCAAGCTTTCGGGAAGATTTTACGCCCTTTGGTGGAAAAAACCAACCAAGAGATTTTGAGTGAACGTGCCTTTGTAAAACGATTTTTCCAGACCTATTTGCCCCACGCGTTTCGCCATGTGCCTAACCATGACCTTTTGAAGCTCGCTGGGCTCCGAAAAAAGTACCGCGTAGAGGCTTTGTACGACCGAGCAGAATACTTAAGACGCATCGACATTATTCCTATTTCACTAGCACTGGCGCAAGGAGCCATTGAAAGTGGTTGGGGAAAGAGCCGTTTTGTGCGGGAAGCCAATAATATCTTTGGTCACTGGACCTGGGGCGAAAAAGGGCTGGTGCCCTTAAATCGTTTGGAGGGCATGACCCATCGGATTCGCATTTTTGACTCATTGAAAGAGTCTGTGGAAGCGTACGCGTTAAATCTAAACCGTCATTATGCTTATGAAATGTTTCGCAAAGAAAGAGCACAAGCCCATCAAAAGCAAAAAGCCTTTGGCGGCACAGAAGCCGCCAAGACGATGATTTATTATTCGGAGATTAGAGAGCGGTACGTAGAGATGCTAAAAAAAGCGATGCAGGAAAATAATTTTCATCTTTATGATGAGCCTAGAGCCCCGCTAGCTTCATTGCTTCCGCTTGAAAGTGGGCTATTACTGGGTCAATAATCTCGTCAAAAAAGCCGCCTTCCATGATGGCATCGAGGCGGTAGAGGGTAAGGTTCGCTCGGTGGTCAGTGATGCGGTTTTGGGGGTAATTGTACGTGCGAATGCGCGCACTTCTGTCCCCTGTGCCTACTTGAAGTTTGCGTTCTTGCATCTCTTTGGCCATGCGTTCTTGCTCTTGCAAATCATATAAACGAGCCTTTAACACGCGCATCGCCGCATCTTTGTTTTTGTGCTGAGATTTACCGTCTTGATTGACAACCACCAAGCCTGTAGGAAGGTGGGTAATGCGTACGGCACTGTCGGTGGTGTTAACAGACTGCCCACCGTTGCCAGAACTGCGCATTACGTCGATTTTTAGGTCGCTTGCATTGATGTCAATCTCAATGTCGTCTACCTCAGGCATTACCGCAACGGTAATAGCGGACGTGTGAACACGCCCTTGGGACTCAGTAGCAGGAACACGTTGGACGCGGTGAACGCCCCCTTCGTATTTCATGCGGCTATACGCCCCCTGCCCTTTGATGACAACAATTACCTCTTTGTAGCCACCCATCACCCCTTCGCTTTGACTAACCACTTCCACTTTCCAGTTTCGCACTTCGGCGTAGCGCATGTAGGCTTTAAAAAGGTCTGCGACAAATAACGCGGCCTCATCGCCTCCTGTGCCCGCACGAAGTTCTAAAAAGGTATTGCGGTCGTCGTTGGGGTCTTTGGGTAAAAGGAGAATCCTAATCTCTTCTTCCAATGCCTCTTTGCGGGGTTCGAGCTCTTTTATCTCTTCTTTGGCCAATTCCCACAGTTCTGCATCGTCAAGCAAGAGCTTATTTTGCGCCAGCTGTTCGCACGTATCCAAATACGAAGTCGCCGCATCTTTGATGCCTTCAAGACTGGATTGTTCTTTGGAAAGTGCCGTCATGCGTTTGATGTCTGTGACAATCCCTGGGTCGCTTAAGAGCCTAGTGATTT
Source organism: Campylobacterales bacterium (assembly GCA_014859645.1). Taxonomy (GTDB): domain Bacteria; phylum Campylobacterota; class Campylobacteria; order Campylobacterales; family Campylobacteraceae; genus Sulfurospirillum_B. Next base: position 21,242 of record JACUTV010000019.1, read on the forward strand.
CATTGTAACGGTTTAAAAACGGAAGAAGTTTTTCTCTTAACATGACGGTAAGCTAGTGGTGAATGTGCAAAAAAGAGAGAGGGCCGCGAAATTATTCTGCGGCACTAAGGGTACTAACTGCTTTAGAAAGACGGCTAACTTTGCGAGCAGCACTGTTTTTCTTCAAGAAACCACGGCTTACATAGCTGTGAAGGCTTTTGTTTGCAGCTTTAAATGCAGTTTGTGCTGCGTCAACATCGCCAGCAGCGATAGCAGCGTGCACTGCCTTGGTAAGATTTTTCATTCTGGTTCGATAAAATCGATTGCGTTCAGTTCTTACGATGGTTTGTCGCGCGCGTTTTTCAGCGGACTTATGATTCGCCATTTCAAATGCCTTTTCGTGTAAAATTTTAGTCTTGGATTATACAGAATTAAAAATTAAACAAAACTTATTTTCAGTAAGATTTAAAGAAAAAAAGGCTCTTTTTCCCGCTAAAGTGCCCCTAAAAGCTTTGAAAGAGTTTGTGTTACAATACCGCCATGATTTTTAGCTTACATGTAAAGGTTATTTCATGAAACTTTTTGGAACCGATGGGGTGCGGGGCAAAGCAGGGCGTAAACTGGATGCAACCACTGCCATGCGGCTGGCCATGGCCGCAGGGATTTATTTTAGAAAGCACTCCAGAACCAATAAAATTATCATCGGCAAAGACACGAGACGTAGCGGGTATATGATTGAAACAGCGATTGTCGCGGGACTCACGGCGGTGGGGTACAACGTGCGCCAAATTGGCCCGATGCCCACACCCGCCATCGCTTTTTTAACCGAAGATATGCGGTGTGACGCGGGGATTATGATCAGTGCTTCGCACAATGCATACTACGACAACGGGATTAAATTTTTCGACCATCAGGGCAATAAGCTAGACGAAAAAGCCGAAGCGGCTATTGAGAGAATCTTTTTTAATGACGCGTTGATCGAGAAAAACCAAAAAGAAGAGTTAGAGATTGGCAGTGCCAAGCGGATTGATGACGTGATTGGTCGGTACATTGTGCAGATTAAAAACTCTTTTCCAAAAGCGTTGACCCTAAGTGGCATGCGCGTGGTGCTTGATGTGGCTAATGGCGCGGCGTACAAAGTAGCACCGACGATTTTTAACGAACTGGGCGCAGAAACGATTGTGATTAATAACGATCCAAATGGAAGCAATATTAACCTAAACTGCGGTGCTTTGCACCCTGAAGCACTCAGCGACCAAGTGCGAAAACTGCGCGCAGATATTGGGTTTGGGTTTGACGGAGATGCGGACAGATTGGTGGTGGTCGATGAAACGGGCAGTGTTGTGCATGGCGATAAACTCTTGGGTGCTTTGGCGTTGCACCTAAAAAATGAAGGCACACTGCGTGGGGGCGGCCTCGTTACAACAGTGATGAGCAACCAAGCCTTGGAAGATTTTGCCCTAAAGCAAGGTATGGCGCTGCACCGATGTAATGTGGGCGATAAATACGTTCTTGAAACCTTGCGGGAAAGAGGGATGAATTTTGGAGGCGAGCAAAGCGGGCACATTATCTTTTCCGATTTTGCCAAAACAGGAGACGCCCTTGTGGCTGCCATGCAAGTGATGGCGTATTTGCTAGTTTCCAAGAAAAAAGCGAGCGTGTTACTTTCTCCTTTTGAGCTTTACCCCCAACTTTTGCACAATATCGCCGTAGGCACTAAGGTGCCTTTGGAAAAAATCGAAGGGTACGAAGCCCTCGAACAACGTATCCAAGAGGAAAAAATCCGCGTGTTGGTGCGCTATTCGGGGACAGAAAATTTGCTACGTATTTTACTTGAAGGGGAAGATGCGCAGCGGTTGCAAGAACACATGGAGACTTTGGAGACGTTTTTGAAAAAGGCACTAAATGGCTAAAGCTTGGGTTATTTTTGGTGTAAGCTTTGGCGTTATTTTTCTTCTAGATCAGTGGATAAAAGGCCTTTTTATTGAAGGCGGGATTCGGTGGAATGGGGAATATTTTTCCCTCATTTTAACGTACAACAAAGGCGTTGCTTTTTCCATGTTTGCCTCGTTGGGGCCGTGGCTTAAGGTGATTCAGGTGGGACTGATTGCGGGAATTTTAGGCTACTTGGTGCAAAACAAAACTATGGTGCAAGACCACCACGTTCCTTTGGGAATGCTGTTGGGTGCGGGCAGTAGCAATGTGTTTGACCGATTTGTGCATGGCGGGGTGGTGGATTATGTGTTTTGGCACCGATGGTTTGAATTTGCGGTGTTTAATTTTGCCGATGTGATGATCAATCTCTCCGTAGCCATCATTTTACTGCAAACCTTTGTGTTGTTTAAAAAGGCACCCCAATAGGCTGTTTTTGGCCTTACATGTAAAGGTTGGAAAAGCGGTATTTAAGCCAAATTAAAACCTTTGACGGTTATAATCTCAACTCTTTAAATTTTGGGATCGCGTAGCTCAGTTGGTAGAGCACTACCTTGACATGGTAGGGGCCGTTGGTTCAAGTCCAATCGTGATCACCATTTTTTGTTCTCCCGTTGGTTTGGGAGTTCAGCAGGTAAAAAGGAAAGACAACTATGAGCGAACCTATCGCATACCTCGTGGACGGCATGCCCGTCGATACTCAAACCGTTGCCGCAAAAACCCTCCAAGGCTCACCCATTTTTTTTGACAATTCCGAAGCATCACTCGAACTGATTCGTCACTCCACGGCCCATTTGATGGCACATGCTATCAAGCGTTTGTACCCTGAAGCGCGATTTTTCGTAGGCCCAGTGATTGAAGATGGCTTTTATTATGATTTTCGCACGGAAGTCAAAATTACTGAAGCAGAATTAAAAACCATCGAAAAAACGATGCTAGACATTCTCAAAGAAAAACATCCTATTGAGCGCTATGAGCTTACCAAAGCTGAGGTCGCGGAAAAATTTGCCCACGATGATTTAAAACAAGAAGTGCTAAAACGCATCCCAGAAGGCGGTGTTTCGATTTACAAACAAGGGGACTTTGAAGACATTTGCCGTGGTCCCCATGTGCCAAATGTCGGCATCTTGCGCTTTTTTAAATTGATGCGTGTTGCGGGAGCGTATTTGGGTGGCGATGAAACCAAGGAGATGCTCACACGCATTTACGGTACTGCATTTGCCGATAAAGAAACCCTCAAAGAGCATTTGACTATGATTGAAGAAGCCAAAAAGCGCGATCACCGCAAGCTTGGCAATGAGCTTAAACTCTTTACCTTTGACGATGAAATCGGCTCTGGATTGCCCATTTGGCTTCCCAATGGCAGTAGATTGCGTTCCAAGTTAGAACATTTGTTGTTTGCTGCGCACCGCAAACGAGGCTATCAGCCTGTGCGTGGCCCTGAAATCCTTAAAGCGGACGCGTGGAAAGTGAGTGGCCATTACGACAATTATGGCGAAAATATGTATTTTACGGTGATTGATGAAATGGAATACGGCATCAAGCCCATGAACTGCGTGGGACACTTGAAAGTATTTCAAAGCGATGTGCGCTCTTACCGTGACCTGCCTTTAAAATTTTTCGAATACGGCGTGGTGCATCGCCATGAAAAAAGCGGCGTATTGCACGGCTTGTTCCGTGTGCGCGAATTTACCCAAGATGACGCCCATATTTTCTGCACCCCCGAACAAATCAAAGAAAACGTTATCGAAATCTTAGAATTTGTTGACCAAATCATGAAAAGTTTCGGCTTTACCTATGAGATGGAGATTTCCACTAAGCCCGCCAAAGCGATTGGTGAGGACGCAGTCTGGGAAAAAGCCACTCAAGGGCTCAAAGATGCCTTAGATGAACATGGGTTTGTTTATGGCATTGATGAGGGTGGTGGTGCCTTTTATGGCCCAAAAATCGACATCAAAATCACCGACGCCTTGAAACGTAAGTGGCAGTGTGGTACCATACAGGTGGATTTCAATTTACCCAGCCGTTTTGACCTTGGCTATATCGACCAACACAATGAACGCGCCCAGCCTGTGATGATTCACCGCGCTATCTTGGGTTCCTTTGAGCGCTTTATTGGGATTTTGATTGAACACACCGGCGGGGAATTTCCCTTCTTCATCGCTCCAACACAAGCGGTGATTGTGCCTATTGGCGAAGAACACCACGGGTATGCCAAAGAATTGGCACGTAAGTTGCTTGACATGGGCATCGACGCAGAAGTTTCAACAAAGAATGAGAGCCTAAACAAGCGCATTCGTACTGCTGAAAAACAGCGGGTTCCGATGATTTTAGTCGTAGGTGAAGAAGAGGTCAAAAACCAAAGTGTTGCCCTAAGGGACAGACGTGAACGAACACAATCCACGTTGTCTTTGGAGGAGCTATTACAACATATGAAGGAGAAAATGAGTGAGGTACGCTTTTGAGTAAACAAAAAGACGTCATGCTTAACGACGAGATACGAGCACATGAAATGAGGTGTATTGGGGACGATGGTACCCAATATGGGATTATTTCCCGTAATGAAGCACTTGCGATTGCTGAGAAAATGGGCTTGGATTTGGTACTCATCGCACCTGAAGCTACCCCGCCTGTGTGTAAGGTGATGGACTATGGAAAGTTCAAGTACCAACAGGACAAAAAGCTCAAAGAAGCAAAAAAGAAGCAAAAAAGTATCGAGGTTAAAGAGATTAAGCTTTCTGTCAAAATCGCACAAAATGATGTGAATTACAAAATTAAGCATGCTCGCGAATTTTTAGAAGAGGGCAAACATGTCAAATTTCGTGTTTTCTTACGAGGACGAGAAATGGCAAACCCACAAGCTGGCATTGATGTGCTTGAGCGTGTGTGGCCCCTTGTAGAAGACATTGCAGACCGCGACAAAGAACCTGCACTCGAAGGGCGCTTCGTTAACATGATGACCTTCCCTAAAAAAGACAACTCCAAGTAATTTAACGCACCTCTAAGTATTTTTTGGCTAACATGTTTGGCTTTGAAAAATGCTTAGGGGTTCCCCTTCTTTTTTCAAGAGACACAGCAAGGAGACTACTATGCCGAAAATGAAAACGGTACGTGGTGCGGCAAAGCGCTTTAAAGCGACAAAAAACAAGATTAAACGTGGTTCAGCATTTCGTAGCCACATCTTGACCAAAAAGCCCACGAAGCGTATGCGCGGACTTAAAGAATCTCAGTATGTGGATAGCACCAATGTTAACGGTGTAAAACTCATGCTTTGCCAAAAGTAAGTTCGTTTAAGAAAAAGGTTTTGGCGGTTGCGCCATTTGAAGATTGCTATCCCCCTAGAGAGTAGGGAAAGTCCTAGCAGTAGGCACCAATAAGGTCAAGGAGACACTATGGCAAGAGTAAAAACTGGGGTTGTCAGACGACGACGACATAAAAAACTATTAAAATTAGCACGTGGCTTTTTTAGCGGACGTCGCAAACATTTTAGAAAAGCAAAAGAGCAACTTGAGCGTAGTTTAGTTTACGCATACCGCGACAGACGACAGAAAAAACGAGATTTTAGACGCCTTTGGATTACCCGTATCAACGCGGCGTGCAGATTGAACGATGTGAGCTACTCACGCTTTATTAATGGACTCAACAAAGCCAATATCGTGCTAGATCGTAAGATTTTAGCAGACATGGCAATGAATGACCCTGAAGCCTTTGCCTTGGTCGCAACCAAAGCCAAAGCCGCCCTTTAGCCCCCCCCTTTTTTTTAGAAGCATGGAATCTTCCATGCTTCTTCCTCTGTTTCATTTCCTCTAATCTTCTTCCTTGTCATTACGTTGCTATATCTGTACATGTAAGCTTGTGCAATGGTGCAAACAGTATTAAGGGAGAGGCTTTACATGTAAGGAAGATTGAGCGTGGAAAAAGAAAATCTGCCGCGCATCACTAGTGCACGGCAGTATAGAGAAGGCTAGCGGGTTCGTGCTTTTTCGATAACACTTTGTCGTGGATAAACAAAAACTGCATCTCGCGTGATGATAATTTTATCTTTCTGATCTGTCGCATAAGCAGTGATGAGAATAGGAATAGGCGTATCTTTGCGCTCATCGTGTGCCAATTCTTGGGCAGTAGA